>CAZNLS010000105.1:0-8790 GCA_964573895.1 uncultured Clostridia bacterium
GTTCTTAAGTCGTCGGAACTTCTCTAGTTTAAATTCTGAGATTCTATTTTGGTCATGAAAAAACGCCGGCGGATTCCAGTCCCAACGATGAACAATCCTTTTATTTGGCCCGCCCCCGGAAATCAGACGCAGTTTCCATAGTTTTGATTTTGTAAATTTGAATTTCGAAGGGGCTTTCGGATTGAAAAGAATATTCCCATGCTTTTTCCCGGTTATCAGCCTGAGAATTGTTTCATTTTTATTAAGATTGGATGTATAACTTAATGAAAAATCTTTTTTATAGTTCACAACACGCATTTTTGTGCCCTTTTCCAGTGACCATGCCGATTTCATCCCGATTCTGAAAAGGAAACCCAACTCAGAGAATTGTTCTATTTTTTTTAGGATTAACTTTCGTTTCCCTCGCAAATTCATCTCATTTAAAACTACAATATTAACACCGATAGACTGAAGGATCTTTATTGTCCTGAGTGAAGGAAATTCTTTCAATTCATATTCCAATTGACTTTGAGCCGGAGGCCTGAGTCCTGATACACCGTTAACGAGAGACTGCCAGTGCCAGGTAGAACCGGCCATTGCCCGAAGATCGGTATGTATCTCAAAAGGGAGCTCTGCAACAATCTTTTTGCCTGTTCCTGATGATAGTTTAGAATAGAATTTTTTAGAATAACGTGGAATTGCCAATGATACTTTCTGAAAACTTTGTGACTCCAGCAGTATAAAGGGGATTATAATAAATGTTGCAATTAGTTTCCCCTTCCTTTTCTTCAATAATTCTTTGAGAACAAACACTCCGACAACAGACATACAAAATAGAGCAAAGATGGCAAAGCGGTGAGGATTCCTTGTCGCCCGCATCGGAGGAAAAATATACCAGAATAGTGAAAACGGCATCGGCAATTTAATTGAGCCTATCCTGAGAAGAGGACCCACTGAAATTAAGATCATGACAAGACCGGTTATCCTGATACTCTTCACCCAGGGAGGAATCTTCTTCAGAAAAAATCCTGCAATAAAAAGAAAGATAGCTGCAAGGCCGGGGAACATGTAATTTTCAACAATTCCATCCCTGGTGCCTTTTGGAAAGAAATTAAAGAGCTTCCCATACAGTAGATTCTCATCCGGAACTGTAAGCCAGCTTGATGCTGGTCCTGTATAGTTCACCTGATCGGAAAGTGTCCTTACCATGCCTATATTTTTCCCGCTCTCCAGATATTTAAGAAAGATTGGCAGTAACATAATCCAGGCAATCAGAATACAGAAAGCAATTTTTAAAACAGACTCCCAGTTCAAAGTATTCCGGTCATATATTAACCATATGATGTTGAAAAGAGCAATAAAAAGTGTCAGAAACACTCCAATATATATATTTGATAGAAGTGTCCAGACAAAAACAATGGAAATAAATACAAGAAATTTTCGCTCCTTTTTTTTGTAATATTTGATGTTCAGCCAGACAATAAGCGGAATAAAAAAAAGTGCAAGCATGTGAAATCTGCCGAGTGAAAATTCTTTCATACTCCAGGGATAGAGTGAAAAAATTAATGTTCCTGCAAGAGAAGCAATACGGCTTTTCGACAGATATTTCAGGATTTTAAAAGTGATCAGCATTGTCAGGATTACAAGAAATAGAGAAAAAATATTCGTAAAAAGAACAGGATTATCCGTTATCAGTCTGAATGGAAAAGCAGCGGGAGTTAATCCAATCATGTTTTCCGAGAAAGTAATGCTGTTTTTATAAGGAAACATTGCATTACCTGCCCAGTAAGAAGAAAAGGATAAAGTTTCCAGTACCCTGCAGTTCCAGAGAAGAATCCAGGAATAGAAGTTAGGGACACCCCTGAAAACAGAAAATGCAATATCTCCGAATATCCAAAATCGGTTTATTATCAATGACAATATCAAAACAATATAAGAGATTAAATCTCCGGAGCAGCAGTTTAAAATCCTTTTATATGAAATTCTCATAAAAATTTTTATAAAAAATATATGATCAATCAGTAAATTTAGTCATAAAATCTACGGAAAAATCACTGCCATTTCCGTCTTTATCCACTGATCTGACTTTAAAATATATTGTATCTCTTATTTTTAATCCGGCCGGGAATCTTATTAATGAAAAAATATTTGAATTGAATGACGCATCAAAATCCAGTTTACCGGGATAATAACCGAACTTCACTTCATAATGATCGAAATCAAACTCATAATTCTCGGAAGTAGTAATCTGAACCGAGTTGGTTGAACCGGAAATATCTGTTACAGAAGCAGATGCCGGCGGAACTGCAAGTATCTTTGGTACAATAAGATCAGCCATTAATTGGTGCCCGGTAGGATTAGGATGATTTCCTTTAGTATCTTCCAGCAGTGCTTCCCATCCATCCGCATAATTCATAAAAATAGAGTATGTATCAATATATGGAATTCCTTCTTCGACTGCCATAGTAATAATCAACGTATTCAGCTCTTCTGTTTCATCTTTAAAAAGCTGCACTCCGGGAACGTACTTCTTTTGTGGAGGAACAGTTGAGATAATAGGATACATACCATAATTATCCCTCGCATTTTCGATAATCCATCTCAGGTTTTCTGCACTACTTGCAGGTGAAAAAAGAGCACCTCCGACATCATTTGTTCCAAAAAGGACAAGAAGGTAGTAAGCAGATAAATATTTAAAATCATCATCCATCCTATCGACACCTTTTTGAGATGTATCTGCATTTACTCCCAGATTCACAGTGTATGTTGTCCCGTAATTTTCTGATAAATATTCCGAAGTTTTGAACCAGTATGTCAACTCCGGATGATATTCGCCCTGAAGATCGTTCATTCTCATCTTGCCCCAGGTGATGCTGTCTCCGAAAGCTACAATTGTATTCAGACCCTTTGAAGTTATTGCCGGATTACTTCTAAAATTTTTCCGTTCAATTTCAGTATCTAAAAGTTTCTTTACTCTCAGGTCAGATTTATAGATCTCATAAATATAATTTCTGTACAGAGTTTTGGTCTGCAGCCTGATTTTGCCTTTCCCGGCAGGTGACTGTTCATGAACTATTATTTCTTTTTCATTTCCGGCAGTATCAGTTACACGGATAAGTTTTTCATCACTTATCCTGAACAGAAAAATATCTTCATTATCTCTATCCCTGATCCCTCTGAATAAAATAAATTCAGGGCTGTTATTGTTAAATACTACTTTAGAAGCACCGGAGATAAATCGAAATCCTCTCCTGACAACTATTCTTGAAAAATTTGAAACCGGGTTATAAAAACCAAGTCCCACATCTCCTTTTTTATAATTCAGCCAGGTTGCAAAATAGTTATTTTCCCTGACGGTAATATTTGGACAGAGATTTTCACCGGGAATAAGCAGAGTGATATTTTTCTTTTTCCCGGTATCAATGTAAATATCGCTGCCTGACAAACCGGCGATAACACTTACCATACATCTTCTCCCTTTAAGCAAAAACTCCTTTTGTTGTATTCTGCTGTCAGAAGCAAAAGCAAAAACCGATGAAATGAAAACTAACGATAATATTATCCTTTTCATAGAAGAATTATATCATATAATCTTAAAAGAAATCACTGTTTAGCACTTTCTTTAATATCAAATGATCTGAGTTTTATTCTCTCAGCCAGGTCTCCTGCAGCAGCAAGTAATATGGTAATTGCAAGAAGTAATGAGAGCCTCAAAGTCATAGCAGCCTGCTGATAGTGACGGGGAACTCCCATTGCATCTCCAAACAAGGACACAATCCCAATTAAAAATGCGTGAACAATCAGGATAAGCAGCGGAGGATATTTTTTTACTGCAATAATGCCTGAAAGAAGAAGAATAAATCCTGCAGCAATTGATATCTTTCCCGGAAAATCATGAATAAAATTTTTCAATTTTTTTTTACCTTTTTTCTCTCCTCCAAGCCAGTAAAAACCGGAGTTATAATAGTGCCAGTCATCGATCCAATTTGAGACTATGTAAAAAGGATGGGTTAACAAAAATTTTTTATATGCTCCGAGGCCATAACGGCTCACCCAATTGTCATCTCTTCCCTTAAGATAAATTTTTTCCTTATATTTGAACCGTTTTGAAGCATTTTTCCCGGCGGCATATTTAACAATAGAATCATCCGGGAACCTGTATTTTTCCTGAAAAAGTGACCTGAGCGAACGATTGGGAATAATCCTTTTACACAACACATTTGTCAATGGGAATTTCCAGCGTCCGGATTGCTTAAATGTCATTTGGTGAAATACAAAGATTGAAACTGCAAAAACCAGGATCAATGCAAACATCCATTTCTTTTTATAGATGAAAAAGAATAGCGGGATCAGGACAGGGATAAAAAATACGTTTGTGTCTCTGGTAAATACAAAAAGGATTAAAACAAAGACTATAATAAGTAATGAAAAAAACCCGGGCATTATTTCCATTAATTTTTCCCGGATTGAAAAAAAATAGAAGCAGAGAGACAATAAAAGCAGAGTAAAAATAATTGCGGGAGCTTCAGACTGTGCAATTGTCAGCCAGACAGTCATAAGGCTCTGATTCATGAAAAATAGAATCAGCAGATAATAAAGAAGCATTTTTTCATGAAGTCTCTTAAAATAAGAGCTCAAAGAAAATATAATTGCAAAAGAGGCAATTATATATCCGGCAATAAAAAAAATATTAATATTCTTCATATAATTATCGAATATTTTAAAGATAAGAGAAGTTACAAAGGGTTTTTCTCCGAAAAAAAAGAACTCCGTTGAAAATCCCATGTTGGCCATTGGAATATACCCGTTTAATGCATCCACATAAAGTTTTAAAGTGCCTAAATAATAATTTTGAATCAGATTTGAAATATAGATCCCAAAGGTTATCCCTGCCGGAATTAAAATCAAAATCTCACTTTTTTTTAACTTTTTTCCTCTGATTTTTAATAGATATAAAAAAACTGATAAAAAGAATAGTGCGAAAAAAATCAGGGCTGTTTTAATATTGAAATATCCCCATAATTTTATCCAAAGAAGTAGAGGAAAATAGAAATAAATAAGATTACGTATTAAAAAATATACAGTTCCGGTAATGAATTCAGATTTCCTTTTCAGTTTTGTATTAGTGATTTCCAATTCCCCTCACTGTTCAAGTAACAATAAATTCAATCTTTAACGATTTTAATACAATAGTTTTAACTTGAACAGAATTTCATTAATTATAGAAGATTGAAAAATTATTTCAACTATAACAAAGTTATTCTAAAAATAAATAATAAATTCAATTAGCCTTTTTTTTAGTTTTTCTTTACAAAAACTTCTGCACCGCTCTCTTCACCTTCGTTTGTCACTGAAGTAATTTCATATAAATAATCCGCATCCTTATCAATATCTTTGTGATCATATTGGAATGTACCTGATGATACCGAGGCAAGAAGCTCTCTGTTCCCGCCGTTTTTTGTTACATATATGTTGAATTTATCAATAACAACATCAACTTCGTCATTCTTCGAATTTGCTTCCCAGGTGAGCCTGTTTAAAACATCATGACTGAAAAGAGTTCTTGTTTCAACGAGATTGTAAATACATGAAGTTGGAGGGAAGAATCCGAGTTTTGAAACGGTATAAAGCATCATTTCACCTTCTTCCCAGTGACGATAGATCAGATATATACCATTATCATTTCCGCAAATAGCAGGCTTTCCATGCTCATCAATATGAGCCTGATCGGAAAGGATCTCTCTTTTCAATAATTGCCCGTTCTTGACAACAGCAAGAGTGATCCTGTTGGCTTCTTTGTTCGGGCAGGGCATATCGGCCCATGTAATGTATGCTGTTCCGTCCGGATCAAGTGCAATTGAGGGCCAGGGATTTTCATAATTTGAATGTACACATGTATTAACTCCCTTTTCGCTAACTTTAAGAGGTGTCCCCCATTTGCCCGTTGCCTTGTTTCTTACATTGTAATACATATTTTCAGATCTGTATGATATATGAGCATGATGAACATTTCCCTCTCTATCTACAAAAAGGTCTCCGAAAGAGACACAGACTTCTCCGGGAGGAGTAGGAATATATTCAACATCGTTTTCATCAAATTTGCCCCCGCTTTCACAAAATAGATACTGACCGGGATCTGATCCGCTCTTGTAAACCCCGTGAACTCCGCCGTTATAATCGACAAACATTGCGGTATCTCTCCATTTTTTTGTACCTTCAATAAGCGTCCAACCGTTGTTGTAGGATTTCCCCGGTTCTTTCCACCAATATTTTATTTTACTGAAGAATCCGCTGGATGCATTCCAGAGCTGACCGAGAATATGCATTTTTCCCGTCATATCTTCAACTGCAAATGGTACTGAAATAAAATCTTTGCTGCCTTTCTGACTCCACACGGTCTCTTTATGCCAGCCATCTGAATCTTTCCAGACATGCATAAGCCTCGTTCCCGGTTTCGGTGTCATCCATGAGAGGTGAATAGATGCACCGTCGGGACGGACAAATAATCTCGGTCTTATGAAATTCATCTGGAAATCACTGGATTCAGGTATATCCTCTTTATTTACGATCTTATCATTAACTATTTGTCCGTAATGCAGAGACCCATTGTCAGACCAGACTAAATGTATAGTGTTTGTTTTATCGGTTGCGATATCAAACATTCCACCCGAAATAACACCAAGCGGGATTGTCCTTGGTTGAATATCACTGAAATCCGAATAAATCGGTGAAAACGAAACGAAAAAATAAATAAAGATAACTAATATTATTGTTTTAATTTTTGCCATTGTTCTCCTCTTTTGAGATGATATTTTACACCACTGTATTTAATTTTGTCAACCTCTAATTTATGTATCCTATCGCTTTTAGTTCCTCGAGTGCTTCTTTGTCAACCTTACCTGAACCGGTTTCTTTTTTAGTTCGTAATTTGTAGAGCTTGAAACTGATTTTATTACTTTTTCTAAACGCACTCTTCAACACTTTTCCATCCATATTTTTCCCGACAGGCAGGCCAAACAAATTAAGTATTGTGGGAGTAATATCAAAAACCGAAGCATTAACCAGTTTCCCCTTTTTCACCTTTGGACCTTTAATCATAAGGATCCCTGCCGGAGGTTCATATTTTTTAGGCAGATTGTAATGATTGTACCCCTGTTTAAAAAAAGAGAAACCGTGATCAGACATAATCATAAAATAGGTATTTTTATTTTTTTCTCCCTCTATGATGTTTTTAATTATTCTCTCCATATTTCTGTATACAGGATACATTAACTCGGAGACCATGTTAACCGCTTCCTTCATCATTTCCGGAGGAACATTTCCTTTTTTCAGAAGAGGAACGAATTTTGCCTTGAAACCCTGATCCATAAAATGTGTTATCAGATGCTGGGTAATATCCGGAGACCTGAAATAAGTTGCAAAAAGGTCGCAATTAACTTTTTCATGCAGGTATTCCGAAACACTCTCTATCATTGCATCATGCTTCACCAATCGTCTGTATATATTCAGCACCGGTATTTTTTTGATATTTCCTTTTGGGAATTTTTCATGAAATTTTTTGGGAAAATCGGTTAAACCTGTCCTCTCAAGTACCTTCTCATAGCTACTGTTTTCTTTAACTAATTTTGTCAAATTCTGAAACATTGATTGAGGATATACGGTATCCTTCAGTCCATTCACATCTATTCCGTTATTGACTACTCGTCTGAACCTATCAGAAAGGATAATACCGTTAACTTTATCAGGTGGATGAGATACCCACCAGTTGATAACAATACTTTTCATCCCGAATGAATCGAGGATCTGCCAAATTGCCGGCTCTTTCCGGTGAGATTTGTTATACGTAAATCTAACCCCGTTTTTTTTCAGGAAGGTAAAATCCATTATCCCGTGTTTCATCATTGTTTTCCCGGTAACAATACTGGTCCATACAACATTGGATTTTGTTGGTTTAAAAGTTTTAAAATCTGCCCATGCACTCTCATCCCTTAGTTTTTTTAAGTACGGAAGTCTGCCGTTATTAATGAGAGGCTCAATCGTCGGCCAACCGGCACCATCAAATCCAATCACAACGATCTTTATTTTTTCATCACTGCTCCTGGCGCAAAATGGGAGAGCAGCTATAAATATAAGCAATAAAAATATCTTTATAAATTCTTTTGTTTTCATATTGGAACCATTATAACATGAATATTATTCTAAATATAAGAATAGTTTTAAATCATAGATCTCTCAGGTCCCGCTTTGAAACAAGTTCCTTTCTGACAATTCTTCTCTCTCCCCTGCTGTTAAATTCTTTATGCCACTTTATAAGGACAATACATCCATCTGATATCTCAATCCCGGTTATACACCTGGGATGAATACAACTGCCGTCATTGAAATAAGACGGCTCATCATTTTTCGGAAAAATAGGGAAATGGGTATGGCCCGCAACAATAACAATATCATTCTCTTCTGCTGCCCTCGTAAACCTTTTATCTACCTTATTTCTTATCCTGTAATTTTTTGCAGGACTTGTCGGGTCGGGCATCCCAAATCTTAATTGAAAAAATTTCCAGAATGTTCTTACAAAAAATCTTCCGAACCACCATAGATAATCATTTAAAAACTCACCCTGATGGCCATGAATCAGCAATATATTTTTGGCAGATTCTTTCTTTCTAGACAATAAAACAGCCTCATGGATCCTGCACTTATCTGAAACATCTAACCGGATTTTGGAAGAGGGTTTGGCAAACAGATCATACTGTTTTTTTACCAATCGCTGACTCTTCCACCTCCTATTATGATTCCCCCACAATATGAAAA
>CAZNLS010000106.1:0-8741 GCA_964573895.1 uncultured Clostridia bacterium
AATTACATCCCGATATTTTCAGCACTTACCTCCCCTCCTTTTAAAACCTTTGCAAATATCCCCTGCCTCGGCATAATGCAATCTCCTACCGCTTCATAGATCGCACAGCCGGAATGGCACTCCTTTCCTATCTGGGTGATTTCAAAAAGTGCACCGTTAATCTCTATATTTCCACCCACCTCTACTTTTCTCCAGTCTATACCGGAGGTTACAATATTTTCACCAAAATCACCGTTCTTAATCTCAAATCCGTTGGATTTCTCTCTCATGGTATTCACAGCTTCGATCCCCAGAAATGAGACCTGCCTGTGCCATTTCCCGGCATGGGCATCCCCCTCTATCCCATAATTTTCAACAATCCTGATTTTATCAACAGGTCTTTTCTGAACACCCTTTTTTTCGGAAATATTGACCGACACAACCTTAAATTTCACTTTTTTTCTTCTCCAGAAGTTTTATAGCGGAAATTTCCATTTTCTTATCCACGGCTTTACACATATCATAAATAGTAAGGGCCGCTACGGAAACTGCAGTGAGTGCCTCCATTTCAATCCCGGTTTTTGCATCACATTTCGCCATTGATTTAATACTGATATGATCAGTTTCGATTTTAAAATCAATCCCGATTTTACTTATGGGAATGTTGTGGCATAACGGGATCAAATCCCATGTCTTTTTCGCTGCTGATATTCCTGCAATTCTTGCAACGGAGAGGACATCACCTTTCATTATCTCATTTTTCTTTATCAATTCGATTGTATCAGGATTGAGATAAATTTTTCCGGCAGCAATCGCTTCCCTGTGGACAACATGTTTTTTGCTGATATCAACCATATCAGCTTCCCCTTTTCGATTTAAATGAGTAAAATCCATTTTTTTCTCCGGTTTTCAGATATTATTAAATTTGTCATCTTATTGCAATCTAAAATAAAAGTCATCCTCCGATCTCCCAATTTCCTCTGGAATTATTTGAACTTCCGCATGGTGGTTTTGATCTGATCGCTTCTTTAATGCTCGCGGAAAGATTCTCTTTGTCAAGATCTATTTCTGTGTCGGAAAAGAGGCATGGTTTAAGTTTTCCGTCGGAGGTTAACCTGATCCTGTTACATGACGAACATTTTTTTGGCCTCTCTGCCGAAAGGCTCCTGTCTATGGACTCTATATTGCTTAAAGAATACTGATTAATCCGCTGAAGTTTAACTCCTTTATCCCTGCAAAAAATCTTCATTTTCTCTATTTCTTTGTCATTCACACCCGGGATCAGAACCATGTTTATCTTAGTATCCTTAAAACCGGCATTTTTAACAGACTCAATTCCCTGAATTACCACAGAAATATTCTCACTTCCGGTTAGTTTTTTATATAATAAGGGATCAAGTGTATCAAGAGAAATATTGATACGGTCAAGACCACTATTCTTCAGGTCAACTGCATACTTTGAAAGGAGAGTTCCATTAGTCGTAAGTGCAATCTCTTCAACTCCGTTAACCGATCGAATATCTTTAATTATTTTAAAAATATCTTTGCGTAAAAGAGGTTCTCCGCCTGTTAGCCGAATTTTTTTTATTCCCAGGTTAACCCCCTCTTTCACAACAGATATGATCTGATCAGGAGATAAATTTGATTTTTTCTCTTTTAATACCGCATTTGGCGGGACACAATAAGTACACCTTAAGTTACATCTGTCTGTGACAGATATTCTTATATAATTTATTTCTCTGTCAAATTTGTCTAACAATTTCTTCACTCCCTTCCCGGATCTCAGAAACTTCTGCAGGAATTTTGAGCAGACCGTTGGATTTATCAAGTGCAGCGAGATGTGCTGAACCGTGGAATTCTATAAGTTCGATCTCACCCGCTGCATTCAGGTGAACCGGAAGATACTGTTCCCGGCCGCTCTTCTTTCTTGTAATTCCCTTCTTCATAACTGCTTTTAAAAATATTGGAGAATAATCATGACCGCATAACCTATAGAGAAAAGGCTTTGCAATAATTTCAAAAATAATGAATGAAGAAACCGGATTCCCGGGGAGACCAAATACATATTTCCCGTTTTTCCCCGCAAAAAGAGTGGGTTTCCCGGGTTTGACCTTTATTTTATGAAAGTATATTTCAAGTCCCGACTCTTTCAATATCCGGGGAACATAATCGTATTTCCCCATCGATACACCTCCAGTTATGAAAACTATATCGGATATTTCAAGAGATTTTGAAACTGTTTCTTTCAATTTCTCAGGGTCATCAACCGCTTCGGAAGTATAGACAATTTCTGCCCCGCATCCGGTCAGCTGCCCTGAAAGAGAGTATAAATTTGAATTATAAATCCCTCCGGGCGGAAGTTCTTTTCCGGGTTCGACAATTTCATCTCCGGTACAGATCACTGCTGCTTTTACTCTGACTGATACTTTAAGTTGTGATCTTCCAACAGAAGCAATAATTCCCATATGCTGGGGTTTGATGAGAGTCCCTTTTTTTACAATTATGTCGCCCTTTTTAATATCTTCCCCCCGCCGGCAGACATTTACTGATTGTTCATCTCCTGTCAATCTCATATAGCCGTCACTTTTTTCAGTAAGTTCCACTCTTATGACTTTATCAGCTCCTTCGGGAAGAGGTGCTCCCGTCATTATAGCCGAACACTCTCCATGATTTTTCAAACTGAAAACAGGACTACTCCCGGCAGCTATTGTCTCAAGTACCTTAAATCTTACCGAACTATCCCCGGAAAATACCGCATATCCATCCATTGCTGACTTATCAAAAGGAGGCATCTCAATCGGTGAAACAATATCTTCAGCCAGAACTCTTCCCAAAGTATCTGAAAGCGCAACTTCTTCGACAGCTGAATTCACATCAATCCCCGACAATATCTTCATTGCCTCATTAACAGTTATCATTAAATTTTCTCCTTTTTTTCATCTTTCAAATACTTTAACGGATGAAACCTTGAAGGTAATAAAAACCCTGCCTCCCTTTTTTATCTTCAGTTCAGCAAGTGACTGACGGGTGATCTCAACAGAAACAGGGACACCGACATCTACCGACACCTCGGCAGCGGAGACAGATGTCACGATATTATCAACAATTCCCTTAAAAGTGTTCCTCGCAGAAGAGTCGATTTTCCTGTTTGAGATAATAATATCGTCCGGTCTCACCGCAATGTATGCTGACAAGCAATTCTCAACGGGAACACCGATTGCAATTCCATTTTTCCTGAATGTAAAGTTTGATATATTCCCTGACCAGACATTCCGGTAACCTATAAAATCCGCAACCTCACCCGAAACCGGTGAAGCATATAGTTCTTCAGGAGTTCCAATCTGGACTAGTTTCCCGTCAAACAAAATGCCGATCCTGTCTCCCAGGCTGAGAGCCTCTTCAAAATCATGGGTTACATGAATAAAGATTTTTTTACTCTCTTTGTGAATTTTTCTGAAAAATTCGCGGGCTTTCCTCTTCAAATTTCTGTCGAGTGATGATGTGGGCTCATCAAGGAAGTATATGTCCGGTTCCAGGATCATAGCCCTGGCTATCGCCACTCTCTGTTTTTCACCACCCGAAAGTCCATCTGTTTGTCTTGGCAAAATGTGTGAAATGCCGAATTTTTCAGCAATCGCATTAACCTTTTTTTCTATAATCTTACGGGAAAATTTTTTCATTCTCAGGCCGTATGATATATTGTCATAAACATTCATATGGGGGAAAAGCATATAATCCTGATAAATAAGTCCTGTATTTTTTTTTTCGACCCCGATAACCGAGCCGGAATCAGGATTGCTTACTCCCGATATCATCTCTATTGTTACAGTTTTTCCGGAACCGCTTGGGCCGAGCAGAACAAAGTATTCTCCCTCATTTATTCCGAAATTCAAACCGCCAATTGTGCAGTTATCAAACTTTTTAACCAGATTATTAATCCTGATCCCTTCCACTATCTTTTCCCCTCAAAATATTTCATGATAACAAAGATTATGAGTGCAACAGTGATCATTATTACGGTTACCGGCAGGGCATATTTTAATCCGAAATTTGTAAATCTTTCGTAAATAAGGACAGGTGCAGTCATTGGATGATATGCAATTATTACAACCGCTCCGAATTCCGATATTCCCCTGCCCCACATCATTATGGAACCTGAAATTACAGACTTTTTTATCATTGGAACCGAAATAGTCCTGAATGCCTGCCAGGGAGTTGCCCCAAGGCTGACTGCGGTTTTTTCATACCTGGGATCCACCATAGAAAATCCTGTCTTCACCGAATTCACAAGAAAGGGGACCGATACGAAGAACATTGCTATTGAGACTGCTACTTCACTTCCCATGATATTAAGGCCTGTAAGACGTGCTGGAAATGAATTTCTTCCCCATACGGATAGAAGTGCAATTCCTGCTGCAGTATGTGGAATTATCACAGGAAGATCTATCAGTCCCTCTACAATTTTTTTAAACGGAAAATTTTTTCTCGCAAGTATATATCCGAGAGGGATGCCGCAGATAAGTGCTGAAAGTGTAGCCCACATAGATGCCCTCAATGTGAGGAAAACAGATGTGATGACTTCCTTTTCTTTGATTGTGTCTGCGAGTACAGGAATATCAATTTTCGATATTATCCCGATAAAAGGGAATAGTATAAAAAAGAGCAGAATCAGCGCAAGCGGATAAAGAAGCTTTTTTGGCCCCATTTACTCCCCGAATAAATTATCTATCCCGCGGGGAAGATTTTTAAGATTATCGATCTTCGGAGGTAATAGAAGAGGCTGCCCTGCTTTTTTCATTATTGATCTTCCCTTCGGCCCAAAAATATAGTTGATGAACCTTACGGCATTTGTTTTATGTGGTGCATTAAAGGGTATTGTTAATCCGTATACCATAGGTTTTCCATATTTACGAATTGTTTCACCCGGTTTTTTCCCCGATATTTCCGTAAAAACCTTTTTGTATAATTCTGCAAATCCGGAAGATCCGAGATCAATTTCCTCCGGAAGTTCGATTATTTTCAAGTGATGCTGACTGGCGACACTTTTATAGATAAAAATATAATCAATTTCAGCAGCCTCCAGAAGTGCGAGGAGGTCCACTTCTTTAGGACGTATGTTTTTCTTATCTACTTTATTCAATAATTTATCGGCAAGTCCTTTTTTTTTATAATACAATTCGGCAAGTTTCATTGTCAGAACAGATCTGTATCCGCACGGGTCGGAGTTTGGATTGGAATATCCGAATTCAACATCATCATCAATAAACACCCTGTACCAGTTTCCCCTATTAATCTTTTCAAGAGACCTGCTTTTCCGGGTCCCTGCTATAACCATGCGATTTGTAGTGAAATCGATACAGAACCCCGCATGCTCGGGATAAAGAAGATTCCTGATCACACCGGAATCGGCTGAGGCTACTATATCTATACTTCTGCCCAGATCACTTACCTGCCGTGCTGCTGTCCGGCTTCCGTAGGCTTCAGTCATAACATCAATCCCCGGGTTATCTTTCATAAAACTATTTGAAATTTCCCTCAAGGGGATAGAAAGAGAACCGGCATGAACAATAACAAGTTTTTCCTGCCTGGCACTCTTTTGAGAGCATCCTGAAGATAGAAAAAGATTAATTAATAGTGAAAATAGTATCACTATAATTTTAATTTTCATAAAAACTCCTGCAAAATTGAGGAAAGTGAAAAAACCCGATTGATTTTTTCTCCTTTCCAAACACGGGAGGCAGACCCGTTTCCCGGCCTACCCTGCGGGTTTTAACGCTTAGTAATGATACCTTAGCAATCAAAACTCGGAGAAAATCAGATGATATCAAAATTACTCTAACCGGTCAACAATCCATTTGATGACTCCGGTTATTGTTTAATTTTTCAGTTTATTTTAATATCCTGCATGGGAGGAAATATGAAAAAATATATATTTATCTTAATTTTAATATTTGCAGTTTTTACTACAGCTGCATCCAATACAAAGTATGAAACAGCTAAATTTGACACAAAAGAGGGAAAAATAGAGATAACATTCATTGGGCACGCTTCATTGATGTTGAAATTCAAGGGAAAAGTTATCCATGTAGATCCTTTTTCCAGAATGGCAGATTATTCAAATTTTCCGAAAGCAGATATTGTACTTATTACTCATCATCACAGGGATCACCTGGACCCCGCTGCGTTGAAATTGATTCTGAAAAAAGAGACAAAGATAATAGCTCCGAAAAGATGTGCGCCCGAACTTAAAAATCCCATTGTAATGAATAATGGAAATAAAAAGAGTATTTTGGGAATTGACATCGATGCCGTTCCCGCATACAACATAGTGAACAAAAGGAAAAGCGGAGAGGCATACCACGTTAAAGGAGTAGGCAACGGATATGTGATTTCTCTGTCGGAAAAAAAGATCTATATTGCAGGTGATACTGAAAATGTGCCTGAAATGAAGAATCTGAAAAACATAGATGTTGCTTTTCTACCCATGAACCTGCCATATACAATGACTCCGGAAATGACAGCCAGGGCAGCTCTCTCTTTCATGCCCAAAATACTATATCCATACCATTACGGTAAAACAGACAGAAATATTCTTGTTAAGCTTTTAAAAGGTAAAAAAATTGATGTGAGACTAGCAGAATTCTACCCAAAGAAAAAATAATTACCATGGAACAATACCTATTTTAATAAACAAAAATAAAATTAAAACTCGTTTTCTGATGCCATTAAATTGAAAGGATAAATTTTTTAAAATTTAAGTTTCATCTTTCTGGCGGATCTCATCCTGTTAAAATCGGCCACGGTTTTGGTTGTTCCTGATTTTAAATCCGAAAGAATGATAATCGTTAGAGAGACAACATGAGTTGAACTGTTATTGGTAAAATTGACAAGTCCCCACAAATTTTTATTTTTTAGTGAACCGCCTTCACTTCCTGCAGCCACCTGTTTGTCATATTTATATCCGGCTTCTTTTAACTTTTTTATAATAAATTTCAAGGTTTCTGCCTTGGTCATATTATATTCTACCTGGGCATGACACACCCCTGTGCTGTTTATGCAATTATCAGAGGTGAGAACACGGGAACCTGAGTCAAGGGGAATTATTTTTCTCCAGATTCCTTTTAATCCGATTGAGACGGAAGGGGAAATACTGCCTGCAGCAGAATTTTCGCTGGTTGAAAAGTTCTTTCCTCCCAGCATTGTATAAATATTAAAATATTTTTTCTCTTTTGCTAAATCAAGAGCACTTTTTCCATTGCTGTTTTTAAGATTTTTGTTTGCTCCCTTTTTTATAAGAATCTTTGCGATTTCCGGTTGATCATATTTTATTGCGATCATTAAAGGTGTCCATCCGAACTTATTGGCAATATTGATATCCGCACCCTTTCTGATCAGCAATTTGGCCGCTTCAGCGTCATTATATCTTAAAGCCATTAACAAAGGAGTCCAGCTGTCATTGGTTATAAAGTTTATATCGATTTTTCCAGTCTTAATTATCCTGAGGGAATTTTCAGGTTGACCATACCTTAAAGCAAGATGAAGGGTAGTCCATCCGTCTTTTGTCATGCCGCCAATATCAGCTCCCTTTTTTAAAAGAAGTTCAGCCGCTTTTCTCATTCCATACCTTGCTGCATACATTAACGGACTCCATCCGTATCTGGTTTTTTTATTCAGAGTTTTTCCTTCCCGGATTATTCTTAGCGCAATGTCTTCAAAATCATACTGAAGAGCCATATGGAGCGGAGTATAACTATTCCTGTTAGCCTTTGTGAGGGACGCTCCTTTAGTAATAAGCAGACCTGCAAGATCACCACTTTGATTACTCAAAGCAAAGAGAAGAGGTGTCCAACCATTCTTGTTAGAAGCATTTACATCCGCCCCGTTATTAATTAAATATTCGGCAACTCTCTTTTTTTTGTACCTTAGCGCATACATTAACGGGGTCCACTCCTCATTGTCCTTAACTTTAAAGTCTGCTCCCTTCTTTATCAGCCTTTCAGATATTTTTTCATCCCTGTAGACCAGCGCCATCATAAGAGGAGTCCAATTATCACTTTTTGACAAATTAATATCAGCTCCTCCGTCAAGGATTTTATCAAACAGTTCAATATCAGACCCATACCTCATCGCAAGAAATAGGACACTCCAGCCTTTTGACAGACTTGCTTTTGTGTCAGCGCCTATATCAATCAGTTTTTTTGCAGTATCAAGATCTCCATACTCAATCGCAAACATCAGTGCAGTCCAGCCTTTTGATGTTTTCTCCCTGAAATTAATTTCTTTACTCAATAGATATTTTGTAATATTGCTCTTTTTTGATTCGAGTGATTTCATCAGGAGAGTCCATCCGTTACTATCTTTTTGATTTATATCCTCTCCTCTTTTTATAAATTCTTTTAATGATTTCAGATCATCATTTTCAATTGCATTGAAAGGAGTATATCTGTCGGTAAATTCACTTCCGAACGACGGAATATAAATGGGTATCAAGATTTTTCCTGATGTGCTTTTCAAAAAATTTTGTGGTGAGTTCATATTTAATTTTCCGGTTAGAACATGGTTCGATCTGAATTTCAGTTTTTTAAAATTAGTATCCATAAAAATTTTATAGGAATATTTCTCCAGTGAAGATTTTAAAAAGGTCAATCTTATATTCCCCGTATAGACCAGATTACCATTGCCAACCGTAAATTTCTTTTCAATTTTGTAATGCCTTTTGTTATAAAAAATATCTTTTAATGTCATTGTTCCGGGAATTGCCT
>CAZNLS010000107.1:0-1215 GCA_964573895.1 uncultured Clostridia bacterium
CGGAAGAATCAAACCTTGAGAGGTCGGTCATATCAAAAACGTTAATATAGGCAAAAATCTTGATTTCAGGATTGATCATCTTTAAATCTTCGGGAATACGGGGAAAGCGGTAATAATCAATTACTATCAGATCAAGATTTTTGATTATATCAGAATAATCGTTCCATTTTGCGTCTCCAAAATGAATCAGGCAAAATTTTTGGACTGAAGTCGATTTTGCCGATGTATGTTCTTGGAAAAGAGGTGAAAAAGAGAAAATGCAAAGTAAAAACAATACTGTCATCAACGGGCATATAGAAATAATTATTTTCAAAGGCATTCTGCGGAACCACAGATTTATAATTTTTTTTCTCCTGTTTTACATTTACATTATGACACTTTATAACTAATATTAGTTTAACAAAAAATGGCACATATCCCTTTAAAAAATAAACATAAAAACAGTTTGGCGGAGATAATCCTTTACATAGCGTGCATTTTCTCGCTTTCTGTATCCTTCACCGATATGCTCAAATGCCTTTTATACGAGGCACCTGACAAATTCAATTCGCTTTTTTTCATTATTGACCTCTCCTCGGCGACAATGGCATTTTTTTGGATTGTTTATATTATCCCCGCTCTTGTTATGAAAAAGTTTTTAGGCAAATGGAGGGGTTTCCTTAGTTTTATAATTTCCTATGGTCTTACCATATGTTCATTAATACTTTTTTCATCTTCCGAATATTTTGTGTCATTTTACAGAATGTCATCGGGAAATCTTACGCGCGTTTTCGCGTCACTCTTAGGCGGATTTTTTCTTATGTGGGCAATTTTTTTTATCATAACAAAATTGCTTTCCCTGCTGCCCGGGGCGGGAAATTTTTTCATCCGCTTTTCCTTTGCCATTCCCTTCCTCGCATTGACGGGACTTATATTCTTTTGGTATTTTACATTTAACAAGACAAACAACGCCAACGGCTACAGCGTAACGGTTTTGATTTTATTTGCCCTTATATGCGCGGCGGTATTTATTCTTTCCTTCGCAAGGGGCGGAGATATTTCCTCTTCCCTGAAAATTCTTGCATCAATTATCCTTTTGGCAATGTCCGTATCTTTAATAAACACCGGCATTGGCCTTTTTACAGGATTTTCATCAAACAATAAATTGGCTGTCGGACATAAGATAAAACCGGTAATTCTTATCTCCGTAGACACTCTGAGGAAGGACTCCCTTTC
>CAZNLS010000107.1:1315-3266 GCA_964573895.1 uncultured Clostridia bacterium
TTATTTCCCGATTTTTTTCTTCAATTCAGGCAGAGAAAAATTTCCGACAATTATCTTACAAAGCTTTCCATAGAATGGGTGAAAAACAACAGAAACAAAAACTTTTTCCTCTGGCTTCATTTCTTCGCGCCTCATACGAGTTACGCGCCTCCCCCGCAATACTACCCATCGAAGAAACCGCCGGCGGGAATGAATTACAAAATCTCCACTTCAATGATGGAAAAAGCGATAAGAGGCGAAGGATTTCTGACAGCGGAAGAAAAAGAATGGGCAAAAGAGTTGTACAGGGGAGAGGTGAAATACGATGATGACAACATAGGAGAATTTATCGATGCTCTCAAAGAAATAGGGCTTTACGATAATTCTCTGATTATATTCACGAGCGACCATGGAGAGGAATTCTGGGACCATGCCTCTGAAGGCAGAGGCGTTATGCACGGGCACAGTCTTTACGGTGAGCTTATTGACATACCTCTCATAATCAAAAAACCGGGTTCAAAAAAAGGAAGAATTGAAAATGCCCTTGTGACAACGGAAGGATTAATGCCTACTATACTCGACCTCTGTAAAGTCAGTTACGACAAGGAACATATCTCCGCGGATTCCTTTGCCCGGTTATTAAATGATAACCCGTCTGATTTTATTGAAAAAGCTGTTTACAGCACGGGAATTTTTCAGGCCGGAGAAGAAGGGCATCCCGAAGATATGGAATCTATTACATTCGGAAATTACAAATATATTGCCGCCCTTAAAAACAGGAAAGAAAAGGTTTTCCATATAAAGGATGACCCCCTTGAATTATTTCCTGTAAAGGATATTCCTGAGTCACTCAGAGAAAAAATCAATAAAACACTCGCTTACAGGCATTCCAAAGACAAAGAGTTAAAAAAATATTTCGGCATCACAGGCGGGAAAAGCGTTTTTTTGGATAAATCCTCAGTTAACGAATTAAAAACTTTGGGCTATTTTTAAGCTTGCTTTTTCAATAAAAACCGTAACTTATCATATACAAATAGTTTCATCCAAAATACCGTATTTATAAATAATAAATATAATTGGAATTTTGTTTATTATTTAATTAATATTATCAATAAAGAATAATTTATGGACGGGGAGACAGAATGATGAAGATAAAAAAAATAATTCAAAATAAATTTTTTTATATTTTTTCGGCACTTTTGCTTTGCGCACCTCTTGGCGCCACAGCGTTGACAGACCAGGAGATGAAGGACAACGCGCTTTTGGACAATTATGACGCGGTTTTTTCTCCTGAACCGCCCTTTGATTTGACCATAAACGGAATGAAGTCTTCAAAAGCTCTTCCGGTTCAGGTTTATTACGGTTTCAACCACGGTGGAACATACAGGTGGAAATTCAGAGACCCCGACGGAGATACGCAAAAAGGATGGGAATACCAGAACTACATACTCGAACCGGATCCATCGTCATTTTCCGTTCACGGCTATTTCCTTCCGGGAGCCGACAAGAACGCGCAGTATTCGGGACGCATTGTCGCTGACCCTGAGGCACTTGTGCAGTCAAACATTTACAATGGTTCGAACAAAAGGACTCCTATCGGCACAAACGAGGGAAGAGGTATAACAGCCACGCGCGGCGCTCTTAACAGAATACATTTCCGCGTATTTGACGGAGTCTATTGGAGTGAATGGTCGAACTTCCTTTATTACAGAATCAATATGCTTCCCTCGGCGCCGGTGCTTTCTTTTTCCTCAACAGCGGTAACAGATAAAAAGAATACCTACATTTTTCAGCAGGCGCCTTTTAAAAGAAACAAGGCATCACCGCTGAAATCTTTTTTCTTCGGGAAAAAAGGCACAATCTATCATGTCGCCACAACGGGAAGCGACAGTAACAACGGCAAGGAAGACAAACCCTTTCAAACCATAGCGTATGCGGCATCTCTCGCTGGTCCGGCAGACACCGTAGTTGT
>CAZNLS010000107.1:3366-8507 GCA_964573895.1 uncultured Clostridia bacterium
CGGCAATTTACGACTATGATGCGTTCGGGACAAGAATAGAAAACAACCTCATTTACAATATATCGGCACACGACGGAATTCTCATATGGAGGTCCAACAACGTGGCGGTGTACAACAACACCATTTACAATATTGAGGGTACCGGAAGGGCAGGCATAAATGCCTCGGGATTCGAACTCGACATAAAGAACAACATCATTTCAAACGCGGTCTTTGGTATCAGAGGCGTCTTCAATACATACACCGCCGATGAAAAAAAAGGTCCGGGAAATAAAATCACATATAACTGCCTGCACAGAATATTGTATCCAATGAATGACGATACACTCGGTCTGCCGCTTGAAGAAAAGAGAAAAGATATAAAGGGAGAAGGAAACATATTCGCTGACCCGAATTTCAAAAACCCCGGCGCGGGAGATTTTTCATTATCGCCCGGAAGTCCCTGCATAGACGCGGGGGATCCAAACTTCCCCGTCTATGAGGATGATACGGGAAAACGCAGAGATATGGGTTATAAAGAATATTTGCCGGCAGACAGCGTTTCTGACCACTTCGTTCCCGCTTTTTCTCCGGAATCAAAAGACCTTTACATATGCTGGCAGTTCAAAGACCCTGACAACAATTACGGATATGACAACTATCAGACTCATTTTCAAATACAGATTGACAGGACAAGCGATTTCAATTCCGATGATTTATACGATAGCGGAATAATCGAGTCAGGGAAAAATTGCGCGATGATTCCCGCTGTTTTTCTCAAGGAAAAAGGGCACTACTATATCCGCGTAAGAACATCCGATAATCTGGAACCTGATATAATGTCTATGTGGAGCAGTGCGGAAACAGCATTTGAGATTAAATAATTTTTTGCAGGGAAAGTTGAGACGAAGAACGGGTCAGGAGTTGAGATATATTTTTTCCATCTCTTCCATAGTTCTGCTAAAGTTAAATTTCCCCTCTACTATCTTTCTTCCTTCTTCGCCGAAAACACGGCGCATTTTCCCGTTGCCGGCAAACTTTAAAATCGCTTCCGCGGCATCATTTTCGTTGCCGCTTTCAACAAGTATTCCGCTTTTGCCGTCTGCGATTACATCGGGGTTTCCACCCACATTGGTTGCAACCACAGGGACTCGGCAGGACATTGCTTCAAGAATGGTTATGGACACTCCTTCATAAACAGATGTGAGAGCAAAGATATCAACGGAGTGAAGAATCGCCGGAACATTGTCCGTTTCTCCGTAAAAAACCACTTTATCGCTAAGCGAAAGTTTCTTTGACAGGTCAATGAGATTTTCCTTCAGATACCCGTCGCCTACTATGAGAAGTTTTAGTTTTTCGTTCCTCTCACTTGCGATTTTAAAAGTTTTAAGGAGCGATTCGTGGTTTTTAACATAGGCAAGGCGCGCAACGCATCCCACGACAATGTCGTCAACGGAAAATCCGGCTTTTTCTCTTACTTCCTTCCCACGTTGTGAGTCATCATCATTTCCTATAATTATGCCATTGTTCAAAACGCGTATTTTACCGGATTCTCCGAGTTTTTTTTTCACGTCATCACTCACTGCAATCGTAAGGTCAATAAACTTCCTGCATATTCCTTCAGCAATTCTTTTCTTCAGGTTGATGTCATATTCAAATCCGTGCTCGGTATTGATTATTTTCTTCACTCCTGCGAGTTTTCCGCCTATGAAACCGTAAAGGAAAGCACCGGGATTGTGAGTATGCAGTATGTCGATATCCTTTTCCTTCACAACGCGGGAAATTGCCCTGTAGGCGCTAAAATCGAGCTTGTCGGTTTTTTCATATGTAATTATTTCAACATCGGAATTTATTCTCTCCCTCATACTGCCTCCGCTCCTTAAAGACATCACAAGGGGGTAAAATTTTTTTCTATCGATGCTGTTTACAATATCTACGGCTACTTTTTCTCTTCCACCCACATTAAGCGATGAGAGCAGATGAAGAACTTTTATCCGTTTCATTTTCCGGAATATCCCCTGACTCGGTATTATTCTGCTTTTCAAGCAATACGTGACGAATAGATAAAATGCACGCTACAATTATGTAAAAAAACCTGTCAAATCTCTGTGAAAGAAAAATCACGCAGATACAAAATACAACCAAAGACATTAATAAGGCCTGATTTATGTTTTTTAGCTCGCTACTTGATTTCTGCAGGTTCAGAACCTTCGTATTTGAAAAACAGATGCGGATAGAAATCAAAATAACCATCAGAAATGCTATTAAATTAATCAATCCCGTTTCGACGCATATTTCAAGATATGTGTTATGAGCTACATGCTTTGTATCCTCACCAAAACCGGCTATCCGCATACTCGCGTATCTGAATGCCCCGAAACCCACTCCGAAAAAAATATTCTCTTCGAAAAGTTCTATTCCGTGCTGAAGGGCAATCAACCTTGCATTGATAGACCCGTCTGCCTGTGATGAATCGGCTGTAATAGTGCCTAATCTGTCCCAAAATTTTTGCGGGGTTATCAACGAAAGGCAGATAAGCAGGATTATCATAACAAAAATAAATTTTTTGTTCTTCCTTCTAATCCATACAAACATAATAAAGACCACTACCGCGGCAATCGTAGTGCCTCGTGAATATGTCCTCACCATAGCATAACAGCAGAAAATTATATAAAACACGAAAAACATTTTTTGGGATAACTTCTCTTTTGTTTCTACAAGAAAAATAAGAAATGGCAGTATCATCAAGATATGCATTCCATATTCGTTCGTGTCAGCTCCTATTCCCTGAAAATAAGAAATAAGCCGGTACCCCAACACCCCTCCCCTGAAGGCAAGGACGGAAACAAATATATCCACAAAAATGGCATATAGGAATATGGAAATGAATTTTATGATTTTCTCTTCTGTGTCGAGCACGCAAAAAATCAGAAAAAAAAGAATAACGGGCTTTAAAAGATGTGTAATCGAAATACTTCCGAATGCAGCATATTCGGAATTGAAAAGAGAAAAAAAAGAAAGCGCAAAATATGTAACAATGAGGGCAGGAATCAATCCTTTTGCTAATTTGAACTTTCCTGACACTATTACAAAAAGAAGGACGAGTATGGACACTACAAGGGCAAGGCGGAAAGGTTTTAATGCGGCAATATGGTCTGCCGGCTTAAACACATAAAGAAGTATATAAACAATCAATCCGTAAAAAGACGCCATTAACAGAAATCTCCCTTACCGTTATCAGTACATTTGTATCATAAAAACAAGTCTGTTTTCTTATTAATTTATACGAGGAATAATTTCGACCACAACAAAGAAACTAATGAATGTATTGTGAAAAAACAAAAGAAGTTAACTTATGTCCGGTTCTCCCGTTATCCTAAACAAAGGATAAAGGCCTGCTCTTTCCTGTGTGAATTTGAGTGATGAATATTTGTCCATAAGAAATTTTTTAACCGATTGCCGCTCAAAGGTATTTATATAATTAATGGGGATCAGGCTTTTCAGGAAATCTGTCAAAGGGTTTGGAAGATCGTGAATATCGAGAAGATATACTCTTCTGTTACTCTCCAAATAATCATTGAGTATCTCTTTAGTAACATCCTTTCCGCTTAAGCATGTTCCGCTGTCAACATCACCATTGAGGTAATAGTTAACTCCGAAAGTCCAGTCTGAATTTGAGATGAGCAGATAATCATCTGAAAATTCCTTATCAATCTTTTCAACAAATGGAGGAAAATTATCAATGAGACTCTTGAATGGCTTGATGAGAATCGAATAGCTCGAAAGCATAAAAAGAACACAAAACATAACGGTAAAAGCGGCAACGGGCTTTTTTATTTTGAATGATCCCGCTAATGAGAAAAATCCTTCCGCGCCGAGCACCGCGACAAAAATACTTGTACTCAGAGTATAAGGGTCTCTCTGCGTTGGTATGCACATACTCATATACAAAGGGAAAATGGTAACGCTTGTAATGCAATACCATAAAAACCTGTCCCGTCTGAAAAGGGAGAAAAACCCATAAATTATAAAAGGAAGAGCCACGGACCAGAACTTGATCATGAAGTATGATTCTTTTACGGCATTCCTGATCCTTAAATGAAGAGATTGGAAAATAAGTCTGTCAGCCCAGAAAGAGGTTGTACTCAGGATTGATATTCTACCTTCCACATAAGAACTCGAAAAATACATTACAACCGGGAAATAGACAAGTCCGCTGAAAGCTATGAATAAAAGAGCGCTTGTGATTTTAAAACGGTATTTAAAAAAAACTATGAAATAAAATGGAAGAAGAAAAACCGCAAGTGGATAGACAAGCATCGCAATTCCGAAAAAAATCCCCGAAAACACCGAGTATTCACATACAAAAAAAAGCATAGAAACTATGAGAAGACTTGCCTGAAGCGCATAAACATCTCCTATTTCCGAAAAAAGCCAGTACACGCCTGAAAAACCGAGAATAAACACCGAAGTGGAAGCGATTTTTCTGCTTTCTGTTATGACAAGAAGCAGCAAATATCCGGCGCCCAATCCCAGTGCGCCGAAAAAAACACTCATCAAATTAAGAGCAAGGTCAGGACTTAAGCCGAAATATGAAAAAAAATCAATGAATATGCGCCCTACAATCATAAAACCGCAAAAGGCGGGAAGACTAAATATGTCGTTGTTTATAATCTTCTGAAGATTGACTACAGGGTCGCCGTGAGGCATAAACTTAAATACAAAAACAGAATAGAATATCTGAAAAAAAATGAAGATTCCCGCTGCTATAAAAATTTCTGTTTTATTGCCATTCAGAATTAATCGTTCCGCTATTCCTCTGGGCTCTGAAAGATTCTGATTTCGTTCTGTCATCATATATTACACATCAAAACAAAATTTTTAAAAAATATCAATTTCCTTAATACTCTAATCGGAAGCACCGGGTTACAAAAAAAGTAAAGTTCTAATTACCAAACATTTATAAATGTTAACTGACTAATAAGAAATTAACCACATCTTTCTGATTATTCGATTACAATAACAAAAAAAAGAAAAAAACTGCAAGTTTAAAAAATAGACTTTTTTAAGAATGAAAACAGAAATAAGAATAAGCGATTTGTATCTCCATAACAGACAGGGATAATTCATATAATAATGCCTATAACGAATCATTCTTTAAA
>CAZNLS010000108.1:0-8437 GCA_964573895.1 uncultured Clostridia bacterium
GATATTTGACATGGCAGAATGATTTGATTAAAATTTCAATATGACTAAAATTTCATTTTCCGGCGCCTATGGATCCGGTAAAACTTCGCTGATAGAAGAAGTAAAAAAAATCATGTCATTAAAATATAAAATATTTTCTCTTGGAGATGTAAATATAAAAAATCCTTTTGATGAAGATTTGAGAAACAGTTTCATCAGTTATTTTTATTCAATATCTACCCAAATCAATACCGAGAACCTCGAATCACAAAAGAATCATGAATTGATGTTTTGTGACAGATCAATTCTTGATCAATGGGTTTTGTGGAAATTATCACTTAGCGGTTCTGATCTGAGTGAAAAATTAAAATCAAAACATCTAATTCTTGAAAACCTCTACAAGTTCTGGATACCTTCCTATACTGTAATTTTTTTGATAAGAACTGACTGGGAAAAAATCGGGAAGCGAGTGGGCGATGAAGAGTATAAGATCAGGAATGAAGAATATATAAAAATGATAGATACTCAATTTGTTGAAACATGCAAAAATGACCAGCTGGAAATTGTAGAGATTTGGAATAACGGATCAATTGATGAAAGTGCACAGAGGATAATTGAAGAGATTTCCAAAAGGGACCTGATCTGAAGATTATTCCGGCAAAATTGAATTTTTGAATTTGTTTTTATAACTCCTATATAATATGAGGGAAAGATGAAGATAGAGTTATCAGGATACAATGTAGAATCAAATCTATTAGACCAGCTTCCGGAAAAAGAGAAGCTCAAAGCAACACCGGAGATATTCAGTGCAGCATATGCAAGAATAAGCAGAAGCTCACTTGATGTTACGAGTCTCAGGAAGAAAGCAAGAGAAGATATTAAAAAGGCCAGAGCCTCAAATGAGAAGATAATTTTTTCTATGGGTCATCACTCCGTTGCTGAACATGCGGTTTTCAACTTTGATATTATCGGCGTATCAAGACTTGCCCTTGAAGATATAGAAAAATTAAGATTATCCTCTTTCACGGAAAAGTCTCAAAGATACGTAACTCTTAAAGGTGACTACTATTTCCCTCCTGAATTAGATGATAAGCAACTTGCTTCACAATTCAGAGAAACTGTAACCGCACAGAATAATTTTTATCTGGAAATATTTGAAAAGCTGAAAAATAATCTTTTAGAAAAGCACAAGGGGGAAACTCAGGATAAATCCCGGAGGAACATAATAGCAGGCTGGGCCAAGGAAGATGCAAGATACATCCTTTCACTTGCAACTCTTGGGCAAGTTGGATTAACCATTAATGCTCGAAATCTTGAACATCTGCTCAGAAGATTTTCAATCTCACCTCGTATAGAAACAAAAAAAATTGGGGAAAAACTATTCGCTGAAGTAAGATCTATTGCTCCATCCATTATACTGTTCAGGAATGCTTCCCCCTTTGAAGAAGAATTGAACAAATTTTCTGAACAATTTCCTGATTCGAATAAATCTGAAGATATAAGTCTATTTAAACTGATTGACTATCCAAAAAACGGTGACGATCTTATCCTTGCTTCATTTCTTTCGCAGTTCAAAGCAATAAGTTTCAAGAGTGCTTTAAAGCAGATAACATCAACAGATATTGAAAAAAAGCGGTCACTTTTTAAAAAATTATTTTCAAAATTGGAATTTTTCGATTCTCCTCCAAGAAATTTTGAATTACCTTATATAACTTTCGAGGCTGTTATAAGTGCCTCAAATTATGCTCAGCTCAAGAGGCACAGAATGGCAACACTTCTATGTGGAAGCTATGATCCTGAATTCGGAAATACAATTCCTGTTTCTGTTTCTGAGCTGGGCTTTGAAAAAAGATTCATTGATTTAATAAACATGACAAATGAAACTTACGGAAACATTAAAAAAAAATATAATATTACCGCTGATTATATCCTTACTAATTCTCACAGGAGAAACGTCATTATGAAGATGAATATGCGTGAAATCTTCCATTTTGTCAGGTTACGCAGCGATAATCACGCTCAATGGGATATTAAAAATCTATCAAACCTGCTTCTTAAAGAAATAAAGAAAATAATGCCACTCTCTTCTATGCTCCTCTGTGGGAAAGATAGTTATTCAGATCTTTTTGAATCTGTTTATAAAAAAAAACCGGATTATTTTATTTAGGAGAAAACATGTAAAATTTCTTCCCCTCAATCTTTCTGAGGAGAGCACTCATTTAAATCAAGAATTTTTAATGATCTAATTATTAATAACCTTATATTTTTCACCGATCTTTTTGAAAGAATCGATAGCTTTATCAAGCTGCTCCAAAGTATGAGCAGCCGAAATCTGAACTCTTATCCTTGCCTTACCTTTCGGGACAACCGGAAAGTAAAATCCTACAACATATACACCCTCATCATATAGATCCTTTGCCATTTCCTGAGACAATTTGGCATCATTTTTGAATTTTCCGAGCATTATAGGAACTATTGGATGGACTCCCGGAACTATATCAAAGCCGAGGGAACTCATTTTTTCTCTGAAATATTTTGTATTTTCCATCAGTTTTTTTCTCAATTCACCACTTTTACCCAGTATATCAAATGCTTTAATCGCTGCAGCAGTTATTGAGGGTGCCAGAGAGTTAGAAAACAGATAGGGTCTTGATTTCTGCCTGAGCATATCTATTATTTCCTTTCTGCCCGTAGTGAATCCGCCTGAAGCCCCTCCCATCGCCTTTCCCAATGTCGATGTGATAACATCAATTTCACCCAGCACACCATTATATTCAATTGATCCCCTCCCCTTATCTCCGAGGAATCCCGTTGCATGCGAGTCATCAACCATTACCATTGCATCATATTTTTTTGCAAGCTCAACGATATCTTTTAATTTTGCAATATCACCATCCATTGAAAAAACACCATCGGTTGCAATCATTATATTTCTTGCAGGTTTTGGTTCCTTCGAAAGTCCCGGCCCCTCCCAAATATCAATTCCTCCTCTTGCACGCTTAATAATTTTTTCAAGGTATTTCATGTCTGAATGATCATATATATATCTTTTGGCTTTACACAGTCTTATCCCGTCAATTATACTTGCATGATTAAGGGCATCGGTTATAATCGCATCTTTATGATCTAAAATACTCTCAAACAATCCGCCATTTGCATCAAAGCAAGATGAATATAAAATTGTATCCTCGGTTTCATAAAAATCTGTTATTTTTTTCTCAAGTATTTTGTGCAGGTCCTGAGTTCCGCAAATGAACCTCACTGATGCCATGCCGAATCCATGTGTATCAAGTGCTTCTTTGGCTGCTTTAATTATATCCGGATAGTTAGCAAGCCCCAGGTAATTATTTGCACAAAAATTCAATACTTCTCTGGGAGATTCAGAGTCGGGAAAGGAGACTTTGATAACGGGCTTCTGATCATCATAAATAATCCTCTCATCTTTACTCAGTCCACTTTCTCTGATATTTTCCAGCTCTTTTTGAAAATCGTACCTGGCTCTCTGATACATATTTCACCTCCGGTTTCTTTTGCATTAATTATATAGGCTAAGTATAATAAAATTCAATTATTTATAAAACGGGAAGTTACTGATATCCTTTTTTTAAACAATTTTTCCCCGGGCTTCAACTCCAGTCCCTTGCTGTAATTTTCAATCGCCGCTTTGTAGTCCCCCGATAATTCCAGGATATATCCATAATAGTAATATGAAACGGGGTTTTTCGGCTGTTCCTTTATCCTGTATCTGAAAATTTTGATAAAATCATCTTTAAACGGAAATGGATCCGCTCTCATCTTAATAACTTTGATCCCGATATTGTAAGCCGGAATTAATCTGTTTAACCGCCCGAGTGTGACAGCAAGATAGATCATGTTTTTCCGGTATTCAGGAATCTTTTCTGCAACATACTCAAAATTTTTCAATGCCTGTAAATATTTCCCAATATTAAAATAGTCTCTTCCTAAAAAAAACTCTGCCGTGATCCTGTCAAAATATGAATTAAGTTTTTCGTAGTATATCTTATTTCCTGTATGAACATACAATTTTGATAGTGCATATGGCGATCCCGGTGATTTTTTTAATGCATCCATAAAATAAGTCTTTGCAAGTTCAAAATCATGGGTTTTTTCAGCAATAACTCCCAGGTAATAGTCAGGCTGTGAAGAGTGATCAAAATCACGCTTAAATTTGAAAGTGGACAATGATAAATCTTTGAGGATTATTTCCGCTTTTTTTGTTTTTCCTGCTGAAATTAGCAGAATTGCATAATTGAGTTTTTTGGAAGGCTTCACTATTTTTGAAGATATTATTTCCTTTAGAGCGGTTTTGGAAAGCTGACTGCGGTTAACTGATATTTTTGCAGGAACTCTGTCAATATCCATCCAGGGAGTATTCATGATTGCAAGAGAAGCGTTTTTTAATGATTCCCTGATATTGAAGTTATCTCTATCTAATCTTGATGCAATCCAGTATTTATTTGATAATTGATATTTTTCCCATAAAAAATTCTCTTCTGTTAATATGTCAAAATTATTTCTAAATATTAAAAAGCCGAACACCAAAAGAAATATGGAAACTATAATGTAGATTTTTTTTTTTACAATTTTAGTAATTGCGCTAATAGCAAAGAATATAAGAATTGAATAAATTGCAATGCGCTGCCTCGATGAAACATACCCCGTAAATAGAACTGCCGACTGAAGAATTATCAGTGCATATAAATGAGAATATTTTTTTATATTCCCCAGGTTGAGCACCATACCGATTAATGCAAAAACAGATATTATCCAGAATGGGAAAAGGAACCTGGCCTTTTCCGAAAGGAAGTGGTCAAATCTATAAGCAGTAATAACATCATGCCTTGCATAATTATGAAATAGTAATCTGAATTTAAGAACCAACCTTTTAAAATAAAGAAGAGGATAATTCCGAATGAAATTGAGAGCCTTTTTTGTCCAGAAATCATTTACCTCTTTTATATTCAGGTCTTTCCCTCTAATTGACCTCGCAAACTTTCTGTAAATTTCATGGTGTACATCAGGAACATTCGGATATTCCGATGCAACTTCATCTACTAATGGCGGGTAAATAGCACTTTTTCCAAGGGAATTCGGATTATTTCCTTCGAAAATTATATATCCCGGATTCTGGTAGTACGGAAGAAAATATCCATAGATTGAATAATTTCTAATCCAGAGCATTGCAATTACCAAAGCGGGAGATAAAAGAAATATAAAAAGCTCTTTGAAAATTCTTTTTTTTTGACTTTTTAGTTGTCTATTTGTTCTGATAATTATCAGAAAAGGAATAACTATTATCATAAGGAAAAGGTTAGCCCGCGTTATAAATGTAAGCGAAAGGAAAAATGAGGAGATAAAAAGATGAAGCTTCAGACTTGCCGGTCTTTCATAATAATGTGAAAAATGAAAAGCAAATGCACAAATGAAAAAAATCATAAATGGTTCGGGCTCAAGGACTTTTTCATAGATAAGGATCTCTTTTCCCAAAAGAAAAATCATGGTTCCGAACAAGGCAGTAAATTCTGGAAAATATAAACCGAGAAACTTAAAAAAATAGAAGGCTGCAAAAAATATCAGAAATATTTGTATCAGTCTTAAAAAAGTTTGGGGATCAATCCCGGTTTTTAAGATGAGAGTATTCATATATAGGTAGAGTGGACTGAAATCAGAGATTCTTTCTTTTGACAATTGACCTTTTGCAAGCAGAGTAGCGGCAGAAGTATATTTTTTAAAATATCCGAAATCGCTGCTGCCTGAGAAAACGAACCAGGTATGAAAAATAAAAACGGCAAGAAACAGAGACAAAATCACTATCTTTTTTTTTTCTGAGTATTTTATCCCCGGAGAATTCATTGCAGGGGTTACTTTTGCTTTTTTTTAAAAATCATTCTTTTCCCCAGAAAAAGATGCTGAAAAAAAAATTTAAAAAGAACATAAAAAGCCCGGATCCCATCCTTCCAGTTCACCTTTTTTCCTTCTGAATATGTTCTGCCATGATATGAGATCCCTACTTCATATATTCTCACCTTCTTTAGTCTCGATAATTTAAATGTTATTTCCGGTTCAAAACCGAACCGGTTCTCTTTTAGTTTTATTTTTTTAATTATTTCCGACCTGAAAACTTTATAACAGGTTTCCATATCTGAAAGATTCAAATTACAGATCATATTTGAAAAAAGAGTTAAAATTTTGTTACCGATAAAATGCCAAAAATACAAAACTCTCCTTGCTTCGGTTGTCATAAACCTTGATCCATATACAATATCAGCTTTATTCTCAATAATAGGTTTAAGAAGTTTTTGGTATTCCTGCGGGTCATACTCAAGGTCTGCATCCTGAATTAGAATTATATCTCCTTCGGCTTCATTTATCCCACGCCGAACACTGAATCCCTTACCTCGATTCCTATCATTTCTGAAACACTTTATATTTTTATTCTTCTTTTTTATCTTTAATGCAAGTTCGTAAGAATTATCTGATGAATGATCATCAACGATAATAATTTCTTTTTCTATTTCTATATTGGAATTTTTAACCCTCTTTATAATCAAATTAATTGTAGCTTCCTCATTAAAAACCGGTATTATTATTGATAATTTTTGCATTAATATATTCTTACCACACATAAAACTTTTTTTAAATAAAAGTTACCGATTGAAAAATTATAAATTTATGATAATATATTTATAATCATTACAAACTTGTAATGATAAAGTTTTAAGGAGGAATAATGATAAAAATTAATGAACAGATCCCGGAACTTTCTCTGGAAGCATATCATGATGGGGAAGAAAAAACTTTTAAGTTATCTGAATTCAGGGGAAAATGGCTTGTTGCTATTTTTTATCCAGCAGATTTTACATTTGTATGCCCGACTGAGCTTGAAGATGCAGCCAACCACTATGAAAATTTTAAAAAAGAGGGAGCTGAAATAGTCAGTGTCAGTACTGATACACATTTTGTCCATAAAGCCTGGCATGATACCTCAGATGCAATTAAAAAAATAAAATTTCCGATGCTTGCCGATCCTACCGGTGAGATGTGTAAAGCTTTCGGAACTTATATTGAGGATGAGGGATTATCTTTGAGGGGAACATTTATTATTGATCCTGACGGCGTACTTAAGGCAATGGAAATTAATGATAACAGCATAGGGAGAAGTGCAAAAGAGCTTTTGAGAAAAGTTCAGGCTGCAAAATATGTAAGAGAGCATGACGGAGAAGTCTGCCCGGCAAACTGGGAGCCCGGAGAAAAAACTTTGATCCCCGGACTCGAACTGGTAGGAAAAATTTAAAATAAAAATCTAATGAAGGAGGACAAAAATACTCCTCCTTTTTTTACAAATATTTTTTAGGATTTTTTATTTCTGCTGTGAAAATATATCGGGTGGAGACTGTTTATTCTTATGTCACGAAACTGATCAAGCTCTGCTATATAGCTATATCTCATAACTCCTTGCTCTTGTTTAAATGAGAGAGTGATCGTGCAACTTCGATTAGGGGTTGAAAGGAAAAATGTCAAAATGAAAATCACCATCCCTCTTGAGTCATGTACAATACAGCATGGAATTATGCCGAAAAAAAAGGATATAGCGGGACAGAAGTATTTTTCCAAAAGAAACCGGTTCAGATAAGGACTATTTTTGATGCAGGAATGGTTTACCGGTTATCCTTTAATTTCATTCCTGTCACATACATTACAAAAACAGGCCAGACTGCTCCGAAAGTAAATGCCCATAATATTTCCTCAACCGGAAAACCGAATAATTGAATTTCGGTCAGATTCATTTGTGACCATTGCATACTGAAACGTGGAAAAAGTGACGCTGCTATAAACAGTACAGCTCCGTAAAGTAGTGAAAACAAAACAGCTCCAGTCAATATAAGAGTTCGAAAATCCCAGAAAAAATATAAAAAAACTAAGCCAAGCAGGGAAATTACAATAATAATTGCAGTCATAATCCCCATCCCTGCAGAATTTAAGACAATTGTTAAAAGAAAACAAAAATGAGAAATAATTAAGTACCTTTTCAGGATCAAAATAGGTGCAAAATCAAATGTAATCTTCTTTTTTTTCAAAAGTGTAGTTATCCAGCATGCCATACAACCCGTAGAAAAAGAAAATATAACATCCTCAATACTTATCACAGTTCCCATTATTCTGACCGGGTCCCAGTATTCAGGAATGAAAAGTAAGGATGAAAAAGCAAATGGGACAGATAATATCCCGCTAAATAAAATGTAGGACCGATTCCGCGATGAAAACAGAAAAATTATAAAAACCATAAATAAAAGTAAAATACTCAGATTGAAATATGGATATGATTTAAAAAAATTTAACATTTATATATTGTATAAAATAAAAAATTTATTTGATAGTCAGACAATATTGTAATTGAGACTCTAATCATCGAGTATTCTTTTGATGTATGGAGGTG
>CAZNLS010000109.1:0-8275 GCA_964573895.1 uncultured Clostridia bacterium
TTTAGTTACAGCAACCCCAACCCCGCCATTACATATTGATTTTGCAGAAATGATAAAACCCTTCTTAATATATTCGGAAATAAAATCGAAATTTGATTTAAGAACAGAGAAGAGAGGTAATTCTTCTGCATTCCTGGGTGTCCGGATCAGTATAACTCTACTTTTCATCTTTTTAAATTCAGGAGATATTACAAGGTCCGACTCAGTTACATTTACACCGAAAGCTATGAGTGTCGGCGGTACATTCAGGTCAAGAAAGGTGCCCGACATACTGTCCTTTCCTCCTATCGCAGCAATTCCCAACTCTTTCAATGCAGAATAAGCCCCCATAAGTGCTGAAAAAGGTTTCCCCCATTTTTCGGGATCATCACCTAACTTCTCAAAATATTCCTGGAGTGAAAACCTGACAGAAGAATATTCTCCTCCGGAAACCACAATCTTTGTTATGGCCTCTACAACTGAGTAGACACCTCCGTGGTAGGGACTCCAATCGAATATTTTTGGGTTAAAACCGAAACTCATCAGGGTAGCTGTAGAACTCTCACCGTTTAGCACCGGGATCAGCGCTGCCATTGCTTCAACAGGAGTATCACCATATTTCCCGCCCAGAGGCATCAGAACAGTGCCTGCACCGACAGTTCCATCAAACATCTCTTTTAAACCTCTTTGAGAAGAATACCCGAGTTCCCGGAATTTTTTTATCCATAACTTTTTAACACTATCCAAAGTATTGCTTTGTGGAACCTCGAAATCAAGAAAGTGATTTTTACTTTTTTTTGGAGCCTTTACAAAAACTTTGGCAGATTGCCTTACTCCCGAGCTGTCAAGAAAATTCCGGGAAATATCTGCAATCTTCACTCCTTTCCAAAAGATTTCAAGTCTTCTTCTGCTCGTCACTTCGGCAATAACAGTAGCCTCAAGGTTTTCTTCATTGGAATATTGGATGAATTTCTCAACATCATTATTCTCAACTACTACAGCCATTCTTTCCTGCGATTCAGAGAGGGAAAGTTCAAGTCCGGTCAAGCCCTCATATTTTTTAGGGATCCTGTCGAGATCAATTCTTACACCACCAGTAAGCTCTCCGACTGCAACGGATACCCCTCCGGCACCGAAATCATTACTCTTTTTTATCAGCTTAATAACTTCACCATTCCGAAATAATCTCTGGAGTTTTCTCTCTTCGGGAGCATTACCCTTCTGAACTTCCGCTCCGGCAGTTTCCACCGAATTCTCGTCATGCTCTTTTGAAGAACCTGTGGCACCACCGATGCCGTCACGCCCCGTCCTTCCGCCGACAAGTATAATCTTGTCACCCGGAGACGGTTTCTCTCTTCTAACATACTCCTTTTTTACTGCTCCAATTACAGCTCCCACCTCCATCCTCTTAGCGACATACCCGGGATGATATATTTCAGAAACTTCCCCGGTTGCCAGTCCTATCTGATTCCCATAAGAACTGAATCCTTTAGCAGCATCAGCAGTTATTTTTCTTTGCGGAAGTTTCCCGTTTATTGTTTCTCCAATATTTGTTGTAGGATCCCCGCTTCCCGTTACCCGCATTGACTGGTAGACATAGGCCCTTCCCGACAGCGGATCCCTGATAGCTCCGCCCAGACATGTTGCTGCACCACCGAACGGTTCGATTTCTGTTGGATGATTATGAGTTTCATTCTTAAACATTATCAGCCATTTCTCGGGGCCGTTATTAGTTTTAATTTCACGCTCCATACTGCAGGCATTTATCTCATCGGAAATCTCAAGATCTTCGAGCTTCCCCTCTCTCAACCGCTCCTTCATTGACATCGTTGCAATTGACATTAACGTCTTTTTTTTGCCTGATGAGGGAGGATAAATATTATCAAACGAAGAACAGAACTTCTCAAAAGTTTTAATCAATGGTCTTGTGTAAGTTCCCTCCTCTATCTTCACATCTTCAAGAACGGTTTCGAAAGTGGTATGCCTGCAGTGGTCAGACCAGTAAGTATCAATGATCCGAATTTCTATCCTGGCAGGATCTCTTTTTTCCTGATCACTGAAATATTGTTTACAGAACATAAGGTCATCTACTGAAATTGAAATTCCTTCCGATTTTCTGAATTTTTCCATTTCTAATCTGTTAAATTCCCTGAAACCGGGAATCGATTCTGCCTTCCATTCCGGTGATCCCGAATCAATTAATCCATCACCATTTTTGACAGCTTCCCTTGAATCAACGGGATTTATCAGATATTTTTTTATTTTTTCTATATCCTTTTGTTTTAAATCTCCGGAGAGGATATATACGGTTGCGGTTTTTACAACCGGGCGTTTTTTCAATGTCAGGATCTGTATACACTGGGCAGACGAGTCACCTCTCTGATCATATTGTCCGGGGAGGTATTCGACTGTAAAACAGGTATCTTTTTTTATTCCCTCAATTTTATCAAAAAAAACATTGTCGACAGCCGGCTCCGAAAGTATTTTTTCAACAGATTCCAGGAATTCATTCCTCTCAAGTTCGAAAACTTCATACCTTGCAAGTACCCTTACACTTTTAACAGAATCAATTCCGAGGACATTCTTTATATCACTCAGTAAAGGTGCGGAATAAGGATTGAATTCACTCTTTTTTTCAATAAAAACTCTCTGCTTTTTTCCCAATTAGTTCCCCAAATGGAATTATAACACAGGGTCAGTTAATTAAAAGTCACTCAGGTTTCCAGCCGCACAGCCTTGCCATCATCCACCAGAATGCTTTGGCTTTATTATCACAACTTTTGTATGAAGCATGACCGGCATCATCTCCCTGAAATTGGGGATGCTCCATGGGTATACCCGAACGGGTGTACTGTTTCCCGTTACACCAGGAATCGAGATCGGCAAAATCAAAAAGCACTTTATTATTTTTTTTGCAATAATCTCTAATCTGATTATTTCTATTATACCGGTTTTTTTCTTCCGACTGAGCATTTCCGGTCATATATATGAAAATTATATTCGGGAACTCCTTTTCCAACTGATTCATTCGATTCAGGTACTCTTCCACCCTGCCGGAAGAAAAATAATCCAGCTGAGTGCACCACATAAATCCGGAAACATTAATAGAATATTTTTTCAGCATATTTCGAGTCAACTCAACAGCTTCGTCCGAATCCCAATAGAGTTCGGGAGTTATATAGGTTTCACAATAACCCCCCGTCAACTGTCCCTCCATCATTGACAAGTATGAAGTAGTATCAGGCATGTTACAATTGTCCGGATAAAAATTATATTTTGAACCGGCAACACCCGGAGTAGAATAGTTCCCGTTCATCAGCCTTTCCAGTCCAACGGTTATTTGCTCACCGTGAGAAGTATGGCAGTAATGAACTTTTATCACTTCTTTTACCTTCTCTATCCACTCATCAGGTATTTTTGAAATATCAGTACAATTATGATTAATAATTATCGGTTCTTCCAGGGTTATCAGCCCCGTATTGTTACCGCCTTCCCCGGCGTTATCTTCGCCTTCACTATTTTCTCCCTGAACGGAACAGTAACTAAGAAACAAAATTAAAAAAAGCGGAATAATAACTCTCAGGTATTTCATCTGTAACTCCCGCTTTGTATATATGAATTAATTGAAAAAATCTCAGATTCTAAAAATCTTTTTCGAATTCCTTGAAAATCTCTCCTGCTCCTGAAACCATATCTTCGAGAGAAAAAATTTTATCTATCTCTTCACCGGAAATTACCGACTTGATTTCTTCATCGGAAAGAACAATCTCTTTAAACCCTCTCTTCTCTTCCCATGATTTCAAAGCATCCTTCTGTACCATTTCATAAACCTTTTGCCTGGGCAGACCCGAGTCAAGGAGAGCAGTCAATAATTTTTGCGAATAGAAAACCCCCTGGGTCAATCCGAGATTTTTTTTTATATTTTCAGGATGAATCTTAAGTCCTTCCACCACATAGATCATATCGTTGAGAGTAAAAGCGGCAATATGAAAGGAGTCCGGAAAAATCAATCTTTCCGCTGATGAATGAGAAATATCTCTTTCATGCCACAGAGGATTGTTCTCAAGTGCAACAGTTAAATTGCCTCTCAATATTCTTGCAAGTCCGGAGATCCTTTCGCATTTTACAGGATTTTTTTTGTGCGGCATTGACGAAGATCCTTTCTGTCCTTTTCTAAAAGGTTCTTCTGCTTCAAGTACTTCTGTCCTCTGCAGATGCCTCACCTCAATTGCTATCTTTTCAAGCCCCGAGCCCAGATTTGCAAGTGCGAACATTACTTCAGAATGGCGGTCTCTCTGAATAACCTGACTGGAAACCCGACATGGTTTTAACCCGAGTTTGGCAAGAGCCCTTTTTTCACCTTCACGGGAAAAATGGATATATGTCCCGACAGAACCGCTGATTTTTCCTACGGATATGCAATTCACAGCCCTTTTCAGTCTCTCTATATTCCTTTTTATTTCCTCATACCAGATGAGAAATCTTAGCCCGAAAATGACGGGCTCCGCATGTATTCCGTGTGTTCTTCCTATCGAGACAACTTCTCTGAAATCAAAAGCTCTTTTCAACAAAGCGGATTTAAGTTTTTCACATTTTATAATTATAACTTCCAATGAGTCCCTGATCATCAAAGAGAGAGCTGTATCAACTACATCATATGAAGTTATTCCCTTGTGGACATATGCTGAGTCTTTCCCTATAAATTCTTCTACTGATGTAAGAAAGGCAATTACATCGTGCTCAACTTTTTTTTCAATCTCATCTATTCTTTCCAGATTAAAATCGGCATTTTCCTTAATATTTTTCATGCTTTCCGGCGGGACTTCACCCATTTCATGCCATACTTCGGCAATGGCTATTTCAACATCAAGCCACTTTCTATATTTTGCCTTTCTGTTCCAGATATCTGAAATCTCTTTTACCGAATATCTTTCAATCAATTTATTGTTCCCCCTGTTTTTTTTTGTACTGCTTTTTTTAGTGCTTCATTTACCAATGAATCATATTTTAAAATTGAATAATTTTTTTCACAAAACTTTTTTGCATTTTTCGATATTTTTTTCCCCTCAGAACCAGAAGCTTTTTTTATTCCGTCGGCAAAACTTTCCGGATCCGGATCTGTAAGGATTGAAATCTCATCAGTGAGAGTCTGTGAGTGTGTATATAAATTTGTAGCTACGAGCGGTTTTCCGCTTTTTAGAAATGAGTATATTTTTAAGGGAATGTTCGTCCCAAGTATTCTTGGGGAAACTAAGACATCCGAGATCTCCAGGTAATAAGGAATTTCTTCAGGAGCAAGCCTTCCGGTGAAAATGACCCTTTCACCCAGTCCCATTTCCTTCGCCCTGCTTTTTAATTCTGCAATCTGCCCGGGTTTCCCTCCGATAAGAATAAGCCTGAAATGTTCCGGCAGCTTTGAAATGCTATCAAGAAGCATGGGGATTCCCTGGTATGTTTCAAGGGTTCCCGCATATGTAACGATAACTTTGCCCGGATTTTTAATACTCTTTTTGATCTTATTAAGTTTCCCGTCATCAGGTGTACCCAGTGAATCATCAATAAAATTTTCTATAATTGTAATTTTATTTTTCCCGGTTATTTTTGAAGCATATTCAAACAGTGCTCTGCAAATAACAATCACGGATTTTGCATTTCCCAGAGATATGCGTTCGGTCCATCTGAAAAAAGATTTGATGAATCCGGATTTTGAAAACCTGAAGTTTTCCATTTGCTGGACAAGAGATGAGTGCATGTCATAAAGATGAGGAGTGCCGGTAATTCTGCTTAGAAACGCACCCATAATATTTGCCTCTTCATGAGTATGAATCAGATCATATTTGTGAAAAACCACCCTTCCCATAGCCTTGAAAAACAGAAAAAAATCAAGAATCAATTTAGCCGGTGAAGGTCCTGTTTTTACAGACTTCACAAAAAGAGACCCAAACGATCTGATAATCTTCAGGTTCGGAATTTTTTTGTCTTCTCCGATCGGATATGTAACAAGATCAACATAATGACCCTGTTTGCAGATCGATTTAATTCTGAAATATTCGGAAAAGGGAGTCCCGCGAGGCTCAAAAAACGGTTCAGGGGCTATCATCAATATTTTCACTATCGAACCCCAGTGTGTTTCGAACAGTATAACTGTTCTTGTTCAATCCCTCATGATAGATTCTTGTAAGCATTTCCGCAAGGAGCCCCAGTGTTATGATCTGAAAACCCAGAAATATCAAAAGAACTGTAAATATGAGCAGCGGCCTGTTTGCAGAAGCACCAAGTGCATATTTTTCATAAGTAATATATATTCCCGACAAAACACCTCCTCCCATCATGAGGAGGCCCAGGCTTCCAAATATCTGAAGCGGACGATTGGAAAAAGAGAGCAGATACTTGATTGAAATAAGATCAAGAATTACCCTGAAAGTTCTGCCGAGCCCATATTTTGATTTTCCGAATCTTCTCTTTCTGTGATTGACCGGAATTTCAACGGATCTGATACCAAGCCTGGAGGCAAAAGCAGGTATATATCTGTGCATTTCACCATATAGCTTCATGTTTTTTACAACTTCTTTTCTGAATCCTCTGAGTGTACATCCATAATCGTGTAATTTTACTCCGGTTATAAAAGAAACCAGTTTATTGCCAAAAAAAGAAGGAAGTCTTTTTGAAAAGAATTTATCTTTTCTGTTTTTTCTCCATCCGTTGACAATATCATACCCCTCCTCGATTTTCTCGATAATAACCGGAATATCAGCAGGATCATTCTGAAGGTCTGCATCAAGTGTTACAACAATTTCACCGGAAGAGTAATCAAATCCGGCGGAAATTGCCGAACTCTGGCCAAAGTTTTTCCTGAAATTGACTATTTTTACTTTCTTGTCAATTACTGAAAGTTCTTTCAGTTTTTCAATCGACCCGTCATTACTGCCGTCATTGACAAATATGATCTCATAGTTGTCATATCTTCCATTTAATGCATTAACTATCTCTTTATATAAAATATGCAGATTTTCTGCTTCATTAAAAACCGGAGTAACAATTGAGATAAGGGTGGGATTATTCATCAATATATCCAAGCTCCTTTAATTTTTCTCTTATAATTTCCTTGTCACGGTTATCCAGTTCCTTTGAAATATTAATATCTTCAAGCGGATGAGCTTTTCTTCCGATAGCTATTTTTCCCCATATTCTCTCATGGAAAAAATATACTATGAGCTTCAGGGTCATATCAAGTCCACCGATTTCAAGGGCCATCTCTATTTCCCCGGTTAGAAAAAATGCAATCGTGGTTGTTATAATTGTTGCAATAATTCTCCAGCTAATTGATTTTAAAAGACTTCTGAGTTTTGTTTCTTTCATGTACCACCTGTTTTATAGTTTAGAATTATACAATCAAACATAAACCTTTTCAATATGGGATTCTACGGCAGGGTATACTGAAACATGCTCAAATATGACGGAGATAAAAAAATCAACCTGTAAACGTTCATCAGATATTGAAATTAATTATCTGAAATATTAAAATACGGATACAGAGAGGAGAATTATGAAAGATATAAATGAATTGATCCTCAAACTTAAGATCGAACTAAGCAAGAAGGATAAAAAAGAAGGCTTTGCCCTTGCAATTGACTCGATTGCTTCATTTTATATGGAAAACTATCAGATCTCTAAAAATGAGATTGCAATTCTTTTAACTAATAAAGAAAAAACAATGCTCTCTTTCGCTCATCCGCCATACCTTATAAATTCCGGAATGATCCCGATCAATTTAGGAGAGGCAATCGCATCAAGAGTTTATACAACAGGAAAAGGGTTTATGGATAACAACCTTCAGCAGCAGAGACACCTTTTTATTTTTGAAAGTATTAAGACGCCTGAAAACAAGATAATTCCCATTTGGAAAATGATCTCTGCAAAAATCGGATTCGAGAGTGTTTCTCTTGGAATTATAGAAATTTCAAGACGATCCCAAAAATTTCAGGATGCAGGGCCGGATTTCACTTTTGAGGATCTGCAATTCCTGAAAAACAGTATTAAAAAAGTTTCACCCCTGTTACTGGGAGTCATGCCGGAAAATTTTATAGGCTCGGTAAGATGAAATCCCGGCTGAAAGATCTGTTAAAAGAAAAATCAGTCATAAGAGGAAAAAAGTTTAAGCTTTCGTCCGGAAGAACAAGTGATTTTTATGTTGATGCCAGAATTACCACACTTCACCCCGAAGATGACTCTCTACTAGCGAAAAAGTTCCTTGATATGCATAGAGAGTGTGAGTGCGATTACATCTGGATATAAC
>CAZNLS010000110.1:0-8167 GCA_964573895.1 uncultured Clostridia bacterium
TACCCAACCCTACACCAAAAAATGGGTGATCCTTGATTATTCTTACTGCCTGGTTCCAATTAGACAGGCGCAGCTTTACCGGTTCAAGTTTTTTTGCTTCGGATAAACGGTTTGCTGTGATTGAAAAAAAGAAGAGTGAAATAGACATCAAAAAAATTATTATATATTTTTTTTTTAGTAAATTGGAAAAATAGAGATATTGAAGTGTTCCGAATGTAATATATAATACCGAGGAGAAAGATCCGGCCAGAAACAGGTTAAAAATCCCCAGAAGAATTAATATGAGCCAGAAGGGTTTCTTAAGTTTTTCGGATTTTAAAAGCATATGAAGCAGAATAATAATCAATATCGAGCATATATATGAGTAGACAGTTGGAAGTGAAAAGATTGAAAAAATTCTTCCTGTTTTAATTCGTTCGATATAGTTTTCAGGCAATAAAATTGAACCTGAATTGAAACTGTGGATATAATAAGGGAAGAGTATATATTTCTGAACAATCCCGTAACTGAATATTATTATTGATGATACTGCTGTAATAAGAGGCAGTATTCCTCCAATATCAACCCTTCTGAATAAAGAAAATATGATATAGAAGAGCAGAATTGAAATGATTGAAACAAAATAATCCGGCTTAACTCCACTAAAAGTAAAGTTAATTACGGAAAATATCAGAATGATAAGTAAGTAGAAAAGTTTTTTTTGCAATTATCTCTGTTTAAGAAAAAAATGTAAAAAAAAACGGCTGACAAGAAATATCAGCCGCTTTTTTTTATGAACTATTTTACTTTAGGTCCGTAAACAAATGCTCCGTTTGAATAAACAATCGGATTGTTAAACTCAGTCAGTGAATTTACGGTATATTCCCCGACTTCACTCCAGGTAGGTGTTCCGCCATCTCTGCCACCTGAACCAATGGAGTAAATATCAGTATTCGTTGCATCTCTTGAATAAAACCATGTGTTACCCCATGCATCGTTTGCGGGGAATTTTTTCATATGAAATGCTCTTATTGAAAGACTCCCGAATGTTAAGTCGGCTGGTGCCAGATAGTTGTCTGTCATATAAGATTCCACAGCAGTTCCAATTGATTTCATATCGCCCATGGTTGCTTTCTGTTTTGATTTTTGAATTGCAGTAAGCAGATTTGGGATGGCAATTGCAGCTACAATACCGATAATTGCTACGACTATCAGTAGTTCGATTAATGTAAAACCTTTTTTGTTCATATAATCCTCCTTTTTAGTTTTAACTTATTATAGCAATATTCATGCCAAAAAATTTACTCTATTTTTATCTGTATTAAATTAACTTAAATCGAATTTCGAAGATTAATTGTCAAAAATGTTGACAAAAATTGGTAACAAAACTTACTTTATCTTGGGTCCGTATGTGAAGATTCCGTTGGAAAAAATAATGTCAAAATTAAAATCGGAAATTGCACTCATAATATAATCTCCGCCTTGAGCCCATCCTGAAAATACTCCGTCTCTTCCGCTTGAACTTACAGAGTAGATATCAGTGTCAGTAATGCTCCTTGTATAATTCCAGGTATTCCCCCATGAATCGGTTGGAGGGAATTTTTTTATATAGAATTGCCTTATTCCTGCAGATCCAAAGCTAATATCAGAAGGTGCTATGTAATTATCGGTTGTGTATGCACCAACTGCATTACCGATTGTTTTAAGATCCGCGATTGTAGCTTTCTGCTTACTTCTATGAATTGCAGTCAACAGATTAGGAATTGCAATTGCTGCAATCAGTCCTATTATAACTACTACAATTAGTAGCTCGATTAGAGTAAATCCTCTTTTTTTCATTGATCCCTCTTGGAGTACTTATAGCAATTATCATTCCAGTTTCTGATATCAGAAAAAATCTTCAGTTGAATCGTAATTATGAAATTTAGTAAATTTATCAATGAATGCAAGTTCAATCTTCCCTGTAGGCCCGTTTCGGTGCTTTGCAATTATGAGATCCGCGATTCCCTTACGCTCAGTGTCTCTGTCATTCTGCTCATCCCTGTGAAGAAACATGATCAGGTCGGCATCCTGCTCTATTGCACCGCTCTCTTTAAGATCCGAAAGCTGATATTTCAGTCCTCCGTCCTTTTTTACTCCGCGCTGTTCCGGGGCCCTGTTCAGTTGTGCAAGTGCGACAACCGGAATATTTAACTCTTTTGACAACTCTTTTAGAGATGCCGATATAATTGCGACTTCCTGCGCTCTTGAATCATTCCTTCTCAGGTTTTCCCCTGTAACCTTCATCAGTTGAAGATAATCAACAAATACTATATCGAGTCCCATTTCTCTGTGTATCCTCCTGGCTCTGGTTTTCATTTCGAGTATAGAAAGAGAAGGAGAATCGTCAATATATATCCTGCTTTTTACAAGAACTTCCGCAGCAAGTTCCAGCCGTTTTTGTTCCTGTTTATTTAGGGGATATTTTCCGCGAAAAAGGGCACTCATATTTAATTCGGCTTCGGAAGCAAGAATTCTGGTCATCAGCTGGTCCCTTGACATCTCGATTGAAAAAAAAGCAACAGAACCACCCTGCTTAATTGCTATGTTTGCTGCTATATTCAAACCGAGGGCGGTTTTCCCCATTGAAGGTCTTGCAGCAATTACTATGAAATCGCTTGGCTGGAATCCACCCGTCATACTGTCAAGCTCATAAAAACCGGATTTTAAGCCTTCAGACTCCCCATGTTTCTGGATTTTTTTTATTTTCTCGAGTGTCTGGGGAACAAGTTTTCCTGTATCTATAAAACCTCTCTCAACTTCGGTTCCTGCAATTTTTATGAGATCTTCCTGGAGTTTTGAAAGAATATCGTGAATATTTGCCTTGGGCTCAAGGCCTGTTTTGATCACATCTGCCGAGGTTTTTATAATACGTCTTAAAACCGATCTGTCTTTAATAATATTTACATATTCCAGAACGTCAAAATTTTCAGGAATACCGTCAGTTAATGTATTTAGGTATGCAAAACCTCCGACAAACTTAAGTTCCTCTTTGCCTAAAAATTCACCTACGGTCAGGATATCAGCTTTTCCGCCATTATCATATATATTGTAGATTGCTCCTGCAATTATCCTGTGAGACTCCCTGTAGTAGTCGTCTGAGTTTATATCCTTGAAAACGAGATCAACATTTTTATTATTTAAAAGCATTGCCCCGAGAACGGCTTTTTCAGCTGAATCACTACTGGGAAGCCGTTCTATATCGGGTGCTTTGGTCACTGCTCTTCTTTTATTTCTTCCGGTTCTTCCCCTTCTTTTTCCACATGAATTTTAATCTCAGCTTCCACATCTTTGAAAAGTCGGACTTTGCATACAAAATCTCCAAGTTTTTTTATGGGCTCATCAAGATGGATTTTCTTTCTGTCGATCTCAGCACCAAGATTTTTTAGTTCTTTTTCAATCTCCATGGTGGTTACAGATCCGAAGAGGACATCATTTTCACCTGATTTTTTAACGATTTTTATCTCAATTTTCTCGAGCTCACCTTTCTTTTCCTCGGCAGAAAGTTTTTCTATTGCAAGTTTTTTCTCGATTTGTTCTCTTTTTCTTTTAAGCAGTTCAATATTGTGTTTGGTTACATCGACTGCCAAATTTCTTGGGAAAAGATAATTTCTTGCATAACCGGGTTTAACATCAACAATATCTCCCACATTCCCGAGATTTTCTACTTCTCCGTTTAAAAGAATTTTCATTTTATCCCCTCTTTGGTTCAACAAATTTCAGTAAAGCCATATGCCTGGCTCGTTTAATTGCCTTGCTCAACTGCTTTTGGTGGTAAGCACAGGTGCTGGATACTCTTGCCGGTAATATTTTTCCGGTTTCCATAATATAGCTCTCAAGGACAGAAGATTTTTTATAGTCAATAAATTTTACTCTTTCCTTGCAAAAAGAACAATATTTTCTTCTTGAAAAATATTGTCTTTTCTGTCCTCTTGATGATGGTCTTGATGGTCTACCCATTTGGTGCCTCCTCTTTTTTTTCTACTGTTCCCACATTTTCGGATTCAGCTCTCTCCTCTTCTCTTTTCTTTATGAATTTGTCAATTCTGCTCCATTTCTTTTCAAGTCTGTTTGTTTTTTTCATTCTTTCATCTAATCTGAGCACAATAAATCTCAATACATTTTCACTAAGCTTCAATCTTCTTTCAACTTCACTGATTATTTCTCCGGGGGATTGGGTTTTATAAAAGTAATATAACCCTTCGAAATGATTATTGATAGGGTAAGCCATTTTCTTTCTTCCCCACTCATCCACATTCTCAATTTTTGCTTTTCCTTTTTTTAGTACCTCTTCGATACTTGTTGTGATCTTCTTTACATCTTCTTCTGATGCTTCCGGGTTTATTATAAACCCGATTTCATAATCTCTGCTCATTTTACCTCCTTGTGGTTTTTTTCAGCCTTCCCTTCAGGGAAAGCAAAGAGTAAATTATGTTATTCCTTAGCCTTCTTCTCTTCTTTCTTCTCTTTATCGTCTTTTTCCTCTGTTCCGCCTTCTTCTCCTTCTTCGCCCTCTTCTCCTTCTTCTCCTTCTTCTCCTTCTTCAAGCTCTTCTTCGACTTCCTCAATTTCTTCAGCACCCTTGGCTGAAACGGCACAGATGACAAGGTTCGGGTCAGTAATGAGTTCAAAGTCTTCAGTAATTTCAAGTGATCCTATTTTTAAAGACTGCCCGATATGCAATTCTGAAACATCTAATTCAATGTTGTTTGGGATTTTTGTCGGAATACATCTGATCTCAATCTCTCTTCTCACAAAATCCAGAATTCCATCTTCAAGTGTTACGCCAATTGGTTCTCCTTTAAGAATGATCGGAATTTTGACATCAATATGTTTTTTGAGATCAATCCTTATGAAATCTGCATGAATTATATTAGTTGACAGGTAGTCATACTGAATTACTTTTAGCATTGCGTCTACCTGGATATCATCTCTTTTTATTCTCAATATAGTATTTTCACCCATCTTGGATTTCAAAATATTTTTTATATCTTTTAGCTCCAATGCAATCGGGATTGATTCTTTTTTCTCACCATAAATAATTGCCGGGATCTTTCCTTCTCTTCTTAATCTTTTGGCAACCATTTTCCCGACTTCTTTTCTGGATTCAGCTTTTAATGATATTATATTTTCCATGTTTCACCTCTTTTATTTGAATAGTTTAGATACTGATGTTTCCCTGTGGATACTCTCAATTGCTTTTGAGAACAGATTTGAGACTGAAAGAACTTCAATTTTCGGGCATTTTAATTTATCGTTTTTTAACGGTATTGTGTCCGAAATAAATATTTTTTCCAGGGGTGCTTTGTTTAATCTTTCTATTGCTTTTCCTGAAAGAATTCCATGAGTGCATGCAGCATATATATTTTTTGCACCATTGTTTTTCAATGCTTTTATCGTCTCAAAGAGAGTGCCGGCAGTATCTATAATGTCATCAACTATGAGTGCATTTTTATCTTTGACATTTCCTATGATATGCATTATTTCTGCTACATTTGCCTCTTCTCTCCTCTTATCGGCAATCGCAAGGCCGGCTTTCAGCTTTCTGGAAAAGAGTCTGGCTCTTTCTACTCCACCTGCATCCGGAGAAACAATTACCAGATTCTTAATCCTTAATTTTTTGATATGGTTTGTGAAGATGGGGAGAGCCATAAGGTTATCAACCGGAGTATTAAAAAATCCCTGTATCTGGTTTGCATGCAAGTCAATTGAAAGCAGGCGGGAAAATCCTGCAGTTTCCAGGAGATCGGCAATTAGTCTGGCTGAGATTGGGACTCTTGGTCTGTCTTTCCTGTCCTGTCTCGCATATGCATAATAGGGAACAACAGCAGTTATCCGCTTTGCGGATGCACGCTTAAAAGCATCAGCCATGAGCAGAGTTTCCATGATGTGGAAATTTATATCATCAGTGAAAGATTGTATTAAAAAAACATCTGCTCCCCTTACATTTTCAAGTGATTGAAACCTGATCTCTCCATCTGAAAAAACCCCCAGTTTTGCTCTTCCCAGTTTTTTTTTCATATTTCTTACTATCTTTTGGGCAAGTACAGGGTTTGATGATCCGGAGAATATCAAAAATTTATTTTTTTCCATTTTAATCTCTGGGGCGGGAGGATTCGAACCTCCGAATATCGGCTCCAAAAACCGATGCCTTTCCGCTTGGCGACGCCCCAATTTTATTTAAATATTCATTTCGGTTTATGGTTTTTCCGATATAGACATCATTGAAAACAGTTTTTAAATCCCTGATGTTTCTATCTTTGGGAAAGCAGAACATTGAAGACCCGCTTCCACTCATCATAACAAAATCCAGTCCGGTTTCTTTTATCATCTTTTTTACTCTTTTTAGTTTCGGAAATAATCTTAAAGCCGGTTCCTCTAAATAGTTTTTCAAAACAGAAAAATTTCCGGAATTCAAAAAGAGCTCTATTTTACTTTTTTGGGTCGATTTTGTCAAGTTCAGTGATGAATATACGGCACCGGTAGAAACAAAAATCCCGGGAAAAACAAGGGCGATTTTTTTTTCGGGAAATTCTCTGAGGAGAGTCAGTTTATCTCCTATACCTTCACCGAGAACTGTTCCCCCGATTAAAAAAAAAGGAATGTCGGCACCGACGGATTTGGAGATTTCTATCATCTCCTTTAGGGATGTTTTTAAACCGAAACGTTCTACAAGATGAATTAGAACAGTAGCGGCATTACTGCTCCCTCCGCCGAGTCCTGCTCCCGCAGGTATTTTTTTTTTAACATATATATCAAGGCCTTTTTTTATATTGAAGTTTTTATAGATCAGCTCGGAAATTCTGTATATTGTATTCTGTTCATCCCAGGGTACCGATTTGTCATCACCGGTCAAAACAATCTTTCCTTTTTTATTTTCTCTTACTTTTAATGTATCGTGCAATGAGATTGTTTGAAAAACAGTCTTTAATTCATGAAATCCGTCTGCTCTTTTTTTTATAATTTCGAGTCCCAGGTTTATCTTAGCGAATGAATATAATTCAGTTTCGCTCATTATTCGGAATCTCCGTTTTGTGTAAATCAATTAGAGTGTAACCTTTTAACTCTCTATTTAAATTCAGCTTTGAAATCTTGCTTTTTATCGGAATTGTTTTTATATCAAGAATTTGACCTTTCCCGTTTATCACTGTCCTGAGATACTTTTTTGTTTTTGAAAGGGTTATATTGAAATCCTGATTTGCTTTCAGAGCCTCTGAAATGGTATGAAAAAAGAGAAGTCGTTTTAATTCAATGTAACTGATCTCCAAATTCCAGAATTTTTTGCTGAAATCGGAAAAACTACCTGTCCAATATTTCTTTTTTTTTCTTATTATCAAAAGAGTTTTTTCATTCCTGACTATTATTTCAAACATGACCTGATTTAAGATTCCCAGGAAAATCAGCCTGTCACCATCCTTATTAAATTTTAAAAGGATTTTGGCTTTCTCTTTTTTCCCCCGGTGGATATACTTTGCTCTTATAGTTGAGTAAAAAATTTTACCTTTGTATTTTAATGTACCCGGGGTATAGTTGACCTTGTTTAAGGAACATCCCGAAGTTACTCCAATTATGGATAGGGACGAGATAAAAATTAGAGATGGCAGTAGAATTCCATATATAAATCTAATTGTTTTAACCCAACAAATTTTCATCAGGACTATTACTATTTAAGGATTTTTCATTCATATTCAGCTGAGGTTGCTCTTTGAAAATATTGATCGGAAATCATAGCCTGATTTAATAATTTTTTCTTTTCCCCCCTCTTCTCTATCAATAACAGCCATGATAGCTTTGATTTTTCCTCCTGCATTTTTAACGACGTCCGCTCCTCTGAGAATGGATCCTCCGGAGGTAATAACATCATCAAAGAGTACAATGTTATCTCCCGGATTGAAATTTCCCTCTATTATTTTTCCTGTTCCGTGGGTTTTTTCCTCTTTTCTAATAATGAATGCAGGTATTAAATCTTTAGAAATATAACTCAGTACGGAAATTGAGGATACGATAGGGTCTGCTCCTATCGAATATCCGCCGATGGAATCACACTCAAACTCTTTAAGCATCTCAAGGAAAATTTTCCCTATTAGATAGGCCCCTTCGGGGTGAAGTGTGGTAATTCTGGCATCAACATAAAAATCACTTGTTCTTC
>CAZNLS010000111.1:0-8156 GCA_964573895.1 uncultured Clostridia bacterium
CTTTTTCACTGTGTTATAATGCAATATGGGATACATTGATTTTCACTGTCATCTTGACAGTGAAGAATTCAAAGAAGACAGAAAACAGATTGTAGAAAATATATTTAATACCGGAATTTCCAAAATAGTAACTGTAGCAGACCCTTATGAAGACGGATCTCATCAGGCTACAAAGGAAATTATGGAATATAATTCAAATATATTTTCCATGACTGCAGCTCACCCTCATAATGCCGATAATTATACAGATGAAATTGAAAAAAGAGTCCTTGAGTTCTCTGAAAAAGAGAGAAGTATCGGAGTAGGTGAGGCCGGACTTGATTATTACTATGATCTTTCTTCGAGGGATAATCAGAAAAGAGTTTTTAGAAGGCAGATATCAATTGCAAAAGAGCTTGATCTGCCGCTTATAATACATTCAAGGAATGCAGAAGAAGACGTCCTTGAAATTTTGGAAAAAGAGAAATTTAATAATCCGGTAGTATTCCATTGTTACACAGGGAATGCATCAGATGCTGCTAAAATAATCGAAAGAGGTTATCATCTATCATTCTCCGGGATCATAACATTTAAAAAATCCGATGAACTGAGGAGAGTAGTATCCTCTATCCCGTTGGATAGGATTTTTTCAGAGACAGATTCACCATATCTGTCTCCGGAACCATTCAGAGGGAAAACAAATTCTCCTGAAAAAGTAGTGATAGTTGCTAATAAGATTGCTGAAATTAAAAGTATAAATATAGAAGAACTAAACAGTAAAATTTTAATGAATTTCAGAACTGTTTTTAAGAAATAATTCAGTGATAACAGGGGTTATATCCTCAAGGCTTTCAATATTTTCAGAGATTATATCTGACATCTTTCCCCATACAAGCAGTGGAACATAATTCCTGGTATGGATTTTAAATCTTGAATCTTCAATATTGCCATGATCACTTGTTAACAGGATCGTATCTGTTCGCGGATCCGATAATTTTATGACTCGGCTAATCATTTTGTCCAGATCCCTGATCAGCTCAACCTGTTCATCGAATTTTTTTCTATGACCAAAATAATCCGTCTGAAAATATTCATATAAAGTGAAATCCAGGCCCCGGGAGATTTTAAACAGAATTTCTCCAGCCTCGGAAGGATTTAGTTTGTCAATATCAAGTCCTCTGGAGATTAATGATCTGTTTGAGAAATCCTGGTAAAGGGATTCGCCTGCTATCATTTCATCCACATCACCCGGGATAGAGCCGTTTGATATGATCATTGAAGTTGTTACTGAGATCCGTCTTCGAAATTGTTTCGGAAATTCATCTGAAAACTCTAAGGATCCATCATCCGAAATGTTAACATGCCTGTTCGAAAATAATTCTGAGTGCATAGGAAAAGAATTCACATATTTTCCAAGAACCCCTATTTCCTTAAGTTTTTTTAACAGATTTTCATTTTTTATTGTTTTTCTCATCTGCTTGTTAGGGAAACTGCCAAAGTGCGATCCGCTAATTTTAGGAAAATTTATTCCGGTGAAAATAGTTGTCTGCCCGGTTGCACTCTGAGGTATTCCTTCAACACCGAGTAAAGGATCTATTTTTTTTAATTGAATCCCGGAAATTCTGAGATCAGATCCTTCCCAGAAACGAAGGATTTCCGGATCGGCAGTTAGAAATGGATTGTAATCGGCTTTATCCCCGATGCCGGTTCCGTCCAGAAATATAAATATCAGCTTCATCATTTGGAGAGAGTTTTAATATTTTTTACCGTTCATTGTTATAAAAACTACTTCCCTGTTGAGTCTGATACCACTTTTTCTATTCACCTTTTCTATTATCATTTTTTCTATTTTGCAAATATCTTTAAATGATGAATCCCCATTGTTAATTATAAAATTTGAATGGTAATTCGAAATTCTAATTCCGCCTTCTTCATATCCCTTCAATTCGGCTTCTTCGATAAGTTTACCAGCAGCTAATTTTCTACCGTTTACTACCGGATTCTTAAAAAAACATCCGGCGGAGTGTTTTGAATAGGGGGGATGTTTTGAAGTTCGAATTTTGAAAATCTCATCAATTTTTTCTTTTATAATTGCCGGATCGTCCCTCTCAAATGTTAAATAAACATTAAGAAGAGTTTCTCTTCCGAGTTTAAATTTTGAATTTCTATATTCAAATCCGAAATATCCTTTTTCGACCTCTTCTTTGATTCCATCTGAATTATAAATTTCTCCACCTGAAATGAAATCTGAAATTGAGACACCGAAAGCACCGGCATTAACTGCAACTGCACCGCCGATAGTTCCGGGTATTCCGGAGAGAAAATCAAATCCCGAAATACAGTTTTTCACGCAAAATTTCAAAAAAGATATATTTGTTAAACCGCTGTTTACTTTGAGCAGGTTTTTTGAAGTAATTTCAATATTGTGTGATCGGTTAATAATTACTGCAAATTTAAGTATACCATCAGAAAAAACAGTATTACTTCCTCCTCCGAGCACGACACATTCCTTATCAGCATTATGAAATATATTTAGTAGATTAAAAAGCTCCTCTGTATCTTCAGCAATTATTACATATTGTGCTGTTCCACCTATATTTATTGTCACATAATTTTTTACGGAAAAATTCTTTTTAAACTTATATCCGCCTTTTTTCAGAATTTTTTCAATATCATTCATAAACTTATTTTCTACCGTTTGTACAGCTTCTAAAAAGATTCAAATAGTATTTATTAAAGAATTTTTTAAAATCAAATATCTCAATTTCTTGTTTTTCTTCTTCTATTTCATTAAATTTTCCTTTCAAAAAAAGCCGGATAAAATATTTCCCCTCTTTTTCAGGGACCCATGCCATCTTAACCTGCTCATCAGATGAGAAACTTTCTTCTGTTATTATGTCTCCGATGTTGTTGATTATTGATATCTTAATTGTCGGGTTAATCATATTTACAGGCTCTGCGGCAATTTTTATAGATTTATTAATCTCATATCTACTCATTTTCGGGATTTTAAGAATTCCCCCGATTCTGTTGCCGGCGATGTAAAGTCCAAAAGTTCTTGTTAATGAATCAATGCCTGCAGCATATAAATATCCGTTATTGAAGATTGCGGGATAATTAAGTTTAATATTTTCAAGTGTTATAACCCCGGATTGTTTTTTTACAGGATTCAGAAATATAATCTTTTCTGTCTCGCCGTCTCTGGTATGGACAGCAATAAAATCTTTCATTGCAATCGGTTCTGATAAAATTTCAGAATTGATTTTTGTCCACCAGATCAAAGAACCCCTTGATGAGTAAAAGTAAACGGAATTATCTTTAGGAGTTAGAACCAGATATTTTTTGAATTTAATTACCGGACGCAAATTGCTCATTTGAATTGGTATTTTCCAGACAATTTTCTTTTTTATCAAATTGAATTTACAGAATAATCTCTCTTTAGAACCAAAGTATATATTATTCTTTTTTAAGGCAAAACCGGATATGGCCTTTACAGGCAGAGTGAGCTTTATGAATTCATTTGATCCATAACTGAATTTGTATATTGTACCTGAACCGAGAATGTAAATATTCTGTTTTGAAGAGGCTGAACTAATAATCCTCTCTTTTTTTATGGAAATTTTTGCAGGAACAACTCCTGATTTATAATTTTTCACAATAATTTTTTTCCTGTAAACAGATATTATAAGTTTTTCATTTACAAATATTATTCTACCCCTGTGATCATTTAGTTTGGTGATCCTGCTATTTAAGGAATTAAAAATCATGATTTTGTTTGGGGTAGTTGTCTTGATTACTGAAATGTTTTTTGAATAAAAAATGACCCGCCTTACAGTCTCTTTCGTGTCAAAGATTTGACTGATATCTTTTTTTCCGGCTTCATAAGAGTATATTTTCCCCAATCTGTTGATAAACAAAATTTTGTTTTTTGAACTTAACATAACAGGAGAATCAATATCACGGACTATATCAATTCTCTTTATATAAATATTTTTACTAACTTCGGGAATTATTTTTGGTGCTCTGCATGATATTGCAAAGTTGAATATAATTAAGATCAGAATAATGGATTTCATCCGGTTAATTATATTTTAATTAAAATATCGAGTCAATCTGATTGTCAGGGTGTCTCAGTTGAAACGAAATCGATAGGATTGTTCAGAAGAAAATCACTGGTAAATATCTCTTTTATTACTTCACCTTTAAGATTTTTTGACAATTGAAATCCTGAATAGTATAAAAGAGTCGGGTAAATATCAGATATTGAAACCTGTTTGAGATTATATCCGGGCTTTATATTATTTCTATCGAACATAATAATTGTTCCTCTTGAATAGGGTGAATAAACATATCTTTCAATATCTTTCTTATTGAACAGATTTACAAGAATTCTCCTCCAAACAGGCAGGGGTTCATATTCAAAGAAACTCAGTATAACCAGCATTTCATTTTCCCCTGTGGAACTAATAAGAGTGCCGATTATAGTATCATAAAATTCATAGTAATTCTCCAGTATTCTGCCATATCTTTTTACATCTTCATTTTCAATATTTCCAAAAATTTCAGGGATAGAATACTGGTAGAACATCCTGCTGACAATCCCCATCCCCGGGAGCCGTATATTTGCATAATGAATATCTTTATCCTTTAGAACGGGGATATAATTTTTAATATAATCATCCATGAAAAATGCCCTGTTTAAAATTGAGATTTTCCTGTTGTTTTTTATTGGTGAAACTATATCTGAAAATAGCTTTATGTAAAGACTTTTTCTTTTTAATTGTTTAATTGAATAGTTAGGAAGTCTTAAAGGTGTCATTACAGATATTGCATTTTTTCCGTTCGATCTGTAGTGTGAATATAAATTATCTATATACTCGGTGTTAGATTTTTTTTTATATATCGATGTAATTTTAAATAATGTAGAATTGCGGAAAAAAATATATTTCGGGAAAATATCAAGTGCAGGTGATTTTTCATAAAATTTATATTTATAATCGGTATGGTATCTAAAGTTAAAAGGCCTTAGACCGGTTAGAGCAGAATTAATTAGTGAAAGATTATAATTAGGTCGAAATGAAGATATTTTACCAATTACACTGTTCTTAATAAGAAAATCAAAGTTCAGTAATTTTTGATCTTCCGAGAAACTTCTGATCAATTTCAATGATAGTCCGTCCATTATCACAATTCTGATTTTTCTCGGAGTAATATTTGAAAAATTCGATTCCCGCACCGCATTTCTATCGAATATTTCAACATCATGATACATTGAGGTGCTGAGAGAGTTTATTATATTATATGAGAGAATGATCAAAAAAATAACCTGAATCCATTTTTTATTTACTTTTTTGAAAAAAATGAAGATGATTCCCAATATAACAAGAATCAGATTAACCAAAATGATTTTCACGAAATCAAATCTTACGTTTGATTCAAAAAAATCATAAAAATGTTCATAGTTTGAATAAAAGATTATAGAAATTGTCAAAATTGTAAATGATAAAAAATATGTTATGGAAGGTGGGTTAAATATACCGATAACATATTTTTTTTCTGCAAAAAACTGAATTACAGAGAAAAGAATCAATTGGATGAAAAACCAAACCGGACCGTAAAACAGAAATAGTTCAAAATAAAACAACAGAAGATCCTTGGGCGGAATCTGGACTGATGCATTTAGGAAAAGTATCAGAATAAGTATAAAAAAAGTAAAAATCAGAGATGATATTATAAAATTAAGAAAAAGTTTTGATATTCTCCACAATTGGATCAGTCCTTATTTGTAGTAATCAGCATAAGGGTGGTCTGGCCGATTCTAAATTCAGTCTGGTCATGGACTTCGGTTATTGAAACTTTAGAATCACTTATAAAAGTGCTGTTCGTACTGCCCAGGTCTCTTAGAAAAATTTTTTGATTTCTTACTTCTATGGCAACATGCTTCCTGGACACTTCTTTATCCGGAATTATAAGATCTACCTTTCCGCGTCCGATAAGCACGTATGGTTTGGAAAGATGATAGATAAATCCGGCTCTTGCTCCGCGAATTACAGCAATCGAAATCTTAACATCATCGGGTAATCTTAAATTTTCATTACTCCACAGGGAATCCCCTATACTTTTTTCGATGATTTTTGCTGTATCTTTATTGCTCTCTGATTCCTCTTTTTTTTTCTCTGAAACAGAAAAAACATTTTGACATTTAGAACATTTTAATTTTGCAGATCCTTTTATCTTATCATCGGGGACTGAATATTTTGCACTGCAGCTTGGGCACTCAACAATCATAACGGAATAATATCAAATATTTTTTTTTTTTTCAACTTGAATTTAATAGGATTTTGCATAAATAACGCTTGTTTCAGACTTTTTTTTGCAGACTGCACAGTTTTCATTTTTTCCCCTTATCTCTCCCAGCATTACCCTGATTGTTGCCGCAAGTTCATCTTTTACTTTTGATTCACATTCAGGATCACCGCACCATCCGGTTATTACAAACCCCCTTTCTTTCTCGATTATAGCTTTAAGTTCTGCAAAATCAGAACAAATTCTGGTATTATTTTTCATCTTTTCCTGTGCATTTTTCAGCAGGTTCGACTGGATTGTATCCAGAAGATTAGTCAGCTTCTCTTCTATTTCCGCCATTTTTACAAATTGTTTCTTTCTCTCTATCCTTTCGACAAGCACAACCTGATCTTTTTCGATATCTTTAGGTCCTAATTCGATTCTGACAGGCACGCCTTTCATTTCCCACTCCGAAAATTTCCAGCCGGGAGTATATGTATCACGATCATCAAGGTATACTCTTATGCCGGATTGTGCTAATTTTTTTTCAAGTTTTTGTGCTGTTGGTAATATTGTTTTTCGCCAATCCCCTTTTGAAATAGGTACAATTACAGCCTGTAACGGGGATATCTTTGGCGGGAGTATAAGTCCGGAGTCATCTCCATGCAGCATGATTACAGCACCGATAAGCCTGGTTGTTACTCCCCATGAGGTCTGCCAGCCGAATTCCAGTTTTTGATTCATATTTTCAAAACGAATGTTAAAAGCTTTGGAAAAGTTCTGCCCCAGATTATGAGATGTCCCGGCCTGGAGTGCCTTTCCATCAGGCATCAATGCTTCGATAGTGTAAGTTTTAACTGCTCCTGCGAATTTTTCATTGTCTGATTTACGGCCGCTTATAACCGGCAGGGCCAGGAATTTTTCAGCAAAATTTTTATAAATTCCTAATATTTTTAACGTCTCTTCTTCTGCTTCTTTTTCAGTTGCATGTACCGTATGTCCCTCCTGCCAAAGAAATTCAGTCGTTCTGAGAAAAGGCTTGGTAACTTTTTCCCATCTCACAATATTTGCCCACTGATTGATTAAAACGGGAAGATCCCTCCATGATTTTATCCACTTAGAATACATTGAACAGATAATTGCTTCCGAAGTTGGTCTTACTGCCAGTCTCTCTTCAAGTTTTTCATTTCCTCCCTCAGATACCCAGGCGACCTCCGGAGCAAATCCTTCCACATGCTCAGCCTCTTTTTTTAAAAAGCTTTCGGGAATAAAAAGTGGAAAGTATGCGTTCTTATGACCGGTATCTTTAAACATTTTATCGAGATTTTTCTGAATATGCTCCCATATCTCATAGCCGTAGGGTCTGATCACCATGATTCCTTTCATAGGTGAGTAATCTGCCAGCTTAGTCCTTTTTATTACATCGACATACCATTTTGAGAAATCTTCCGATCTCTTTGTGATCTGCTTTATAAAATCATCTTTCATCTCAACTCCTGAAAATTCATAATTGACCAAGAACTTCTGAATTTAACATTTAATATATTGAGGATTTATAGCAAAATATTCAAACAACGTCAAATAAAATGCCTTACATATTGAAAATTAACAAAAAAAAGTGTACAATTGCCTTTATTGAAAAATCAGGAGTATTAAATGCCGGATGAGAAAAAAACAGTAGAAAAAACTGAACAAAAAGAAGATGTCAGCAAGGAAAAAGAAGAAGAAAAACAACAAAAGAGTGCAAAAGCAGTTGTAGAAGAAAATAAAGCTGATAAGGAAAAAAAAATTAAGAGTAAAGAAAGTGAACAGGAAAATAAAGAAGTAAAACCCGATCCGAAATTAAAAAGCACAACTAAAAAAGAGAGCGGAGAAGAAACAAAAGTTGAAAG
>CAZNLS010000112.1:0-8100 GCA_964573895.1 uncultured Clostridia bacterium
TTTTGTTGAAAAGTGATATTTGGAAATATACTATATAATTGAGAAAAAATGATTTTTTAACAAATTTTTAAACTCTTTTTTCATTTATATAGAAAGAGGGAAATGATGTGTGATGAAAAAAATAATTTTTTTTTAAATTTTTTATTGACAGGTGTATTTTAATTGTTATAATCCCAAATTAAAAAAATGGATATCGTTAAACATTTTACTTTTTGTCCATTAAAAAAAGGAGCCGAATAATGGAGATTGTTCAAATTACAAAAGAAGACTTTTCTTCATTTGTCGATTTAAAAATCGCAAAAAATGAAGAGAGAATTATTGGCCCTGTAGAGAAGGGACGTCACTATATATTTGATGATCTCAAATCCTCGGGAGAAATTAAGCTCGATTATGATGTAACAATGATACCCCCCAAAAAATACTTCCAGCCGCCAAGAGAAATTTTGTTAAAATTTGTCCCGAAGAAAGCAGATTCATATATTGCTGTAAACACGATTAAACCAATTGCAATTTTCGGAATTCACTATTATGATCTTGCCGCTTTATATATGATGGACAGGGCATTTTCCGAAGGTGAAAAAGATGAACATTATATGAGAAGAAGAGAAAATTCTATTCTCATCGGGACATACCCGACAAAATATTTTAAATATCGCTTCTCAAAATCAGTTGTAAGGGACCAGACTTATAAGGTTGCTGACTTGATGATTATTGATATTGATGAGAAGAACCTGGTCATCGAAATTGTTTCGGAAAAGGGCCGTGAATATTTTAAGAATGCAAAGACATCTCCCAACGGTTATAACTTAAAAGAAATCGACAATGCAAAGAACCGGGTAAAAGACGACCAGAAAATTCCAGTTCCGGTTGAACTGATCCCCGACTATCTGAATAAAAATCATGCACACAAAGTATGGGAAGTCTTTGGAGAAAAGTGTTTTTCATGCGGTTCATGTGTCCTTGTTTGCCCTACCTGTTACTGCTTCGACGTGAAAGAAGAAGTTGAACTTAATCTTGCCGAGGGGAAGAGAATCAGAATCTGGGACGGCTGTATGCTTGAAGATTTCGCAGTTTGTGCCGATGGACATAATTTCAGGAAAGAGAGAGGGCAAAGATTCCGCCACAGAATTTTCAGAAAAGGAAAACATCTGCCTGAAAAATATCACTATTTCGGATGTGTCGGATGCGGAAGATGTCAATATGCCTGTTCAGCAGACATTGCTGGTCCCGTAAAAGTCTTCAAATACATTGAAGATAATAAACAAGGAGAAAAAAATGTGTGAAACATGTTCTTGCAGTGAAGACATTCAAAAAGAGTCTATCTATCTGCCTGAAACTGCAGTTTTGACAAAAAAAGAAAAAATGACCGAATCCGATAGTTTTTTTGAATTTGAACTGGGAAACAGATCTCTGGGTCATCTTCCGGGGCAGTTTGCCGAAATTTCAATACCCGGAATTGGAGAGGCTCCAATCTCTATTTCCTCTTCTCCGTCTGACGATAACAGTTTCGAAATGGTAATAAGAAATGTGGGTTCGGTGACAAATGCACTGCACAATCTTAATCCCGGGGAAAAAGTCGGTATCAGGGGACCTTTCGGAACTTCATTCCCAATGAACCGGCTAAAAGAGAAAAACCTTCTTTTTATTACAGGCGGGATCGGCCTTGTTCCGGCAAGATCAGCAATCCATTATGCTCTTGAAAACAGAGATGATTATAAAAACATCTCAATTCTTTTCGGATGCAAAGACCCTTCACAGAGACTTTTTATAAATGAACTTGAAGAATGGAAAAAGAGAGACGACATCAATTTTCTTGAAACAGTAGACAGAAGTGACGGCTTTGATTGGGACGGGAATACCGGGGTAATAACAACTCTGCTGCCAAAGCTTGACCATCCGGACCCACTTGAAACTTTTGCAATTGTTGTCGGTCCTCCGGTTATGTACAAATATGCAATTATGAGCCTTCACGACCTGGATTTTTCGGATAAAAATATTATAGTTTCTCTTGAAAGAAGAATGAAATGCGGGGTCGGGAAATGCGGGCACTGCCAGATGGATAATATTTACGTTTGTCAGGACGGACCTGTTTTTTATTACGATGAAATTAAACATTTAAAGGAGGCACTCTGATGAGCGAAAAACCCAAAGTTGCATTCTTCGATTTTGCATGTTGTGAAGGATGTCAGCTGCAAATAGCAAACCTTGAGGAAGATGTGGTAGGTCTGGCTAAACTTGTCGATGTTGTTGAATTCAGGGAAGTAATGACCGGAAAAGCTGAAAAATATGATATTGCATTTATTGAAGGCTCAATCACGAGAAAATCCGATGAGGCGAGGTTAAAAGATATCAGAAACAGATCCGGGCTTCTCGTAGCTTACGGGCAGTGTGCAGTTTCCGGAGGAGTCAACAGGCTCAAAAACAGGTATACAAATCCGGAAGATGTAAAAATGATTGTCTACGGTGAAGATCATAAAATGCCTCACCTCGATACTTATGAGACAAAGGGAATAGATGAAATAGTTAATGTTGACCTCTATATTCCGGGATGCCCGATTGACAGAAACGAGTTTTTAACGATAGTGAAGGAACTTATTTTGGGAAAGATTCCACGACTTCCAAACTATCCTGTCTGCGTTGAATGTAAATTGCGCGAAAATGAGTGTCTTTATGATCTTGACGAGATATGTCTCGGCCCTCTTGCACGCGCAGGCTGCGGAGCCAGGTGCCCGGAAAATGAGGTTCCCTGTGATGCATGCCGGGGAACTGTTGATAATCCGAATAAAGATGCCATGCATGAAATTCTTGAGAAGTATAACTTTACTGTTGATGAAATAAAGAGGAAAATCGATATTTTCGGAGTCAACCCGGAGGTAAAAAAATGAGTAAAGACGTAAAAATAGATATCCATCACGTCACACGGGTGGAAGGTCACGGAAACATTGTAGTAGACATTAAAGATGGAGAAACGGGAAAAATAGAGTGGCAGGTCCCTGAAGCACCGAGATTTTTTGAAGCTATGGTAGTGGGAAGAGAATATCATGAAGTTGCAACGATCACTTCGAGAATATGCGGCATTTGCTCCATCGGACATACATTTGCATCTCTAAAGGCAACCGAAGCAGCTCTCGGAGTAAAAATTTCCAAAACAACAAGACTCCTGAGAGAGCTTCTACTCCACGGTGAGACTCTGCAGAGCCATATTCTTCATGTCTGTTATCTTGTAGTCCCCGATCTTCTTAAAGTTAACAGTGTTCTTCCACTTATTGATTCTCATACGGACGTAGTTCTTCTTGTAACAAAACTTCATAGGCTTGCAAACGAGATGTGCGATATAATCGGCGGAAGGACCACTCATCCGATCAGGGCACGGGTTGGAAGATTCTCAAAACTTCCTGAAAAATCCGAACTTGAAGAATTGAAAAAAAGGCTTGAAGATTCTGTTACAGATCTTAAAAAGCTTGCTGAAATTGTTAAATCTCTTGCAGGCGGAATACCCTCATTCGAAAGAGAGACAGAGTATCTTGCTCTAAATGATAATGAAGAATATGCATTTTACGATGGCAAATGTATAACAACCGATATTAATAAAACACTCCCGGTTGAGGGATACAAAAATATAGTAAATGAATTTGTAGTTCCCCAATCAACGGCAAAGTATGGAAAATTCAACAGGGATTCATTTATGGTAGGGGCACTTGCAAGGTACAACAATAATTTCAATCAGTTGACGGATCTCTCAAAATCAGTTGGTGAAATGCTCGGCCTGAGCGGAAGGAACTACAATCCGTTTATGAATAATATTGCCCAGGTTGTTGAAAGTGTTTTTGCAGTTGAAAAATCTATAGAGATTATTGGGAAGCTGCTCTCGATGGACCTTAAGAAAGAGAAATCGGAAGTAAATCTAAAAGCAGGGAGGGGAACCGGTGCGGTTGAAGTACCACGCGGCGTTCTCTTCCATGAATATGAATATGACGATAACGGAATATGCAGGGAGGCTAATTGTGTAATCCCAACTAACCTGAATCACAACAATATTCAGCTTGATTTCGAAAAATTTGTCCCTGAACACCTCAACATGAGTGAAGAGGAACTTGGCTTTCATCTTGAAATGCTGGTTCGTGCATACGACCCCTGCATCTCCTGCTCAACCCACTTTCTAAATATTGAGTTTAAAAGATAGTAGATGAAGAGAAACAGGCTGGCAGTGATTGGAATAGGGAACATCCTTCTCGGAGACGAGGGAGCCGGTCTCCATACTATCGAAAAACTAAGAGACAGGAAATTCAGCCGGGAAGTTGACCTTATTGAAGCAGGGACTCCGGGCATGAACCTTCTTCATCAGTTTGAAGAGAGAGATACAATTATTTTCGTCGACTCGGGAAACTGCGGACTGAAAACTGGCGAATTTTCCAAATTCAGGCCGGACGAAGTGAGAAGTTTAAAAGAAAATCCAGGCCATTCCCTGCATGAATTTGACCTGATCTCATTTATTAAATCAGCCGGAAAACTTGGAAAAACAGAAAATGTAGATATAATAATATATTGTATACAGTCCGGAGATATGAAAATGTCCTTAGAGCCAGGAAATGAAGTAAAAACCGGAATCACAAGAATGTCGGAACAGATCTATTCTGATATTGAAAAAGGTGAGTATGATCATGCATGAATTTGCAATTGCCCAGGATATCACATCTTCTCTTCAAAAATCACTGGGAGAAGATTTTAAAAATCTGAGTAAAATAAATATTGAGATTGGATGTTTCTCGGGAATAGTTGCCGACTCACTCAGCTTCGGTCTTGAAACCCTGATAGGGATTGAACAGGGCGATTCTAACCTTTTAATTGATATACGGGAAAAGGAGGCAAACGCCAAATGTGAATGCGGTCATAAATATAAAGTAAAAAATATGTTTGATACTTGTCCGGTATGTAATTCAATAAAAAGAGAGCTGACAAAGAGTGATGAAATTACAGTTGAATCAGTTGAGATCAGAGAGGAAAATTAGTGGAATCTATTTCTGAAGACAGGCATGAACTTGCAATTCTTGCACATGATATAAAAGCACCTCTCTCTGCAATCATAGACCTTTTAATATTAATCGATAAAGGCTATGTCAGCAATCCGGAAAAATCGAAGGAACTTGTTTCAAGGGCTATAAAAAAGGCAGGCACTGTAATCAAAATGGTAGATGATATTTTAGATTTCTCCAAACTTGCAGATAAGTCACTGATGAAGAGAGAGAAAATAAATATTTTCAAGACGCTGGAAGATTCAATAAATATGATGAAACCCTATGCCGATGGTCGTAAAATAAGAATCAACAAGTGTAAATTCTGCTTCAATGAAAAATTTATTCTTGGCAACCATACATTTCTAATGAGGGTTTTTAATAACATTATAATGAATGCTATAAAGTATAACAAAGAGTCGGGTGAAATTTTCTTCAAGTCATGTGAAAAGTCACTGGCCGGAAAAGAATTTATCATAATTGATATAGAAGACACAGGAATAGGAATATCGGGAGAAGATCTGAAGAGAGTTTTTCATATCTTCGAACGCGGTTCAAATGCAAGAAAAAACATCGACGGAAGCATTGGACTCGGACTTTCTCTGGTAAAACAGATTATCGAGGACCATGACGGTGACATTAAGATAACCAGCACCCTGGGTGAGGGTACAAAGGTAAGTGTTAGTTTACCACTTTTAAGGAGCAAAAAATGAAGAATAAAATTTTGGTAGTTGATGATGATATTGATGTTCTTGAGACAAGGAAGATCGTATTGGAGCACAACAATTACGAGGTAGTAACAGCAACTAATATCAGTGTTGCAGAAGAATTGCTTGGAAGGAACGGAATTGACCTTATAATTCTTGATGTTATGATGGAAAATGACAGCGATGGTTTCAATTTTGCGCAGAAACTGAAAAGTGACGAAAAATTCAGGAGTATTCCAATTATCCTTGCAACTGCAGTTAATCAGAGAACAAAGTTCAAGTTTGACATCGAGAATGACGGTGATTTTCTTCCGGTTGAAAAATTTTTGGAAAAACCGATAGACCCGGACGATCTCATTGTCACGATCAGAGGCCTTTTGAAATAAGAGATAATCTGAAATATAATAGTGATATGAAAAAGAGAGTCAATATATCGGCTTATGAAAACAACAATGCAATTGCTGCGGAAAACAGGAATTTTTTATATAAAAACGGTATCTTCACCGTAAATATAATCGGTTCTCCCGGCTGTGGCAAAACATCAATTCTCGAATACCTGACATCCAATTTTAAGGAAAAATTCGGTGTTATTATCGGAGATGTCAAGACCGCTCTTGATTCCAACAGAATTATCAAATCCGGTAACTCATATGCAATTCCAATTGAGACGGGAGGCGGATGTCACATATCTCCACAGATGATAAAGGATAAACTCGATTACTTCAGTGATAAAGATATAGATTATCTTTTTATAGAGAATGTGGGAAACCTTGTCTGCCCTTCATCTTTCGACCTTGGAGAAATGTTTAAAATAGCAGTCCTGAGCATTCCTGAAGGAGATGAAAAAGTAAGGAAATACCCGTCTCTATTCCTGAAAGCAGAAGCGGTTATAATCAATAAAACCGACCTTCTCGGTTTAATGGACTATGATATTGACCGTGTCGAAGAGGATTGCAAAGTGCATAATCCGTCAGTCAAAACCTTCAGAACTTCTGTTAAAACCGGGGAGGGCTTCACACAATTTTTTGAATTCCTGAAAGAGAAAAGAAGAAAATTTTAAATTCTTATTGAAATTATAAAAAAATCACATCAGTATATTACGCGGTATTTAATTTTATGTTTAACAATACTATTATGCTGGCGGGGAATTGAAATTATTCTGAAGGGAATAGAGTTCAATCCAGATCATCTTCAGATAAAAGATTGATCCCGATAGAATTGAGAAGAGCTGCCGCTACACCGGATCCATTTATAGTATTCTTACTAAAATCTCCTCTATAGATTCTGTTTACACCGCAGGAAGGACTCCTCTCCTTTAAGATCGCCGTTGTGATCGAGTTTTTTTTGGCAATACGCGTGCCTTTTTCTGCTCCTGAAATAAATTCTTTCGTTACATCATCCCCTTTTGAGTTAATTACAACAGCTTTTCCTTCAATAACATCTTTTCCCAAACCACCGGAAATTTCTGCGGGAGGATGAGGGACCTGCAGTCCCCCTAACTGCTCGGGGCAGAAGAGAATATAATCCTTATCTACAAGAAATTTCATGACTTTACTATTAAATTTTGAATTTCCGTCGTACCTGCATTTCTTTCCCGCCAGACAGGCACTCACCATATATTTTTTTTTCACTTTACTCAGAGATTAACCCTCTCAATTCTTCCTTCCAATAGCATTAGATCGGCAATAACTATAGATGCGGCTGACTCTGCAATTACTGGGATTCTCAAGGCAATACATCTGTCATGTCGTCCTTCAACCTTCAACTTTTTCTTCTCTCCGGTAACAAGATTGACACTATTCTGCTCAACTCCGATACTTGATGTGGGTTTAACCGCAATCCTGAAAAAAATATCCATCCCATTTGAAATTCCACCTTCAATACCCCCGGAATTGTTTGAAGCTCTCTTCCCGGTCACTGAAATGAAAGGATCATTATTTTCACTCCCTTTCATTCTGGCACCCCGGAACCCAGATCCGAATTCAACTCCCTTTACTGCCGGAATGGAAAAGAGCATATGTGCAAGCAGAGATTCAACCGAATCAAAAAAGGGTTCTCCAAGCCCGACAGGTACATTTTTTATAGTACATTTGATAATTCCGCCGCATGAATCCTCAGTTTCAACAATTCTCTCAATTGCATTATCAACATCAGGATCTCCGTCAATCTCAATCAGACTTGCTGTAAACTCTATCCCTTTTAAAATTTTCTTTGCTACAACTCCCGCTGCAACTATCCCTGCAGTTATTCTTCCCGAAAAATGGCCGCTTCCCCTGAAATCATTAAAACCGCCGAATTTCGAAAATGCCGTAAAATCAGAATGACCCGGGCGGGGGATATATTGCAGCTCTTCATAAACAGAAGAATCTGTGTCACGATTC
>CAZNLS010000113.1:0-1618 GCA_964573895.1 uncultured Clostridia bacterium
AAGATGACAGTGAAAATCAATGTATCCCATATTGCATTATAACACAGTGAAAAAGATTTGACTTTTTTTACTCCATAAGATATAAGGTCATTTAATCCCGTCATAGAGAGGTAAAAATGAGTGCTTTTTTAAAATGGTTAGATTCTATTTTCATGTTTTATAATGAATATATAGGAGGTTATCTTCTCCTTGGAATACTCATTCCGGTAGGGCTCTATTTTTCTATTAGATTCAAATTCCTGCAATTAACAAAGCTTGGGCATTCTTTCAAAGTAATATCCGGCAAGTTTGACAAGAAGGGTGACGAAGGCGATATCAACCATTTCAGAGCTCTCACCACAGCCCTCTCCGCTACTGTTGGGACGGGCAATATTGTCGGAGTTGCCCTTGCAATTTACATGGGAGGACCTGGAGCAGTATTTTGGATGTGGTTAACAGGACTCCTTGGTATGATGCTGAAATTTGTCGAAAGTACACTATCCCTGAAATTCAGAAAAATAAACGAGGATGGCTCAGTATCCGGGGGACCTATGTATTATATGGAAAAGGGATTGAAGGACAAACTCGGCCCTTTTGCAAAAGGCATGGCTGTTTTTTTTGCAGGCGCAACAATACTATGTTCAATGGGAACAGGGAATATGGCTCAATCAAATTCAATTTCCGATGCGCTTTTAAGAAATTATGATATTCCGACCTATATCTCGGGAATAATCATTACTGCATTTGTCCTGCTTGTAATAGTCGGCGGAATAAAAAGAATAGCGGAAGTCACATCAAAACTCGTTCCGTTTATGGCAGCTCTCTATTTTATAAGCGCATTGATTATTATTGCAGCCTTTTACAAAAATATTCCATCAGCTTTTCTGCTGATATTTAAATCTGCATTCACACCGACTGCTGCTACCGGCGGATTCATTGGCGCAATGTTTATGGTTACTCTCAGGCAGGGCGTTGCAAGAGGACTGTTCTCAAATGAGGGAGGGCAGGGATCCGCAGCAATAGCTCATGCAGCTGCAAAGACTAAACATCCCGTTAGAGAAGGTCTTGTGGCTTCTGTGGGACCCCTGATAGACACTCTTGTAATATGCACATTGACAGCACTGGTGATAATTTTGTCAGGTGCGTGGACTTCGGGAATAGAGGGCGTTGGAATGACTACTGCAGGTTTTTCAAGCGGCTTTTCAAAGATTGGGATCGGATTTTTGGCAAAACATGTTGTCACTGCAAGTCTGATACTTTTTGCCTTTTCAACCATAATATCGTGGTCATATTATGGAACCAGGGCTGTTCAATACCTTTTCGGAACCGGTTCAATAGAAATTTACAGATATTTTTATGGTTTGTTTGTATTTTTAGGCTCGATATTCAAGATTAAAATAGTCTGGCATTTTGTTGACGTTGTGATCACGTTTATGACAATTCCCAATCTTATTGCACTTGTGCTGCTGTCTTCAGTTGTAAAAAAAGAGATAAAGAAATATTTTGACTATTTAAAAACAATTGCCTGATGCTTCTTTTATTTCAGGCAGTCAAAAAGTTTTTTTAAAAAATATTCATTGTCTTCCCGTGTTCCCACAGTAACCCTTATTGCATCGGGGATTCCGAAACTTTTCAATGG
>CAZNLS010000113.1:1718-8037 GCA_964573895.1 uncultured Clostridia bacterium
CCCGTGTTCCCACAGTAACCCTTATTGCATCGGGGATTCCGAAACTTTTCAATGGGCGAACAATAACCCCGGCTCTCAGCAATTTTTCATTAAGAATATCTACACCCTCCCCGGGGAAAACCATCAGAAAATTTGTATCGGATGAAATAACTTTAAGACCTGCTGAAATAAGTTTTTCTTTAAGATATTTTTTGTTTTCAAGATTCTTAATTCTTGAACTTTCTTTAAAATCTTCATTTTGCAATGAAGCAATAGCTGCTTCCTGTGCGGGCATTGAAACATTAAACGGCAGCTTTATTCTCCCAAGATAGGAAATCAGGTCACTATTTCCGATTGCATACCCTACTCTGAGACCGGCAAGACCGTAAATCTTTGAAAATGTTCTAAGAATTATCAGGTTCGGCTTTTCCCGGAGCAGGTCCAACCCGTTCAGATAGTCCTCCCGGTCTTCCACATACTCCTGATAAGCATTATCGAGGACAATAATCTTCGAGTCCGGAACAGAAAGGATAAAAGCTTTCAAATCAGCAGAATTAACTCTTGTTCCTGTAGGATTATTCGGATTTGCAATAAAAATAACTTTAATATCATCGTCAATTTTCTTTGAGATTTTATTCAGATCATACCTGAAATGTTCATCCATGGGGACTTCAACATAAGATGAAATCCCTCCGGCTTCAATTGCAGCAATTTTATACAATATAAAAGTTTTCTCTGAAGTTAACACTTTTTCTCCGTTCCTGAGAAAAGCTTTCGGGATCATTTTAATTATTTCAACTGAACCGGCACCCACAAGAATATTTTCACATTTCACACCATTATAATCAGCAATCGTATTCCTAAGATAATAGGAGTCTGAATCAGGATAAAAATGAGAATTGTCAATTTTATTTTTTATTGCAGTTTTTACACGATCAGGTATAGGGTAAGGATTTTCATTTGATGCTAGTTTTACTATTTTTTCCGGATTAAATTTCCTGCGAATTTCTTCAACAGGCTTGCCGGGAATGTAAGGGATTAACTCCAGAATTCGTTTATTGACAATATTTTTCATTCTAACTCCTTAAAAAATAGTTGTTTCAATTAAATAAATTCTAATTTTTTTTGAAAAGTGAAGGCTGCTCCTTCTCTTCAAACATTTCTGTCAGTTCTTCAAGAGAAGGGAGCTCGGACAGATCATTCAACCCGAAATAGAGTAAAAATCCTTTTGTTGTAGAGTACAAAGCAGGAAGCCCAGGCACCTTTTTTCTTCCGGATATTTTTATAAGATTTTTTTGGAGAAGATTTTTAACCGGGCCAATGGAATTTACATCCCTGAAAGCAGAAATTTCGGCAAGTGTAACTGGCTGCCTGTAAGCTACAATTGAAAGAGTTTCAAGAGACGGTATTGTAAGTTTTGAAGATCTTCTTACTGTAAAAAAATTAGATAAAAGGGAAAACATTCCGGATTTTGTTGATAATTGAAGTCCGCCGCCTGTCCTGTTCAGAATTAGCCCGCTCGTTTCGGACTCATATTTTTTATTAAGAGTATCCAGTAACAATTCAAACTCTTTTATAGATGAACATCCGGTAAAATCCATCAACTTTTCCGGCTGGACAGGTTCTTGTGATACAAAAAGAACTGCTTCAATAAAAGCTGTTTTCTCTTCAGTTGTCCTGAAGACAGGCTCATCTTTACCAGTCACTGGACAATTTCTCCGGATCCGAACTTCCAGACTGAGATCGTTTCAAATATCTCTTTTTGAATGGCAATAATTTTTTTAAACTTAACAAGTTCAAGAAGAGTAAAAAAAGAGACTAGTATTTCTTCTACTGAATCCATCCCCTTTACATAAGAATTAAAATTCATCATTCCGTTTTGTTCGAGATAATTCAGGATCTCTTTCTCTTTTTCATGAATCGAATAATTCTTTGAATCAAGAAACAATACCTGTTTCCCGTCTTCCCTTTTAATTAGATTGAGAAAAATTTCTGCTAATTGAAATGATGAAACTGATTCCAGATCATACTCTTTGTTATGAAAATTTTCTGCAACATGTTCTCTTTTCCATAACATCATTTCCTTCCCTTCCATCTCTCTTAACAGTTTAGATATTTTTTGTATCTTGTCATATTCTATCAGAGTTTCTACAAGTCTTTTTTCGGGAGATTCATCTTCCATCATCTCAACTCTCGGGAGGAGAGATCTGGATTTTATATAAATTAGAGTTGAGGCGGTCATCAGGAAATCTCCTTCCCGGGCAGGATTTATTCCCTTCCCCGAATTAAGGTACCTGAGATATTCAGAAGTGATTTCAGAAATATTAATGTCAAATATATTCATCTTTTTTTTTCTTATCAGGTGGAGGAGGAGGTCAAAAGGTCCTTCATAGAACCGTGTCTGTATCTCAAAAATATCCTGCCCCGGGACAAACTGCATTTCAGCCATATATTGCTATCCTATTTTCATTAAATTTCTAACCTCTTCGAGAGTTTCACCGGCTTTTTTCCCGGCTTTTTTGGCACCGCTATTAAGAATTTCCATTGTATCAATCTTACTATACTCATCTCTTCTGTCTCTGATCGGGTCCATAAATTCATTAAGATTTTTTATTAATATTTTTTTACAGTCAATACATCCGATTGAAGCCGTCGAACAATCGCTTTTTATCATTTCCTGTTCATCTGCCGGGGAAAATGATTTATGAATTGTGAAGACAGGGCAATCTTCCGCTACTCCCGGATCACTTCTCTTTTTCCTTCTGGTATCCGTCATCATTGGCTTGATTTTTTTTTCAATTTCATCAGAAGAATCGGAAAGATAGATAGAATTTCCATAACTTTTACTCATTTTCCTTCCATCCGTCCCAAGTAATTTCGGGACCGGAGTCAAAAATTCCTTCGGTTCTTCAAAGAAATCACCATAAAGATTATTGAACCTTCTGACAATCTCACGCGCCAGTTCAAGATGAAAAACCTGATCTTCTCCAACAGGGACGAGATTAGCCCTGACAATTATAATATCTATAGTCTGAAGAAGAGGATATCCCAGGAATCCAATCGTATTAATATCCCGGTCTTTTAATTGCCTTTGCTGCTCCTTGAAGGTAGGGACTCTTTCAAGCCAGCCAAGAGGAACACACATAGAGAAAAGAAGATACAATTCCGATATTTCCCTGATTGAGGATTGAACAAAAAGAGTACTTTTTTCCGGATCAACTCCTATACTGAGCCAGTCTATAAGTGTGTCATTGATATACTGTTTAATATTTTCGGGTGACTGATAATCGGTGGTTAAAGCATGCCAGTCGACAATTGAAAAGTAGGAAGGATATTTTTCCTGGAGGGCTATCCAGTTCTTTAAAGCCCCTGCCCAGTGGCCGAGATGAAGTCTCCCGGTTGGTCTCATGCCGCTCATTACTATTTTTTCTTTTTTCATATTTTATCCGTTGGATACAAATCTCATAACAAGATTAATAATTGGATTTGCAATTATATCAAAAATACCAAGGTAGATGACAGCTAAAAGGATGAAGAATCCATAAGGTTTAACTTTTTGATACTGAACAAGCGCATCGCCTCTTAACACTCCTTCAAGAATTCCGCTCCCGTCAAGAGGCGGAACAGGAAGCAGGTTAAAGATTGCAAGGAATATATTAATGAGGATAGTATAGAGAAGGATTAATGAAACAGCTTCAAAAATCTTAGGGCTTCCGGAAAAAACACCATTAATCGCGAGCCTCTTAACAAAAAAAAATATTAGCATCCCTGAAGCTGCAGCAATCAGGTTTGAAACAGGACCTGCTGCAGAAATATAAATATTATCTCTCTTCGGATTTTTCAGGTTATAGGGGTTAACCTGGACAGGTTTTGCCCATCCGAAAACCGGAGCACCCATAATTGCAAGCAGGACAGGGAAAATAATAGTACCAACAGGATCAATATGGGCTACAGGATTAAGCGTAATCCTTCCCTGCATCCTCGCAGTAGGGTCTCCAAATTTTTCAGCCATCCAGCCATGTGCCGATTCATGGATAGAGAGCGCAAAGAGAACAACCATTATCTGTATAGCAATTACCGCAATATTATTCATGATGAAAAAATATCACAAAGGCCTATACCAGTCAACCACCGATGATTTGAGTAAGTAAGGAGAGTCAGAATATTGATCTTTATTTAAAAAACCTGAGGTGCAGCCCCATGTCGTCATATTTTACATAAGAATATTGCGAAATCCAGTCTCCGCAATTTACATATACTTTCTTACCTATTTCTCTTTTTTGAGGTGTATGCAAATGGCCCATAATCACATAATCAAATCCTTCTTCAAACTTGGTTATTGCAAAGCTGAAATATTCTTCACTCCATTTCTGTTTATCTATCTTAACAATTCGCCTGCTTGAATGAGATATCTTTCTTGCCATAAAAATTCCGAGATCCGGATGAACGAAAGTGCTGAATAAAAATTTTGATAAGCGATTTCTCGACAACTTCTTCATAAGCCTGTATCCCCTGTCTTTTCTGGATATTCCATCGCCATGTGTAATATAAAACCTCTTTGAATTAATATCCAATTCAAGGCTGGAGTCAAAACATTCAATTCCGACCTCTCCGGAAAGAAAATCTCCCCATCCGAAATCGTGGTTTCCTGTTATAAATATTACACGTATTCCCAATTCAATTAATTCGGCAAGTTTAAAAAAAAGTTTAAAAAAGTAGCCGGGGACAACATGCTTCCATTCATACCAGAAATCAAACAGATCTCCTGCAAAAACAACTGCTCCTGCATCAGATTTGATCTCGCTGAGGAATTTGTATAACATATCCCTCTTTTTCTCCTCTGCTTCATCTCCGTTAAAAAGAAGATGGACATCAGAAATAAAATAAACAGTTCCGGTTACTTCCAGCTTTTTCATTGGAAAGAGTATACAGAACTTCGGTCTTTTAGACAATAAGATCAAACTTGATATTTGTCCAATATCATTATAAGACTATCTGCACTATTAAATAAGCAAAAAAAATTGACAAGATTGAGTATTTTTGCTAAATTCGCATTTGGAGAAGGAGAAAAAAATCATTTAAGATCCCGAAAAAGTCTCATTCGGAGTTTTAAAAAAATTACCATATTATTATGAAAAACCTGAAAGAATCTGATATATATTCCGAGATCAGCTCAAGGATACTAGTACTTGACGGCGCTATGGGAACAATGATCCAGAGTTATAAATTAAATGAAGCGGAATTTAGAAGTGACCGCTTCACCGAACATCCGGTATCTCTAAAAGGAAATAATGATCTTCTTTCACTAACTCAACCCGAAATTATATCAGAGATCCACAGGAAATATCTCATAGCCGGAGCCGACATTATAGGAACAAACAGTTTCAATGCCAACAGCATCTCTCTATCCGATTATGACATGTCTGATCTATCATACGAAATAAATCTCCGGGCAGCCGAACTGGCAAAGAAAGAAGCTGCAATATTTACAAAAAAAACTCAGGAAAAACCCCGATTTGTAGCCGGCTCAATCGGACCTACTTCTAAAACCGCTTCAATCTCCCCGGATGTTAATAATCCTGGTTTTAGAGAAAAGACATTCGATGATTTTTATCAGGCCTATTCTGTTCAGGCGGAAGGGTTGATTGACGGGGGGGCTGATATCCTTCTAATTGAGACCGTATTTGATACACTCAATGCAAAGGCAGCAATAAAAGCGATTAAGGACCTGTTAAGAAAAAAAAATAAAAAAATCCCCATAATGATTTCCGGTACGATAACCGATGCCAGTGGAAGAACTCTATCAGGCCAGACTCCTGAAGCATTTTTATACTCAATAGAGCACCTTGAACCGTTTGCAGTCGGATTGAACTGCTCGTTGGGTGCAACTGAATTACGACCCTATATTGAGGAATTATCTGCAAAAGCTCCTTTCTATACAAGTGCACATCCCAATGCAGGACTCCCTGATCAGTTTGGTGAATATAGAGAAACACCGGAAAAAATGGCTGCCCTGCTCTCGGATTTCATTAAGTACGGTTTTGTGAATATTATTGGCGGATGCTGCGGAACAACCCCTGAGCATATAAAGGAATTTGCAGAGATAGCAAAAACCGGAACGCCAAGAAAGATCCCCGACCGGAAAAGAGAACTCCGTTTGAGCGGTCTGGAGCCCCTCAAAATCTTTAAGGGAAGCAATTTCATCAATATCGGCGAAAGAACAAATGTTGCCGGGTCACGTAAATTCGCACGTCTTATTAAGGATGAGAAATGTGAAAAAGCTATTTCAGTAGTCGCGCAGCAGGTCAGACACGGGGCTCAGAGAATAGATATCGCAGTT
>CAZNLS010000114.1:0-7765 GCA_964573895.1 uncultured Clostridia bacterium
AATGACATAGGTTGCTTCAATCTCTGATTCTGTTTTTTCTATGCTTTCTTTAATTCTTATGCATTCAAAAACCGGACATGTACCCTTTTAATTTTAGAAATAGAAATGCTTTTGCAGTAGACAAGAATTCTTTGATTCTTGCGCGCCCAAAGGCAAAATATAGGAAAGGAACTGTCAGAAAAAATATTATTTCACTAATGATAATCCGGTCTTTTTTTAAGAGAAAATTTAATAATGGCTTAGAAAACGGATATTTTACATAAAGCGGTGCTACATTTTTGAATATTTGCGCTTTTTTGCCGTATTTTGATTTTATAAGTGGTTTCCTATGGTAAGAACCCTCTCCGTTCTTTATTTTACCGATTATTTCATTGTCTATCAGTCCTTTTTTTATACAAGAATTATATGCATCAGTATTGGGAAAGGGATAAAAAATATAAGTATAAAGTTCATCCACTTTTATTTTTTTCATCATTTCTATAGTTTCAAACATTTGCTCCTCTGTTTCATCAGGAAGACAAAAAATTGCAGATGCGCAGATTCTGATTTTAAACTCTTTTAATAGGCGCGTGTCTGCATATATCATCTCGTCTTTGATATCCCGGTTTAAAATATTGCTTCTTATATAGAAACTTCCGGAGTCGATTCCATAAAAAACTGTAGTACAGTTTGCCTGCACTAATGCTGATAATATTTTCCTGTCAAACGTCCCCGGTCGCACATGACAATAAAGAGGCAGATTTGTAATGCGACAGCATTTTTCACTGAACTCATGTACCCATTGTTTGTCGACGACAAAAAGATCATCGTAAGGATGAAGTGCTTTTACTTTATATTTATCCAAACATATTTTGACTTCATCAAGTACATTATCAACGTTTCTTTTCCTGACATATGCTCCTGAACCGGCATACTTTCTTTGAAGTAAATTATGACAGCAGTAACTGCATTTAAAGGGACATCCTCTGCCTGAAAGAAAATACAGCGTACCTAAAAAAAATCCATATTGATAAAAAAGTTCTCTGTCGGGAAATGGAAGAGAATCAAGGTCCTGAGTGAGAGGACGAACCTCGTTTTTTATAATGTTGCCATTGCGTCTGAACCAGAAATTTTTGGTATTGTATATGTCATCTTTATTCTGCATTTTATTTACAAGCTCAACCAAAGCTTCTTCGCCTTCCCCGATGCAGAGCATGTCAAAATTGTTATTCTCTATTACATATTCGGGCAAAGATGTCGGATGGATTCCTCCTATTACTATAGGAATGTCAAAATGTTTTTTTATGATTTGCGCATTTTTAGTCGCAAGGGAATAAAAATTGGTAAGACAGCTTATCCCTATAAGATCCGGCTTAAATTCCCTGATTGTTTTCAACAGGATTTTTTCATCACTGATTTTAGTCAAAAAATCTACGCTCAGAAACCCAATGAAATTTCCTACATTGGGATTAAAATGAAGCTTTACCTCATGACCTTCTTTTTTCAATGCCGCAGATAAATATTCTGTTGCAAATGATTCCTGTCCGAAGGCGATAAATAGTATTTTCATTTTTTATTAGTTAATAACTTCAGGCGTTCCTTTACAGCATATTTTGTCATGGAATAAAAATCTCTTATGGTGTTCCTTCCAAAGGAAACATATATAACGGGTGCACTAAGAAAAAAAATAATCATGCTTGTTCGTATCAATTTTTTTCTGATTACAAGATTCAATAGACTTTTAAAAATCGGATATCTCAGATAAAGAGGGGATACATTTTTCAAAATCCATGCGAAATCGGCATATTCAGACTTAATCATAGACTTCTGCCTGATTCCTCCTTCACCTCTTTTTATCTTTTTAATCAAATCCTCATCTAAGTAACCATTGCTGACACAATAATTAAAAGAGTCGGTATTGGGATAAGGATAAAAAATAAATGTGTATAGTTCATCTGCTTTAGTCTTTCTCGCAAGTTCAACAGTTTCAAACATCTGTTGTTCAGTTTCTTCCGGAAAACAGAAGACAGCTGAAGTGGCGATTTTTATACCATATTCTCTCATAAGATTGGCTTCCGAAATGACTACATCATTGTCAAAAAACCGGTTCATTATTTTTGTCCTTATGTAAGGATTTCCGGAATCAATGCCATAATATATCCTGATACAATTCGCTTTAGCGAGAGCAGAAATTTTTTTTCTGTTAAGTGTCCCTGGTCTTGCAAGGCAAAACATCGGAAAATTGCAGGATTTTTTATATTCTCTGCTGAACTCCTCCAGCCATTCACTGTCAATTGTAAAGAGGTCGTCCATGAACAAAAGTGCTTTCATTTTGTATTTCTGCATACAGAGTTTAATTTCATCAATAACATTTTTGACACTTCTTCTGCGCACATATTTGCCAAGTCCATTGTATTTTTTTTGCATAAAATGGTGACAGCAGTAACTGCAGTTAAAGGGGCATCCCCTGCCTGTTATGAAATATAGCGTTCCTGAAAAACATCCTTTTTTGTAAAAAAGATCTCTGTCTGCAAAGGGAAGAGAATCTAGGTCCTGAATTAAGGGACGTATATCGTTCTTTATTATATCCCCGTTATGTCTGAACCAGAAATTGCGCGTTTCATAAATCTCTTCCCTATTTTCCATTTTTTTTACAAGTTCTGGGAGGGCTTCATCTGCTTCACCGATACATAGTATGTCAAAATCTTTGTTCTCCATTGTATATTCAGGAAGTGCTGTCGGGTGAATACCGCCGATAGCAATTGGAATATTGATTTTTTCTTTTATTGTTCTTGCAGTTTTACAGGTGTATGAATAAAGGTTCGTCAGGCAACTGAAACATATTAAATCCGGGTTAAAGGATTTAACCTTATCAAGATACCAGTTGTCATTATTGAATTTTTCTAAGAATTTAATATGAATAAATCCGCGAAACCTCTCTAATCCGGGATTAAAGGCAATTTCAACTTTGTGTCCCTCTTGTTTCAGTATTGCAGAAAGAGATTCAATACCAAGAGAGCCCTGTGAACCCTGCCCTACCGAGATAAAAAGTATTTTCATAAAAAATATCCTTTTGGCTATTTTTAAATGAATATGTATTTTTTATCAACATAATACCACTAAGTATTTCTAGTCTATCTCTTTTTTCTATTTTTAAATCTTATACTACGCTGTTAAAATAATTTATATATTATATGTGTTAAATTTGTCTTATGAATTTTTTCTATCTTGATATAAAAAGGATTCTTAAAGCCGAATTGTGATTATTAAATCGTGGAAAATCGCAACTATATTCTGTATAATAATGTTGCTCCAGTTCGGATTTGTGTCTTCTTATCTTGTTCCGTCTGAATGGTTTTCAGATTCCTTAATTTATAGTGATGATTTCATACTACATTATGCCTCTACAGTTAATCAAAACAGGTATATTGATGATTATGGCAGGATGTGGGCATATGACCCTTCCTTCAGAGCAGGGACCATAACTCTCTCTGTGCTTTCCATAAGCAGTAAGGGCTGGGGAATATTTTCCAGAATTCTATCCCATCTGATTTCTTATGAAGCAGGATTCAAACTTTATTTTGTTCTGGGCTTATTATTATTTCCTTTTGTTTTGTATTCTGCATCCAAAAAATTCGGATTGAATGATAAGGAGTCTATTCTATCTGTCATCGCCGGGACAGTTTATCTTCAATCCTCAATATGCGTAAACTTTATTTCATGGGGTACAGTTTCATTTATCTTTGTTTCCTTTCTTTCTCTGTTAACTGTTTCCTTTTTATATTCATATCTTGAGTGCGGAAAAATCAGGGACCTTCTTTTATTTACCTTGTTTTGCTGTATTACTTTGTGGATTCATGCCCTCGGGGTTCTGTGCGTTGGGATACCCGCTTTCTTTATTACTGTCTATAAACTAAAAAACTGTTTCTTAAAAAAAATGATTTACCTTGTACTGTCTGCATTATTTGTTCTGCTTATTTGTTGGCAGGTTTATTTCCCCCTTATTTTTTTCTATAAATTTAGAATTGGATTCTTCGGTTGGATTCCGCATAATTCACTTGATCTGTGGGGACCTGTAAAAACCTATATATTCCTGAGTCCTTTTTTCAATGAATACTGGGGAATTGTTTTTGAAAAAAACACACTCGTTGATGTTTTGATATTATGTTTTTCTATTTTAGGATTTTGTGTCTGGGAAAAAAACGGTATGCGGAGAGGAAAGATTTGTCTGCTGGGGACTTTCTTCTTTTTTTTCTTTCTTTCTTTTTATGGGTCATTTTTTGATTTAACGAGAATTTTGACGCCTCTCAGATTTTTGATAACTATGAATATTTTTCTTTCCATAAGCGCAGGAAGGGGGATGTTGACTGCATACAATTATTTAGCTTCAAAGGGCAGTAAAGGTATAAAAACCGGAATATGTCTTGTGTCTTTGTTTATAGTAATGTCAATACTTGCGACCCCGTACTTTCATTTATATATTTTAAAAAGCTTTCGCCTTAATACAGATAAACCGCCAGGGGCGAGCAAATTGGTGAGAATGATTAATGATAACACTAGTAACGATGGGCGTATTTTAATGGAAAATTCTGATTGGGAAAGCGACCATCTTTATTTTGGCGGTCACTTTCCGGTTATGCTTCCTTTTTATTGCGACAGGGAATTTATAGGATGTGACTGGTCAACAGATCCAATGAATGATAATTTTTCAACTTTTTGGGGAGGATTTCTTTTCCATAAAAAACTTGAATGGTTTAACAGAGAAAAAATTGAAGAATATTTTAATCTTTATAACATCAAATGGGTGATTTGCTGGTCAAAAGATTCCAATATTTTAATGAATTCTTTTCCGGATTACATATCAAAAAGAGCGCAGAGCGGACTCTTTGTTCTTTACGAAGTATTAAGAAAGGGAGATTACTTCATTAAGGGAAAAGGGAAAGTAAGTGCTTCAACTAACTTTATCAGACTTTCTGATTTAAGTGCTGATAACGGGGAAATTATATTGTCTTACCACTGGATGAAAACTCTTAAGACTGACTGCGGGATTCCTTTAATAAAAGATAAACGCCTTGATGTCCCTCTTGAATTCATCAAACTTATCAATCCTCCCGAAAATCTCACAATCTACAACGCCTATTGACAGGGCAGTTTCCCCAAAAACATATTTTTTTTGATTTTTTCTGATTTATTAAATAGCTTTCATTATTAGCAGTTTGAAAAGTTATCTAAATTTTCAAGGGGGAGGTTCAAAATGGGCAGGGAAAAAAATAAATCCCGTAAATTCGCCTCTTATAATTCTATAACTCGCAGGAATTTTATCAGAGATGTTTCCATTGCGTCGGCAGGATTGATTGCCGGAGGAGGAAGATTCGCTTTCGGCGATGAGAAAAAGGCGGTGCCATTGTCGAAATCCGTTGTGGGAATGGCAAGAAGCGTAAGCGTGAAGGAGTCGGTGAGGAAAGCAATCGAGCTTTCGGGAGGACTCGGATTTATAAAACCCGGAGACAGGGTTCTGCTGAAGCCCAATAACAATGCCAATGTTCTCTGGCCGGGAAGCACGAATCCTGAGGTTGTTTTTGAACTTGTAAACTATGTCCGTGAAAAAGACCCATCGAAGATTATCGTTTCCGACCGCTCGACTATGGCAATGGATACGCTGAAGGCGATGAAGGCGTCGAAGATTTATGACGCGGCAATGGACGCGAAGGCGGAAGTTATAACAGGAGAACAGAGGAAATACCGCAAGGTGAAACATCCGCAGGCAATAACGTGGCCCGAAGGATTCCACGTTTCTGAAATACTCGATGAAGTTGACCACGTTATCAATATTCCTCAGCCGAAAGCCCATTGGATTACGGGCTACACTATGGGATTAAAAAATTATGTGGGATTGATAGATGTGCCGGACAGAATGGAGTTTTTGCACAGGGGGCTTGAATGGAAGGTTGTTGGCGATGATGTAAAACCCGTTCAGCCCATCGAGCCGATTTCAGCAATGATTCCTGAGATAAGTCTTGCCGTGAAAACCTCTCTCACCGTGCTCGACGCAACAAAGTCCATAGTTGAGGGTTCTTCTGACAAGGGGAAGGTTGAAACTCCCGGCATAATTGCCGCATCGCGCGACCAGATTGCAATAGATGTGGCAGGGCTTGCCATAATGAAGAGCGTGGGCGCTTCGGATTTCATTCAGAAAAAACCTGTGTGGGGACAGCTTCAGATAAAGAGGGCTGTTGAGCTTGGGCTTGGCGCAAAAAACGGTTCGCAGATTGAGATTAAGTCTGCGGGCATAGCGGAAATTGAAAAGATTAAAGGTTTTGTCATAGCGTAAGGTTGGATTGTGACATTAGAAGAGATTAAAAGAAGGCTTGAAAAGCTTGAGAACGAGTACACTGATTTTATCAACGGATATTTTCAGAATTGGGAGGTCTGGGGAGACGCCTCTGAAAGAGTTTATCAGGGAGAAGATGTAAGCGAAGATGAAATACCCAAGGCATTCCACACTGAGATGAAGATGATGAAGATGATTTTGAAGATGGAAAAGTCGGGAGATTTTGACTGGAACAATCCTGTGGTGAAAAAAATGTTTTCGGAGTTTTCGCAAAGTCCCTTTTATACCTATTTTGGTGAAACCGTCGTTAATATCGCCCATAGAATTGCTGAAGCGATTGGTTGTAAGAGTATGCTCGAGATTGGCGCGGGGAACGGAAACCTTACGCGCAAGATGATGAAACTTATGTCAGACGGCGGGAAAAACATACCTCTTCTTATCACCGATTCAAAGGATATCGTGCTTTCACAGGAGGATGAGATAAGGGAGGAATTCCCCTCTGCCAATATTAAATCGGAAATGTGGAATATTACGGAATCCCCATCGGAAGAAATGAAATCATTTCTTGAAAAACCGACTCTCTGTTATGAGCGTTATACGGTTACATATACAAGCCCTGAAGTTATAGGCAATATCGCTCCTCTTGCAGATGTGCTTGTAATGGGCGACTGGTTGAGCAACTCGGGAAAAGTTTTCGGTTATGACAAGGTATTTGTCAAGATTGGCGCGAAGATTATCCTTTATGATGATGTAAAGAGAGAATTGGATAAATATTACAGTGATTATTATTTTTTTGACCGGCGTGCGCAGGAGTCAATAAAAAGCCCCTATACGGGATTACTTGTAGCTTTTAAGGAAGGAGTGTTGAGTTGAGCGGAAATTTTATTGAAAGAGAAAAGGCGGCGCTTGTAATAATAGACATTCAGGAGAAACTTTTTCCCTATGTGAAAGACCAGATAATCCTTCAAAGGAATGTGAGCAAACTTGCCGAAACGGCGAAACTTTTGGATGTTCCCGTAATCGTTACCGAGCATTATCCCAAGGGGTTGGGCAGAACGATTCCCTCTGTTGCGAATTTGGTTAAGGAGGCAAAGAAGATAGAGAAAACATCATTCGGTTGCTGTGGTGATGAAAAGTTTAACAAGGCGGTTAAAAAAACGGACAGGAAGCAGATAATCATTTGCGGAGTCGAAACTCATATCTGTGTTGCGCAGACTGCAATGGGGCTAAAAAACGGTGGATACGATGTTTATCTTTCGGGCGATGCTGTAAGCGCGAGAAATTCCGTTGACGGTAAAACGGCAATTGAAAGGATGAGAGGCGAGGGGATAATTATTTCAACAACTGAAGCACTGATGTATGAGCTTATGCGGGACGCCTCGGACCCTCTTTTCAAGGAATTCCTGAAAATTGTTAAGATATAAACCCTAAAGCTTTTGACCATTATTTTTCAGT
>CAZNLS010000115.1:0-7533 GCA_964573895.1 uncultured Clostridia bacterium
TATTTTACTATTGAATATCGTATAACTTGTGCAGCTGGAATCCGAGCCTTATATTTTTTATTTCCGAAGAGATACACTTTGTAAAAATATCATATGTTTTTTTTAGTTTATCATCATCAAAAAACTGCGGCTGCAGAAAGATAGGAATATTCTTATTTAAAGACCTTATGTGTTTAATAGTCTTAACATCCAAATGAGGCGTCACCAGAAGTTTTATTTCATTTATCCTGGCTGCAATTGAATTATCAACAAAATAACCGTTTACATCCTTTGGGGAAACAGTTATCCAGTCAAATTCAAAATCTATTGAATGGTTTCCATTTGTTTCCAGACTAACAAAATATCTCTTTTTTCTTAATAATTTTACAAGATCGGAAATATCCTGCTCAAGTGGTTCTCCTCCGGTTATAACAACCTGAAACAGATCTGCATGACCTTCTTTAACAATCTCTATCTCTTTAAAGATATCGTCTACACTCATTACTATTCCCCCGGCCCAGGAATATTTGGTATCGCAATAATCACACCTCAATGAACATCCGGCAAAACGAATGAAAATTGAAGGAAGACCTGCCCTCAATCCTTCTCCCTGGACTGATCGGAATATCTCACATATTTTTAATTGATCTATTCTATTCTTCATATGAGGCTGCAGCATTTTCCGATTCCCATACTATTACTTTCTCAACAGGATAGTCCTCCTTTATTTTTTTATAAAAATATTCGGATAAATTCTCAGCAGAAGGGGAAAAATCATATATTTCATTTAAAACCTTATGATCCGGCAGTAACTCTCCGAGATAGCTCTTTAAGACCGTGAAATCAATGGCAATCCCAGAATCGTCCAGGCTATCCCCGGAAAAATGAACTTCAACTTTAAAAGTGTGCCCGTGCATTTTTTCACATTTTCCTTTATAATTTTCAAGAAAATGCGCCGATGAAAATTTCTTCCTGACAATTAGTCTCCGCTTCATCATTTCTTCTCCTCAAGCCTCTGTATCAGAGGATCAATAATTTTTAATCTTTTAAAAGCACTGTTCCTGATATCACAGGAAGGACAACTCATACACGGTCTCTCTTTTCCTCTGTAACAGGAAATTGAGTATGAATAATCTGCTCCAAGTTCAAATCCCAATTTTATTATTTCATATTTTTTTAATTTAATAAGCGGAATATGAATTTTAAATTTTTCTCCTGTTACTGCTGCAGATGATCCCTGATTAATTGCTTCTTCCATCTTTATAGTAAATTCAGAGGTTGTGTCGGGATAATCGGGTGTATCAATCAGGTTAAATCCTGTAACAATATTTCTGATATTCAGAGATTCTCCAATCCCTGCAGCCAGGGAGAGAAAGAGTCCGTTCCTGAATGGAACATAGGTCACCGGAACATTCCCGCTGCTCCTGGATTTCTCAACACTATCAGGGATTTTTTCATTTTCATTTAACAATGCAGAATGCAGAATATCATTCAAGGGAATTGTAATTTCTTTGAAATCCAATTCATTCATTTTGCAAATTTTTTTTGCAAATTCAGTTTCAATACTATGTCTTTGTGAATAATTTATAATTACAGGTAAGACATAATTAAATTTATTCTTTGCCCAATATAGTGAAGTTGTAGAGTCAATACCACCGGAAAAAAGGATCAAAGCTCTCCCATTTAAATTCATCAATCCATTTTACACTCTCGATTTTAAATATCAATAGTTATTGAAAATTTGAGGTTTCTACATTGAATTCTCCTGACAAATCGGGTAAGATTTGGCATTGCTTTTAGGAGGATTAATGGCATTTAATATTAAAAACAAGAATTTTCTCAAACTTCTCGATTTCACACCTGAGGAGATATCATTTCTACTTGATCTTTCAGTTTCTCTTAAAAAAGCAAAATACAGTGGAACCGAGCAGCCAACTCTCACAGGAAAAAATGTTGCCTTGATCTTTGAAAAATCATCAACTCGTACCAGATGTGCTTTTGAAGTAGCAGCTATGGACCAGGGAGCCGGAGTAACATATCTTGGACCATCAGGATCTCAGATCGGTCATAAAGAATCAATGAAGGATACCGCAAGAGTTCTGGGAAGAATGTATGATGGAATTGAATATCGCGGATTTGCACAGGAACTGGTAGAAATACTTGGGGAAAATGCCGGTGTCCCGGTATGGAACGGATTAACAAATGAATTTCATCCTACTCAGGTTATGGCAGATTTTATGACAATGATTGAATACTCCGAAAAACCTCTAAAAGATGTATCATTTGCTTACCTTGGTGATGCAAGGAATAATATGGGCAATTCCCTAATGGTGGGTGCAGCAAAAATGGGTATGGATTTCAGAGCAGTGGCTCCTCATTCCTGTCAGCCTTCCGATGCACTTAAAAATACCTGCGAAAAGATCGCATCCAAAACAGGGGGAAAGATTTTACTTACGGAAGATCTTTCCACAGGTGTCAGGGGGGTTGATTTTATATATACTGATGTTTGGGTATCCATGGGGGAACCGGATTCGGTTTGGGAAGAGAGAATAAAACTTCTTAAACCTTATCAGGTAAACAGCAGCCTTTTGAAACTAACAGAAAATCCAAATGTAAAATTTCTGCACTGTCTTCCTGCCTTTCATAACAGGAAAACAAAGATCGGTGAAGAAATATATAAAAAATTCGGTATTGAATCTATGGAGGTCAGTGATGATGTTTTTGAATCAGAAGCATCAATTGTATTTGACGAAGCCGAAAACAGGATGCATACAATAAAAGCTATCATGGTTGCTACCCTCTCTTAAACTGCCAATATCTTTTTAACATTTATGATAAATCAAAGAATAATCATTCAGAAATTTAGAGAATACATTTCAAAATTTTACGGCTCAGATGAGTATCTGAACAAAAATTTTAGGGTTAAAGAAGAACATTCTTTGAGAGTACACAATAACATGACTGCTCTGGCTATCGATCTGAAACTTAGCGAAAATGAGACTAAAATATGTGAATGCATTGCAATTTATCATGATATAGGAAGATTTGAACAATTCAGTAGATTTAAAACTTTCAATGATAAATTGACTCGTGATCATGCCGAGTGGGGAATTGAAATACTCCTTAAAGAAAATCTGATACCTTTTTTAACAGATAAAGAGCGGGAAAGAGTGATTAAACCGATTCTCTATCATAATAAAAAGGAACTTTTTAAATCTGACATCGATCCGGCAATAATACTATACACGAAAATGATAAGAGATGCGGATAAGCTCGATATACTAAAAATTTTAAGTTCATATCTGGCAGGTCAAACAGGATCAAATCCGGCACTCCTGCTTGATCTTCCGGATTCTGAAAATTTTACAAACAGAATATACGAGTTTTTTATAAATGAGAAAAAATTAGATTCAAAACAATTGAAAAACAAATTGGATTTCATATTACTACTATGCAGTTGGACATTCGACATATACTTTAATTTTACAAGGGGAAAAATTTTGTCGGGGAATTTTTATAGTGCTATTCTTGATAAAATAACGGACCAGGATGCCAAAAAAAAGGTAGCTGAAATTGTTTTCAGAAATTTAAATCCTAAAAATTCAAATAGTTAAAGATATTTTATAATTTTTTTTATTACTTCATCAACACCAATCGAGGTCATGCAATCATGCCCGATGGGGCAGACTCTGTTAAGGCAAGGTGAACAATAGATTTGTTTATAAATAAATTCAGAGTTTTTTGAAAAAGGGAAACTTTTTTTCGGGAGGGTCGGGCCGAATATTCCAAGGAGAGGTATCCCCAATGCAGATGATATATGCATTAATCCCGAGTCATTCCCTATAAACAGATTTATTCTTTTCATAATGCATATTGCATCTGAGAGTGAATATCCTTCAGATACAATATGAACTTTTGAACCGGTTGATTCACAAAGTTTTTCAAGTCTGTTTTTCTCACCCGGAGATCCAAAAAGTATAATTTCTACATCTGCTGAAGATTTCAATTTTACTATTAATTCTGAAAATCTTTGCTGCGGCCACTCCTTTGATATTCCATAAGCTGTGAAAGGGGATATACCTATAAGCTTTTTCGATTTATCAATTCCCATTTTGTTTATAAGTTCATTACCATTGAGTAACTGTTTTTCACTCAAAAAAATTGAGTTTGAGAATCTTTTTTCTGATTTATACCCGTTAAAAAAATGAATGAGATCAATATAAAGATCCTGCTGATGAGAAATTCTTTTTGGTAATTTTTTTTTTTTGGTAAGCATAAAACTTCTCAAATCCTTCATATATCCGGTCAGGTATTTAATGCCTGCCAACCTGAAGAGCAATGCGGATGAAAAGGAATTTGTGAGTAGGATCCCGGTTCTAATTTTATGTATACTCAGAGACTTTATAACAGCAAAAAAATTTTTTATTGTTATCTTTTGGGGTAAAACAATGATTTTTTCTATCTCTTTCATGTCCCTGTAGATATTGTCAAGCTTCGGTTTTGTCACCAGAAAAATTTCAGATTCGGGATTTTCGTATTTTAAAGTTTTTAGAGATCCAATTGACATAACGCAATCCCCTACCCAATTAGGAGAGCGGACAATTATTTTCATAAAAATTGATAATGTATTTTTCTATTAAGACTCGGTTTCGGGAGGAATTTCCTCTGTAGATGTCTCTTCTTCCTGCTTCTGATCAGATTTACTTTTATCCACCTCAGTTAATAAATTAGTCTCATCAGATTCTTCAGAATTTAAATCACCCTCTTCTTCCAATTGCTCATCCGAAACTTCTTCTCCGAAGTCGACTCCTGCACTATTTATGATGTCAAATGAAACTTTTCCCAAAGAAACCTCTTCAATTGCCGTCGTTACCGGATTTTCGGATTCAAGTTCTATCAGTTTCGGAGCTCCATTTATCAGTTGTTTTGCTCTTTTGGCAACCATTATTGTAAATCTGAATCTGCTGTCAATAAAATCAGGTATATTCACATCTTCCTCCTTCTTCAGAAAAATCTATTATATTATACATTATGAACGGTTTTAGTCAATATATGAATTATTTCGCAATAAAAATTACCATTCTTTATATTTGGATCCGTCTAAAGCTCTTTTTTCAGATTTTGTATATACATCCCAGATATTTTCTCCTCCCCAGTGTGAAGAATCTCTTTTATCCTGGTATGATCTCTTTCCCCAGTCATTTGATTTTGTCATTGGGTCAAGAGGGATACGTCTTAGAAATTTTTTTATTCTCAGTTTATTTTTTTTATCCCTGAATTCCACCCCTTTAACCAGAATTTCCAAATCTTCGGGATACCCGTAAGTATCTTCATCATGTTTAATCTTATTACTGACAATAAATTTATTATAATCATCAATTGCTTCTCTCAGAGTCCGAAGTGATCTTCTTAATAGAATCTCTTTATCTCTTTTTAATGATGTTTCGACGAGGGGAATTGCAACTGCTGCAAGAGTTGAAATTATTACTATAACTACAATAAGTTCAATGAGAGTGAAACCGTTATTCTCAAATTTCCTGCAGAATCGTCCGGTTTTACGAAACATTTACCTGGAGGGATTCTCTCCCTGTTTTCTACTTTCCAGAGCTTTTATACTAGCCTTAATCTTATTATCCCTGTCAACATCTATTACTTTAACTTTAATCTCCTGCCCTATCTTAAAGTTTTCATCACGAATACTTTTTATCCGTGTATGTGAAATTTCTGATATGTGTACCAATGAAACTGCTCCTTTAAACAGCTCAACAAAAATACCATAATCCTCAATTCTGGTTATCTTTCCGTTGTATATTTTATTTACTTCAACTGATTGTGTGATCTCTTTTATCTTCGCCTTTACCATGTCTCCAACTTCCTTGTTGGATGCTGAAATTGCAACATTCCCATCATCGTCAGCATTAATTTTTACATCAAACTCAGAAATTAATCCTTTAATGGTTTTGCCTCCGGGTCCGATCAGGTCTCTTATTTTCTCCTCTTTGATCTTCATATTCATGATAACCGGAGCATATTCTGACAAAGAATCTGATGGGTGATCAATATTCTCTTTCATTCTTCCGAGAATGAATAATCTTGCCTTTTTGGCATCCGCCAGAGTTTTATCAATAATATTATCATTCAGCCCTGATATCTTGATGTCGAGCTGAACAGCTGTAATTCCTTTTTCCGTCCCTGCAATTTTAAAATCCATATCTCCAAAATGATCCTCATAGCCGGCAATATCAGTTAAAACTTCAAAATCATCACCCTCTTTTACAAGACCCATTGCAATACCTGCAACCGGTGAAGAAATTGGAACTCCTGCATTCATTAATGCCAAAGTACCTCCGCAGACTGTTGCCATTGATGAGGAACCGTTAGATTCCATAATATCTGAAACTATTCTGATAGTATAAGGGAATTTACTGTTATCAGGAATAATTTTAGAAAGAGCTTTTTCGGCAAGATTTCCATGCCCGATCTCTCTTCTTCCCGGACCCCTTAAAAACCCGACTTCACCCACCGAATAGGGAGGAAAATTATAATGCAGCATAAATTTTTTCAGTTCTGAGCTTGAAGAGATATCATCTATGCGTTGAGCATCATCTTCGGATCCGAGAGTAACCGTTGCAAGAGCCTGTGTTTCACCTCTTGTAAAAACAGCAGAGCCATGAGCTCTTGGAAGAATACCAAGTTCAATATTAATATTTCTGATCTCATCAAACATTCTGCCATCATTTCTTTTTTTCTCACTTATAAGTGTTTTTCTGAAAACCTGATATTCAAGTTTATGAAATGCATTTTTGGACTTCAACTTATCTTCTTCATTTTCAATTTCAGAATCAATTGATTCCTGAATTTTTTTTATTCTGTTCTTTCTCTCCGATTTACTTTCGGCAAAGATTGCATTTTTCAAATCATCAGAATATTTTTTTTCTAATTCCACAAAAATTTTCTCTGATTGCTCATCTTTCTCAACAACTATTTTTTCATTGCAAATCAAAGTTTTCTGAGCAATACATATATCTTTTATGATTTTTTTTGCTTTCTCAAGACCAGTTTTTAACTGGGATTCATCAAACTCATCTCCTCCGGCTTCCATCATTACAATGCTCTCTTCGGTTCCTGCCACCATCAGAAGCATATCCATCTCTGAGCAGAGTTTATGCCCTGGATTTACATAAAATGTTCCTTCTTTCATCCCGATCTTCACCGCACTTACCGGTGTGGAAAATGGAAGTGTTGATGAAAGGAGTGCTGAAGAGGCACCAATAATTCCCATTGCATCAAAATCGATACTCAAATCGGCTGACATTAGCATTGCAATTACCTGGGTATCGTTGTAAAAATTTTCTGGAAAAAGAGGACGTATAGGCCTGTCAATGAGTCTGGACATAAGCACTTCTCTTTCAGAAGATTTTCCTTCTCGTTTAAAAAAACCTCCCGGAATCTTTCCCGCTGAATAACTATTTATTCTGAAATCCACCAGTAACGGGAAAAAATCCTGATCCTCTTTTGCCTCTTCCCTCATATTAGCGGTTACGAGCATAACAT
>CAZNLS010000116.1:0-2306 GCA_964573895.1 uncultured Clostridia bacterium
TGACCTTATACACTATATCTGCTCTACGCTGTAGTATATGCATATATTATATTAACTATATGTTTCTATATTATATATATCAAACAAAAGATTCCTGTTATTACCCAAAAAAGATATAATAAACCGGCAAATCTTGCATTTTTTTTTAGTGTTAATTCATTATTTTTCATTATTGAACCCCTATTATTATATTTTTTTTAATTTTTTTAATAATTCAATTCGATTTAACTGCATTTTTTGGTTTTAATCCCCTAGACAGAAGCCAAATGCCTAATGCTAATTCAAAGAGAACCAGTGGCACATCGAACAAAGATAAATTAACTGTCTTTTCAAAGTTAGGGAAAATAATGAACATGAATGCACAGAACACGCACCATGCCGACGAGATTAAACCAAAGACAGCCAATACTTTGGGTATATACTTTGACTTTAACAATAGGTAACTGCATACCAATGAGGTTAATCCCCAGAACGGCAGGCCAACATAGTATGCATCCCAACTGCTTCTAAGATGCAGCCTGGCCAGAGTCTGCAATTGATCTGTCTTGAAGACCGGCAGATAAGAAGCATCGCCAAGAAGGTGTATTGCTCCGAATGTATTGAGTGCCATAATCACCCACATTAAAGCATATATAAACCTAAAGAATGCTGCAGCCAGGGCAAGATTCCTATTCACCGGTTTTAGTATCACGTAAAGCGATGTTAACATTAGGATCAGGGTTATAAAGTAGATCAGATTACAAAAAATGTTGATACGAAATAATGTTTCATGCGCAATGATGTTCCCGGCAGTTTCTACAGCATCATTCGGAATGACAAAACGAAAGTTAACGCTGTAATTTGAAATGATCACAATCACAATTGCAAATATTAAAGTGAATCCTGCAACTTTTGCAGCCTTCCTCTGAGACTGGTTGATGACGTCACTTGTCATTTTAGCTCCTTCTGATTTTTAATTTCACTCTCTTTCAAATTGTAATACGAGCTAATGGATGAATTGTTTTCAGTAAATTCTTAATTACTTTGAAGTAATGACACTTAACGGTTAAGCTGCATAAATCAATCGGTTACAGATTTAGTAGATTTTTTCTTCTATTCGTCGAGAAGGTTTTCAAAGTTTTTTTTCCTGTTTTCAAACCATTTTTGCATCTCTTCGGGGTCCTGCATGAGTTCCTTCATTTTTCCCATTGCCTCAAGATGTGGTTTATCCCCTTTTTGAAACATCTCCATCCCATGCTTTTTGCTCATTTCAGCAATCTCTTCAAAGGTATCCGCATAAAACTCTTTATCACAAGCACCGCCAAGTTGGCTGCATCTCATTTTTTTCATTTTATTCTCCTTCTTAATTATTCATTGAATAATACATCTTTAAAATATGAAGGGAATGAATCTTTTGCTGCTTTTCATATAATCCATATATTTGTCACCAAAAAACCCGATACACTCTTTTTCATCAAATCGGGCTGTAATAAACAAAAAAATTGTCGACAATAATGAAATGATAAATAATTCAGGAATTGGATTCTTCAATAGGATCCCCCATGTCAAAAAAACCAGCGATGAATAGAGAGGATGTCTTATATATTTAAATATTCCGCTAGTAACAAGTTTTTGGGTCTTTTCAAATTTATATAGCGTATTATCCTCCCTGTCACTTCCCGGTTTACCACGTTTAAAAATAGAATATACTCCTGCAGCAACAAAAATCGTTGAAACAGTCAGAAATATCCACGATAGTATCTGAATAAATGAAAAAGGTTCCCTGAACCAGATATTGTAACTTGACGCAAATAGCCATGCTATACATTCCCAACTTAAAAACCTGTAAAAACCATGACTCCGGAAATTGAAGATATTACGAAAAGAGACAAGAATGATAAAAACACTGATAGTAGAGAATAGAATGATTTTTACCAATTCAATTTCCTGCAAACGGAGTGTTAAAAATCCCCACCGCAAGTTCAGCCCATATCAGAACAAATATGATCACAATAATGCAGCAAATAATCAGACCCAACTTGCTTTTTTTGGTTTTTCTGATCGTAAATTCGCATAATAGTCCCGCTCCTGTCAGCAGAATTCCGGCAACAATAAAATCAGCAATATTCCAGTTTACTTCTTCTGTAAATTGCATTGCAATCAAGGGTATTAACAAGAGAAAGATTACGGTTAACAGGATGTATACAATTCTCCTGTTTGTCACTTTTTCCTCCATGGGTTTGTTGCCCAAACCGACGCTTCCGGAATGAAACCGATATCATCCATCGACAGCATTGAAGTGATGAGGTGAGCGATCTCTTTTGGCT
>CAZNLS010000116.1:2406-7513 GCA_964573895.1 uncultured Clostridia bacterium
CCGATATCATCCATCGACAGCATTGAAGTGATGAGGTGAGCGATCTCTTTTGGCTTAAGCTTGTTTTCCGCATCCCTAACTTCAAGCCCTGCCTTTTCAAAAAACTCCGTTACAACCTCACTGGGATTAACCTGCATGACTCTGATGTTGTAAGGCCTCAGCTCAGCCCTCCAGCACTCTGTCAGACCCGAAACTGCAAATTTACTTGATGAATAGGCAGATCCGCCTGCAAAACCGCGAATTGCAGCAGTCGATCCTATATTTATTATATTTCCATACTTATTTTCAATGAAGAGCTTTGCGGCTTCTCTTCCTGCGATAAACACACCTCTCGCATTTACTTCCCACTGTTCGAAAAAATCTTCTGCTGTTGTGTCAATGAGCGGAGTCATACGTCCGAATCCTGCATTATTAATAAGAACATTGACAGTTCCCATTTTTTCAATTGCAAATTCGAATAATCCCTGTATCTCTTTTTCACTTACAACATTCGCTTTAAAACCAAAAACTCCCAGTTTTTCCGAAGCTTTTTTTACCTTATCTTCACTTCTTCCGCATATTACAACGGTTGAGCCGCACTTTTTTAAGGCTTTGGCAGTCTCATATCCTATTCCGCTTGTCGCTCCGGTTATTACTACTTTTGCTTCTTTTAAATCCATATTTTTATTTTCCTCTCCATTTTCCAGCTGAATCCCACAATATACAAAACCAGCGGAATCTATCTTTTATAGAATAATAAATTATTTATTTCAAGTTTATAACAATGTAAAATATAATTATTTTAAGTCAGAAAAGACGTAGGAATATTTTTGTAAGCAGTATATTTTATTAAGCAAACCTGATAATGAAGAAAACTCCAGATCAGCCCATTAAAGACTGATCCGTTTATTTATCCTCAAATTTTTTTACAAGCAGACTTCCGTTAGTTCCTCCGAACCCGAAAGAGTTGGAAAGAGCATAGTTGAGTTCTCTCTCAACACCCTTGTTTGGAGTGTAATTGAGGTCGCAATCTTCATCCGGCACTTCCTGATTTATCGTTGGGGGGACAAAACTATCTTTAATCGCAAGAGTAGAAAAAATCGCCTCCGTCGCACCGGTCGCCCCAAGAACATGCCCGGTCATAGACTTGGTGGAACTTATGCTTACCTTTTTAGCATGATCTCCGAAGAGTTTTTTCACGGCTCTTGTCTCTATCCTGTCATTCATTGGAGTTGATGTTCCATGCGCATTAATATAATCAACTTCAGAGGTATCAATCCCTGCATCGTCAATTGCCATTTTCATCGTTCTGACTGCACCGTTTGCCTCTTCGTCAGGAGCTGTTACATGGAAAGCATCTCCGGTATATCCGTAACCAACGACTTCACCGTAGATCTTTGCTCCCCTCTTAACTGCATGCTCAAGATCCTCAAGAACAACTACAGCGGCTCCTTCGGCAATAACAAAACCATCCCTCTCTTTATCAAACGGGCGGCTCGCTTTTTGAGGATCATCGTTTCTCGAAGAGAGTGCTCTTATTGTTGAGAATCCTGCAACGCCAAGTTTTGTGATCGGATATTCCGCACCGCCTGCAACCATTACATCTGCGTCTCCCATCTGAATGATCTTGAATGAATCTCCGATAGAATGAGTACTCGTTGCACAGGCTGTAACATTTGCAAGATTGGGACCTTTTAGCCCGAATTTTATGGAAACCTGACCTGTTGCAAGATTTGCTATTGATGCCGTCAAAAAGAATGGAGAAACTCTGGTTGGACCACGGTCAAGAAGGATCTCTTTGTTCTGTTCGATTGTATGTATACCGCCAATCCCGGAACCTATATAAACCCCGGATCTGTCATGATTCAGCCCTGAAAATTTATCAATACCCGAATCTTTTACCGCTTCTGTTGCAGCAATGACTCCAAACTGAATATAGGGGTCCATCTTCTTGACTTCCTTTTTGTCAAAATAATTAAGGGGATCATAATTTTTTACTTCACCTGCAATACGGGAATAGTATTCAGATGCATCAAATCTGGTAATAGAACCTATACCGCTCTTTCCCTTCTTTACATTATCCCAGGATTCGGGAACATCACTCCCAACAGAGGAGATCATTCCCATTCCCGTAATTACTACTCTGCGAAGAGCAATATTTTTTGTTGTAAAAACCATCTGGTTAAGCTTTTGATACGATATAATCTACTGCAGATCCTACAGTTGATAATTTCTCAGCTTCCTCTTCAGGAATTTTCAGATCAAACTCATCTTCGAGTGCCATAATCAATTCAACCTGATCTAAAGAATCAGCTCCAAGATCTTCAACAAATTTTGCATCAGAAACAACCTGGTCTTCTCCAACGTTCAGTTTTTCAGAAACTACACTTTTAACTTTTGTTAAAATCTCATCTTTGTTCATATTTATCTCCTTATTTAAATTAAAAGTCCTCCGGAAACATTTAAAACTGTTCCCGTTATATAGGAAGCTGCAGGTGAAATCAAAAATTTCACTACTTCAGCTACATCATCCGGTGTACCGCCTCTCTTAAGCGGGATTTGGCTAACGTAAGCCTCTTTTACCTTTTCAGGCAATTTTTCAGTCATTTCGGTTATTATATAACCAGGAGCTATTGCATTCGCCGTTATATTTCTTCCTCCGAGTTCTCTTGCAAAAGATTTTGTCAGGGCAATTACACCAGCCTTTGAAGAGGCATAATTCGACTGCCCGGCAGTGCCGAGTATACCGCTTACCGATGCGATATTCACAATTCTTCCGAACCTCTTCTTCATCATCTGTTTTGCAGCAGCCTGGCTGCAGAGAAATGTTCCCTTAAGGTTGATGTTGAGAACCATGTCCCATTCCTGCTCGGACATCCTTATCGAAAGATTGTCCCTTGTAACACCTGCATTATTAACGAGGAAATCAACAGAGCCAAGTTCTGCAACCGTTTTTTCAATCATTGCATTAACACTCTCATTATTGGAAACATCGGTTTTAACGGCAAAAGAATTAACCCCAAGTTTTTTTATTTCATCGGCAGTTTTTTCAGCTTCATCAATCATGATATCCGAAATAACCACATTAAGTCCCGCCTCTGCCAGTTTTATGGCTATTGATTTTCCAATTCCTCTGGCAGCTCCGGTTACTACTGCATTTTTATATTCATCATACATATTTTAACTCCTTGAATACTTCTTTCATTTTACCCAATTCTGCAGAAATTTTCTCTAAAACATTTCCCGAAACAAATTTCTTACCGAGAATTATAGCATTTTTTATCGCTTTTTCACTCGATTTCCCATGCCCGATAATTACAAGTCCTTTAACACCGAGAAGAAGCGCTCCTCCATATTCGGAATAATCCAGCCTTTTTTTTACTCTTTTAAGGGAACTTTTCAGGAAGAAAAATCCCAATTTTGATAATATCCCTGATGTGATTTCTCTGTCAAGCATAGAAAGCATTGTATCAACAACTCCTTCCGATACTTTAAGGGCAACATTTCCCGTGAACCCATCTGTTATAATCAGGTCTGCATCACCCGCATATACATCCCGGCCTTCAATATTACCAATATAGTTGATATCCATTTTCTCAAGAATTGGATGAGTTCTCTTTATCAGACTATTACCCTTTCCATTCTCTTCACCGATATTCATCATGGCAATCCTGGGATTTTTTTTCCCGTAAACATTCTCCAAAAAAACTTTTCCCATAAGGGCGAACTGAACCATATTTCTGGGCTTGGGATCAACATTTGCACCAACATCCATTAATAATGAGCTGCCTTTCAGGGTTGGAAGCATGAGAGCAAGTGCCGGCCTGTCAATCTCTTCAATCGGACCGAGAACATTCTTAGATATTGCCATAACGGCACCTGTATTTCCAGCGGAAAACATAGCCTGGGCACCCTTTTTTTTAACCAGGTCAAGCCCAATCTTAACAGATGTCTCATTCCGCTTTTTCCAGTATGAAAAAAAATGCTCCTTCATAGAAATTGATTCTTTTGCATTCAAAATTTCAAGGTGTGAGTAATCCCGGAGCATATGCTTTTTTAACTCTTTTTTTATGACTTTCTCCTTTCCTACAAGAACAATAACGGGGGAATCTTCACAATTATCTTCAATTAAATAGTCAACAACACCCTTGATTACAACATCCGGGGCGCCATCTCCGCCCATTGCATCTACAGCAATTTTCATAAACAGATTATACTTCTTCTGCTTCGGTTACCTGTTTTTTGTCGTAATATCCGCAGCTTTTGCAAACTCTGTGTGGAAGTTTCGGTTCATTGCACTGTGGGCACAGAGAGAGACCTTCTACCTTAAGAAAATGGTGGGATCTTCTTTTATTTTTTCTCTGATGCGAATGTCTTCTTTTCGGTAAAGCCATATTTCACCTCTTTATTTTATCAAACAAAAGTTTGACATCCTGTGTAGTGTTCTCACATTTACATATCTCATTATTCAGATTTATTCCGCAATTGGGACAAATCCCCTTACAATCAGGCCCACAGGATGGGTTTATAGGAATAAACAGATTGATCTGTTCAAGGAGAACCCTCTTCAGATCTATCTCATCTCCCTCATAAAAAATATATTCAAGTTCCTCATTTTTCAGACCGGAACCTTCCAACCCGGTAAATTCCGAAGGGAAAAAGATAATATCGAAATCGGAATTTATCCGGTAATCATACATCTCAAGACATTTAACACAACGGAGAAAGATCCTGGTTCTGACCTTCCCCCTGGCTTGAATTTTATCCTCCTCAAGTTTTTTGAAATTAATTGAAAAGCTTATTTCATCATTGAAGTAGGAATCATCTTCTATAAGGAAGGAATCATCGGGAGTAAGACTGTCCTCCAGATAAAGACCGTTTTTTTTTATTTCATTAACATCAAGTTTCATTATTTTTTCCGCAAAAACTGTTTAGATAAGCGTATTTTTAACATATTTCACAATTTTAGTCAAGGCTGGAAGAGGCTTGTCAGTCCGGCTCAGGCAATTCAACTCCCGAGAGTGAATACGGGCCGAATCCGGTTATTTTCACTTTCAAAAATGTTCCCTTTTTTGCCGCTGAGTTGAAATTTATCACTTTATAAGTCTCACTACGTGCGAGGCAGGAT
>CAZNLS010000117.1:0-7476 GCA_964573895.1 uncultured Clostridia bacterium
TAATCCCGTCAGTTCCAACCCTTACTTCTTTATAATTTTTTACTCTTTGCGGCAATGAGAGTATTGAAATCTCAATTTCAATTTCAGATAATTCCTGACCTTGTAAAGGAGTAAACCTCGGATCTTCAAAAGCTGCTGATATTGAATTGTCCACTACTGATTCGACAACACTTTTATGTGGTAAAGGATATCCGATGCAGCCTCTTAGAGAGCCTTTTTTGTGAATCGTGGCAAATACTCCTCTCTTCTCATTTAATTTACTTTCTCCCGGAATTTGAGGGTAGGATTTTAAACCAATTTTTAAATAATTCTCAATCGTATTCCTCGACAGGTTTAATAGATATTTACGCTCTTCGTTATTATAGTAATTTGACATTTTCTGCAAATATATGTTTTAACCCGATCTTCTCCGTCATACCCCCGGGGCCTGTTATAATTCTTTCAAGGAAAAAATCAATCTTTTCTTTGTCAATCTCAAGGATAAGTTTCTCCATAAACTGTTCGTGAGTAAAAAAAGTTCCTTTTTTAAAAAAAAATCCTTTTATTCTGTCACCAAATATTTGGTAAGCGTCAGAACACAACTCAATGCAATTTTCAAATGTGATAGATGAACTTACAATATCGTTGATTATATTAAATCTGGATATTCTTTTTCCGAGTAGAAACCCGTTTATATAACTCTGATCCTTTTGGGCATAAATTATTTTTCTTGCAGCTGAAGGAGTCAGTAATACTCTCATTTTTTAATTTTTTATGAAGTTGCCTTCTCGAGTTTTTTTAGAATCAAGAACATAAATCCTGCTGATATCAAAGAAGTTATAACTAAAAGCAGAAATGTCTGCCATAATTCAAACGATGCATATGGTTTTGCTATCTGTCCCGAAAGCAGGTTCCCAATAGCAGTGGCTGCAAGCCATCCTCCCTGCATCATCCCCCTGAATTTAGGCGGGGAAACCTTGGCAACAAAAGCCAGACCCATCGGACTTATAAATAGTTCTGATACAGTCATTGTAAAATACATACTGATTAACCAGTAAGGAGTTACTAACACTGATGATACTCCGCCTGTGGTTTCCAGTGATTGAGGATTTGCAAGTCCTAATGCCGCAAACACCATAACCAGCCACCCTGCCCCGAGAAGAAGCATTCCAATTGCTATTTTTTTGGGAGACGAAGGTTCCTTTTTCCTACGGTTCAGCCAGGCAAAGAATATGACAACCACCGGGGTTAAAAAAACAACAAATATAGGATTAAAGGACTGGAACAGTTCAGGTGATATCGGATTGGATGAAGAAAAAGTATTATATCTGAGACCGAGAATTATTGCAGCTGCTACAGAAATAATACCCCCTAAAGCTTTAGCTTTTCCGGTTGAACTTTTTTTAATCAGAAATACCATCCCTATTATTACAGCAATAACAGATAGAAATGCCGGAAGATCAAAAAATATTTTTGTGAAAGGAGAAACAGCATCCGCCGTATAGTCCCTTGCAAACCATGTAAGAGTAAGTCCATTCTGATGAAATGCCATCCAAAAAAAGATAACAACAGTAAAAACAAGAAGCAGAGCTTTAATTCTCTCCCTTATTTGTACACGTGTTAGTTCCACAATTTTCGATTCACTTTCAGCCGATTTTTCGGAATGAAGATAATCAGCATGTTTATAGTATTTTTTGAATGATATAAAGATAATTAAAGATATTATTATACTGACCGCTGCAAGTGCAAAGGCAGCATGGTATCCCTGGCTTAAAGAGTCAAGGTATTTGTCCCCGAAATCCTTCAAATTTGTAAATCCGGTTCCCATCTGTTCTCTTGCGAGTTTTTCAAATTGGGCAACATTTGCGAGTGTCCCCTTGTAATATTCATGGATCATTCCCGGCAGGCTTGCAACATATGTAAATCCGCTTTTTCCGAGAAGCCAGTCTCTTAAAGTTGTTGCAGCATACGGCGCAAAAAATGCTCCGATATTTATGCCCATATAAAAAATATTGAACGCAGCATCATTCAATTTTTTCAAACCTTTTTCCTGATACAGATTCCCGAGAATAACGGCTAAATTTCCCTTAAAAAAACCTGTCCCGAGAGCTATAATAAAAAGTGATGCATATATAAATATTTTTGTCTGCCCTGGTATTCCCATGAGTCCATACCCGGAAATCATCAGTATTATTCCAATTACGATAGTTTTCCCGTATCCGATCTTATCTGCGAGTATTCCACCGAACAACGGGAGAAAATATATCCCAAAAAGGAACATCGACCATATATCACCTACACTCTCCGGCGAGAGTCCAAATTTTGCCTGAAAGAAAAGAACAAAAATCGGGATCATAGTGTAATATCCGAAGCGTTCTCCCATATTTGCGAAAAACAGTACGATCAATCCTTTAGGGTGGTTTTTGAACATTAGTATCTCCTGCTATTCATCTTTTTTGAAAATTGTAAAGAAAAAAGAAAAATAAGTAAAGGATTTAAAAAACATCTTGAATTCGAGACTAATCTAATTTATTATTCTAAACTAATACATTTAATTATCGAGGTGCCGAATGGAAGAAAAAATCAGATTGAATCCAAATCAGCTCGTTCAGTTTTTGAACAAACCGGCTTCTGATTTTACAAAAAAAGATATTATCGAGTACATTGAAAAAAATGATGTGAAAATGGTTAATTTCAGATACCTTGGAGGAGACGGCAGACTAAAAACACTGAATTTTGTTATTAATAGTAAAAATCATCTGGATGAGTTTCTTTCGAACGGAGAAAGAGTTGACGGATCAAGTCTCTTTTCTTATATAGGTGCAAGTAGAAGTGACCTTTATGTAATTCCAAGATTTAAGACTGCATTTTTAAATCCCTTCACATCCATTCCGACTGTCGATATACTATGTTCTTTCTTTAAAGGAGACGGAACCCCGCTTGAAAGTTCACCTGAAAATATTATTTTACGAGCACATAAACTTCTTAAAGAACAAACCGGATATACTTTTGAAGCTTTAGGAGAGCTTGAGTATTATCTCCTGTCGGAAATAGATTCAATATATCCGATAATTGAACAGAAAGGGTATCACGAATCTCACCCTTTTTCAAAATGGGGATCCATCAGAAGAGAAGCTATGGAAGTTATAAGTCAGATCGGAGGCAAGATAAAATATGGCCATGCAGAGGTGGGCAACATTATCTCGGAGGATCTTGAAATGGTCCAGCATGAGATTGAATTTTTACCATGTCCTGTTGAAGATGCTGCTGATCAACTTGTATTGGCAAAATGGGCGGTACGGGAAATAGCCTATAAATATGAAATGGAGGTGAGTTTTGCTCCTAAAATAATTGTCGGACAGGCAGGAAGCGGGCTTCATATTCATTCACGTCTTCTTAAGGATGGAGTAAATCAATTAATCGATAAAGGAGAATTGAGCTCGGTTGCAAAAAAATTAATATTCGGGTTACTTGATCTTTCTCCTGCTCTTACTGCGTTTGGAAATACGGTACCGACATCTTTTCTAAGACTTGTTCCTCACCAGGAAGCACCTACAAGTATCTGCTGGGGAGACAAAAACAGATCTGTTCTGATAAGAGTTCCATTGGGCTGGATCAATGTTAAGGATATGGTAAAGGAACTTAACCCAAATGAGCCTGACAACATGAAAAAGTATTTAAATAACCAGACAATTGAATTCAGAAGTCCGGATGGAAGTGCTAATGTGCATCTGCTGCTTGCAGGAATGACGATGGCAGCACTTCACGGCCTCACTTGTCAGGATGGTGAAAAAAAGGCTGAAGAATTGTATATTGATAAAGATGCTTCAAATCACAGGGAACTTGACCTTTTACCTGCTTCCTGCAGCGAAGCCGCTTCTATGCTGGAATCCAGACGGACTTTTTTTGAGAGAGAGAATGTTTTCCCTCCAATGATCATAAATGATATTATATCTGAACTGAAGAATTATAATGACAAGAATTTAAGTGAACGGATTTTTGGAAAAGCAGATAGTTTAAAGGAAATAATACAGGAATTTCTTCACTGCGGTTAAAGCGTATCAATAATACCTGACAAGTTCTTCTAAAGATTTTCTCGCAGGCATCTGCGGTTTGTTAAATCCGTCTCTTGGATACCCGAGAGGTGACATACATAAAATTACATCATCGGCAGATAATTCAAGTTCTTTTTTTACAACCTCTTTATCAAAGGCAATGATCCAGCAGGTAGCAACCCCTTCACAGGAAGCTGCCAGGATCATATGATCCATCATTATGGCAAGATCGATTTCCAGAGAGTTAAATCCATCATATTGACGAATCCAGGCATCCTGCCGTTTACCGGTAATTATGAGAATCGAAGGTGCATCCATAAACCAACTCCTGGGATAACACTTGTTTACCCTGTTTAAAAGCCCTGGATCCCGAATAAGTCTGAATGTTGCCGGCTGCTTATTGCTCGAAGTAGGAGCAAGTCTTCCTGCATTCAATATCCTTTCTAAAACATCTTCCGGAACCATTTTTACAGGATCATAATTCCTGATACTTCTTCTTTTTGAAATTAATTTATAAAAATCTGTTCCCTTCATAATCTTCTCCATTATTATTAAATGAAAATATATCATGTGAATAAAAAATATTAAATTAAATAAGTTTTACTTATAAATTATTTTATCCTTGACAATAGATAAACCCCTATTGTAATATCTAATTAAGTAGTAAAGAATGTATGTAAATAATGCACCTAAATTTAATTCAATGAGTAATTTCAATAAATTTTAAATGTTTTAAGGAGATTTTTATGGCTAAAGGCAAAGTTAAATGGTTCAATGCCAAAAAGGGTTATGGATTTATTTCTACAGAAGAGGGCACTGATGTATTTGTTCATTACAAGGAAATCACCAGTGATGGATTTAAAACACTCGATGAAGGAGAAGAAGTTGAATTCGAAATTAAGTCGGGTGATAAAGGGGATCAGGCTGTAAACGTAAGAAAGATTTAACAAAATAATAATTCCGGATTAAAAATAATTTGTTTTAGTGTACAGAAATACTTTTTATTAAAATCTGACAGATAGGCAGCTTAATCCTCCGTCAATCTTTCTGAATTCCGAAGTATTTACTGAAATAGTTTTGTATCCAAATTTTTCCAGCTTATTTTTCACAGTTTTGAAACCTTCAGGAATGATAATATATTCATTCACACGAATACTGTTAGCCGAATAAGATTCATTTTCCGGAATAATTATTTTTTCAAAATCTTTGAAAAGACTATTCTCTACTAGTTCACCGGTCACTAAAATTCTGTTATCCCCTACATAAGAAACACCTGTTTTTAAATGGAGAAATTCATTTAGCTTAACAAACCTGCAATCAAAGCCTGCATTTGATACTGCTTTAGCAAATTGTTCAGCACCTTCTAAGTTAGTGCGACCCGTAATTCCAACATAAAAAATATTTTCTGTGAGCATAACATCACCACCCTCAATTCTTGCAGAACCGGATATCCTTTCAATGTGTCTGAAATATCCTTCCAGTGGTTTTATAATATATTCAGGCTCTTTTCTTCGGGAAATTGCTCCCGGATTTGAAACTATAAGAGTGTCGCCTGCGGCTACAACCGTATCCTCTACGAAAACCGAGTCGGGAAATTTTTCGGAAGGTTCAAGTACAATGAGTTCTAACCCACACTTAATCAGAGTATCTCTATATTTTTCATGTTGAATACATGCTAATTCATAAATCGGTTTTCCCAGATCAGCTGTTGTGATCCCTTTTTCAATTGACTTTGCAGGTTTTTTTACAAGTGCATATTTGAACATTTATATTTTTTTTATATTTTCATAGATATTTTTTTAATTCCAGAACCCTTGGAGGATTATTTTGATTTAAAAAATATGAGGGTAAATATCTTATTGCATTCTTTGCTTCCGTTTCATTTCTAAACTTGCCATAAAGTACCAGGTAACAGCTTCTGCCATTTCTGGTTATCTCTATCAGGGCAAAATTATTTTTTCTGACTATTTTTTTATATGCAAATTTTACAGATTCTTTTACACAATCGAGTTCTAAAAGAATTGAATACGAGAATCCTGATCCCAAGAGTTCATTCTTCCAAAGAACAGCTGCTTTCCTGAAATTGCCCTTTCTCATGAATTCAACAGGATTTTCAGTTTTTTTCTGTTTTTTTATTACTTTCGAACCTCTTTTGTTTAAACTATTGTCTATTTTCTTTTGATTCTTTTTACTGCTTTTCAGATTTTTTTTATTCCCTGCATCTGAATTTTGAATTTTTTCTGAATTTGAGCTCTTTTTATCTATAGTTTTTTTCTGAATACTTTTTACAGAAATCATATTCTTCTTCTTTAAATTTATATCATTGGTATTTTTTTTAGATTCAATAACGCCATCATCTGCATTGTTTAAATAAATAAATATTGCTCCACCGGCTATTAGCGCTATAACAACAAAATAGAGAAAATAATTTAGCAGCTTACTTTTTTTACCGGAGTTCTCTTTTTTTAAGTCCATGAGCATTTTATCAGTAATAGATATATCTTTATGAGGAGAAACAGGAATTTCATCTTCCGGTGAAATAATGGGATGATCGGGTTCATTTGCAGAGTTCATTTTGATATCAACTCCACCCGGAGAATTGATATTATCAATCTCCTCGAGATCAATTTGCCCTATTTCACCAATATCTGTCTCCTGGTCTTTATCCTTATTTTCTTCCTTGTTTATGAGCATATCAGGAATTGAAAATTTTTCTTCCTCAAAATCTTCCTTTTTTACAAGCAATTCACTTAAAAGGAAGAAGTATATTATTTTTAAAATTTCCTCCTTGGGAAGTCCTACAAAATTCAGAGAAATAACCTCAACATTAACTTCACCTGTAAACTTATCAAGTAACTCAAGTTCCTCCTTTGACAGGTTGTATTTCTCAATCTTTTTATCATCACCCGTTTTAAAAAAGATTTCCTGGAAAGATCCGATTCCTTTCCAGATAAATCCCATATCAAGATCAAATTTCACAAAATTATAGACAAAATCTTTCAAATCAATTTCAAGATTAATGAAAGCATTTGCAGGAACATCTTTTGAAAAATAGTAAACACCATCACTCCATTTAAGAACACTTTTCACAATTTTTCTCATCTGGACTTTCGAGAATTCTATTAATTCATCCAAGGTGATTGTTCCGTTTCCAACAAGAAGTTTCCCAAGCTCAATCTCATTTTTTGTATCTTTTTTCACTTCTTCAATTGATTCTTTGGGTAATTTTTTTTGTAGAATGAGCATATTACTAAGGGTATCCACTTCGGAATTTGATGCAGTCCAAATAAGCTTTCCCCTTTCAATATAAAGTTCCTTCAGGATTTCATCTCTTTTCAGATACAAAACTCCTGTCTTTTGTAATTCAAATATTTTCAATAAAAGAGCCCCTGCTGAGTTTTCTCTGAGTGAACCTTGTTCAATATTCATTAAAGTACCTTAT
>CAZNLS010000118.1:0-7392 GCA_964573895.1 uncultured Clostridia bacterium
AAAATAAGAAAAGAGCAAATTACTATTTTTCAAAGGGCAATTTCAACTGCCGGTTAGAATTTCTTGTTGGTGATGCTGTTTCTATTTCAAAAGGAGTGCTGGGTGAATTTGATATCATTTTTAATGATATTGATAAGGAGCAATATCCCGAAACTATTGATATTGCATTCAGCAAGCTTAAATCAGGGGGGGGTTTTATAACTGATAATATCCTGTGGAATGGAAATGTAACTGACGGATCAGGAATAAATGACGAGCCGACAATTGCTGTGAAAAAGTTCAACAGGATGCTCAGAGATGATCCACGCTTTCTTACTTCATTTATCCCGCTTAGAGACGGGATTTCAATTGCAATAAAAAAATAGAGTTCTTTTTAGATCCTTTTAAACAGGGTTTTGCTTAAGCCACCTGTTATAAAGCCACATAAAGAAAGCTGATAACAGTCCTATACTCATCAGGATTATCCATCCGGCAGAATTCCAGAAAGGATTTAATTTTAAGAGTCCGGTTTCCAGTTTAATTGAATTTTTACACATAATTTCATTAAATATGAATGCACCGGCAGGACCTCCGATAAGAGCACCTATTGCTACCGGAAGATTTGCATATCCAAGGAAAAGTCCTTCCTGCCCTTTTGGAGCCAGAGCTCCGATGTATTCATAAGTCCTGGCTGATGTGAAGAGTTCTCCAAAAGCAATCAGGGCAACAGTCAGCACGGCAAAGAGAGATCCAATTGGAAGCAGGTCACCAAGAACCATCTTGCTTACCCCGCCTGCCATAAATATCGGGAGCAAATTTATTACCATTGCAATGCCGATAATAATAATGCCTATTATAATTGAATTTATCGGCTTCATTTTTCCGAATTTTTTTGTTATTAACAACTGGAAAAAAACTATTACGAAAGGATTAGCCATTGTAATTATATCTACTGCCGGATTAAGTTCCACAACCTTTTTCAGATAGAGTGGAATTACATTATAAACCTGGGAATATATGAAAAAGAATCCGCTGGATACTATTAAGAACAGAGTAAAACGCCTGTTTTTAAGAACAAGTATCATGTCCAGGAGTATTTTTTTTATTGATTTTGCATCTTTTTTTACCCTCTCTAATCTTTCGGCACTGTCTACATCATTATAGAAAAATAGAACAACAAAAAATGCTGCGATTGAACATCCAACGGAAACTGCAAAAATCAGACTCAGATTATCAAATTTAGTCCGAGTAAAATAACTTATGGCTCTGCCAAACAGGGAACCTATATTTATAACCATATAAAAAATTCCGAATGCAAGGGTTGCTCTCTTCCCTGATGTTTTTTGCACAGTTCCGGATATGCATGGTTTTATAACCGAGCCACCCATTCCGATTAAGATTATTGCCATGAAAATCGGTACTACTATTCCGGTACCTGCTGTAATAGTGCTCTCAACAGTTGGAGCCAGAGTATGGCCTCCGAACCATACTGGATATCCCATAAGCATATATCCGGCGGCAAGAAGAATAAATGCAAATAATAGTGATTTTTTAAATCCTATCCTGTCTGCTATTGTTCCTGACAAAATAGGCAGAAAGTAGACAAGTGTCCAGAGAACACCATTCAGTGTACTCGGCCAGTAGTTGCCTAATCCCAGTTCTCCGAGATATAGTACAACAAAACTAGCCATTGCATAATACGCTCCTCTTTCGAATAGTTCTGTAAGGTTTGCCGTCCAGAACGTTTTTGGGAAGTTCTCTTTTTTAATGCTGTTATCCATTTAGCATCTCCTATAATCTATTTTTTTAATCTTCCAACTCAAGAGCTGCCAGAAATGCCTCCTGAGGAATATCCACTTTTCCAATCCTCTTCATTCTCTTTTTACCTTTTTTCTGCTTTTCAAGGAGTTTCATCTTTCTCGAAATATCTCCCCCGTAACATTTAGCAAGAACATTTTTCCTGAGCGCTTTGACAACTGTCTTTGCTAATATTCTTTTATTAATTGCTGCCTGGATTACAACATCGAACAGCTGCCTCGGAATCACTTTTTTCATTTTTGAAGTTAACAGATTTCCATAGGTATAAGCTTTCTCCCTATGAACGATGAGTGCAAGTGCATCGACCGGCATCTGGTTTATAAGAATATCGAGTTTTACAAGTGGAGACTCCCTGTAATCAAGGATTTCATAATCAAATGAGGCATAGCCCTGGGAGATTGATTTAATCTTATTGAAAAAATCATAAAGAACTTCAGCCAGCGGAAGTTCATATTTCAAATGAACCCTATTGGTACTTATATAATCCATCTTTTTATGAATTCCTCTCCGGTTCTGAAGAAGTTTCATTATATTGCCCAGGTAGCTATCCGGAGTTATAATTATTGCTTCAATGAATGGCTCTTCTATCTTTTGTATGTTTTGCGGAGGAGGGAGTTCACCCGGAGATTCGATTTCAGTTACTTCTCCTTTAGTTGTAGTAACCCTGTATCTCACTGAGGGGGCAGTTGTAACAATTGAAAGGTTATATTCCCTTTCAAGCCTTTCCTGAATAATCTCTTTATGAAGAAGTCCTAAAAAACCGCATCTGAATCCAATTCCCAGTGCAGGTGAATTCTCAGGTTCAAATTTCAGGGAAGAATCATTAAGAATAAGCTTTTCAATTGCTTCTCTCAATTCTTCATGGCTTGATCCCTCACCGGGATAGAAACCGGCAAAGACCATCGGCTGAGGTTCTTTAAAACCCGGGAGGGCTGTCACATTTTCCTCTTTTGCAAGAGTAATGGTATCACCAACTTTTACTTCGGAAATTTGCTTTATACTTCCTATCAGATAACCGACTTCACCGACTGAAAGTGATTTCAGCGGAGTTACTTTTGGGGAATGAACACCTAACTCATTTATTTCATATACAGCTTCATTAGATAGAAATTTTATTTTATCGCCCTTTTTGAGCTTTCCGTCTATAATTCTCACAAGGATAATTACTCCTCTGTAGGGATCAAACCAGGAATCAAAAATCAGTGCCCTCAGGGGTTTTGACAAATTTCCTTCGGGAGGCGGTACCTTTTCAATAATGGCATCAAGTATATTTTTAACACCTTCACCCGTTTTTGCACTGACATTCAACGATTCTTCCCGGGGAATCCCTATAATATTTTCCATCTGATCCAGTGATTTTTCCAGTTCATGGTTCGGAAGATCAATCTTATTCATTACAGGAATGAGCGTTAGATCATTTTCAATTGCAAGATAAGTGTTTGCTACAGTTTGTGCTTCAACTCCCTGGGTGGCATCTATTACCAGTATTGCCCCTTCACAAGCTGAAAGCGATCTTGATACTTCATAGTTAAAGTCAATATGACCCGGAGTATCAATCAGGTTCAGTGTATATTTCTCTCCATCCCTGTATCTGTATATTAATCTCACAAAATGGGATTTAATTGTAATTCCTCTTTCACGTTCAAGTTCCATAGAATCGAGTACCTGTTCCTGCATATCTCTTTTTTCGACAGCATGAGTTATTTCAAGAATCCTGTCTGAGAGGGTAGTTTTTCCGTGATCAATATGTGCGATTATTGAAAAATTACGGATGTTCTTCATGGTTTTTTCCCGAGGATTGCATAGTCGGGAGATGAAAAAAGTATTTTATTCAGTTTATCTCTGTTTGAATTAAACTGAACGGCAATTTCATTTTCTTCCGGGATCTCATCAAGCTGAAGCTCGGCAGGTGGGTCTGAGAATTTTATTTCAATTCTTTCAAATCCGTAAGTACCAAGCAGATATCTCATAAATTCCGGATGGAGAGGCTGTTTGTGAGTTACATCAAGATAATAAATATTTGTCATTGCAAAAACTGATAAAGGATTGATCGTTTCTAATAATAAAATTCCCGATTTTTTCAATACCCTGAATGATTCAGATACCATATCTTTAAGATAATCAGGACTGAGATGTTCAATTACCTGTGCAGAAAAAATTCCGTCAAACGTGTCTGGTTTACAGTTTTTCAGATAATTCAGTGCATCACTTTTAATACAGTTTAAGCCCTCTTTTTCGGCTTCTTTTAACATAGATGAGGATAAATCAACTCCCTCTGCTTCAATTCCCGCTTTGACCAGAAGTTTCATGAATTCACCTCTTCCACAGCCTATATCAAGGACCTTTTTACTTCCGCTAAAAAATCGTATGTATTTTTTTTGTCTTTCCAGGATATCTTTTTTTGTTCCCCTAAACCGCTCTTCAAAATCGGAATATTGCAGCATTGAAAGTTCCGATCTCAGTTCTTCAAGATCATATTTAATATTGGGGTCTGATGACTCCGGGAGTTTATTTATTACATTATTAAGGCGTTGCTCAAGTTCAATAAAATTAATTGAGACTGATTTAAGATTATGGAAAGTTGATTTCAGATCGTTAATCTGGGTCTGAAGTGAGTTGAAAACCTCAGTATAGTGGTTATTGGATAACAGGTCCCATTCTCTATCCTGAATGGTAACTAATTTTTTCAGCCGGTCTTTAAACTCTAAAATGAGTTCTGCAGCAATCCTGCCTTTTTTTCCTGATAATGAAAGATTTTCTATTGCTTCTGCGAGTTTATCGGTTATTTCTTCAAGTTTTTGTTCGGCATTCTTCCTGTTTTTAGTGACCTCTTCAATTTTCCTTCTCATTATCGGTATTCTTCTCTTTTTTCTCTTCTTCTTCCTGATCTTTTCTTAAAGAGTTTTTAAAATTCTTGATTCCGTCTCCGAGACCTTTCCCTAATTCCGGCAGTTTTTTCCCGCCGAAAAGGAGGGCAATTACAACAAGAATTAATAATATTTCCCATATTCCAAGGCTTCCGATCATTTTTTTTCTCCTTTATCTTTATTGAGATTTTATAGATTAAGCTCTGTACTGTCAAGTTTGGATTGGGAATTAAACTCAAATCTCTACTCTCCTATTGACTTTCGGGTCCCTCAAATATATAAGGATAATATGCCTGAAATCTTAAAGGTAAAAGAGTATGGAATTGCTTCGAGAATTGAAAAAGAGTCACTTCCTGAATCTCATCAGTTAGAAAAGTTTGTTACAAAAGTTAATCAATATATAGACTTTATGGAGATCGAAGCAGTGGAACATCATATGAAAAGCAGGGATGAAAGTCATATAACCTATTACCAGACACTTGATTTTTTCAGGAATAATGAAAGATTACAAAACACAAAATATATCCTCCAATATCTAATTAAATTTCTGGAAGGTCTGCCTTCTGAAGAAAAATCCGCCGGGATTTTTCAAAATCCATTTCTTCAGTTTAGGGATTTTGTCATCTTTCTGGCTGAGCAGTTGAGAGACGTTGATGTTATTGAATCAGTTTTAAGGGAATATAAAGAGTTGAAATTACTGAATGAAAAGACGGAATGGTACTATCGAGGTGTAATCAGGGGTGCTTTTAAGGAAATATCAACTCTATGTATCAATGCAAAACATGCTGTTCCCCATGATTATTCAAAATTATTTTCTGCTCTTCAAAAACATTCCCTTTTCTGGTTTTCAGTAAGACGAGAGAATGAAGCAAGGATAAGAAAGAGCGATATTTATATTTACAGGTTGTGCAGGATACTATTGAGCAGAATGGGATGAATTCTCACAAATATTAATATTGAATTTTATCTGTTTTTTCCGACCAGATTTTAAAAAGTGGCAAACATATTTCCCTGCCTGTCCGGATAACCCTGAGCCTGGAATCTTTTAATTTTCCTCTTATCGTATCATAGATATATTTGTCGTCAAATCCTATTTCTGCAGCATCTTCGTTACTGCATCCAAAATAAAGTACTTTAATTTTAGCCCAGTGAATTGCTGAAAAACACATGGGGCAGGGCTCGCAGGTTGAATAAATTTCGCAATCAGAAAGATCAAAATTATCCAATTTTTCAGATGCTCTTCTTATTGCCATAATTTCTGCATGAGCAGTAGGATCATTCCTGGAAAGGACTTCATTATGTGCCGAAGAAATAACCACTCCATTCCTGACAATTACAGCTCCGAAAGGACCTCCGTCACCATTTTTCATTCCAATTTCAGCTTCTTTTATCGCCATATTAAGAAAATCATCTTTTTTGCTTTTCATGAAAAGAATTATATTTTTTTAAAAACTTATGGTCAATAAGATTTTTTGAATATTCATATTATTTTGTTGATAAAATGAAAAGTTGAGAAATATGAGCAAGTCCAATGAAATAAAAAAAATATAGCTAAGTATAAAATTGGAAAAATATTACTTAATAAAATAATTTTATCAAAAAAAATTAGAAAAAAAGCCGGGATTTCGAACCCCGGCCTAATTTTCTTATTTTGTTTTAGATGATCTGCTATTTGAGAGTTACTATATTGCTTTCATATACACCATGTATACCTATCAAAACCAGTTTATATTTTCCAGGCGCATATTTTACTTTTACCTTATCCCGGGTAGCTCCGGTGTTGTTTGTTTTTAATACCTTCAAAGTATCCCAATTGCTGCTAAATCCATTGAAGTGTTTCAACTTTGCCGTTTCACCAAGAAAAAATACATATTCAAATATAACCTCATTGTTAATCCGGCTGTCGAACCGGAGCCATGAAATGTGAGCTGTCTGATAGGCCCAGGTCTTTCCGTAAAATGCCCCGCTATCGTTTAAAGCTTCCAGATTATATGTTGTCTTTTTTGAAGGTACACCGGTATTAATATTCTTTTCAACAGTCTGGGATGGAAGTCCCTTCCATTTCCATACTTCTTGTCCAAGGCTATTCTTGATTACCAAAGATTTTGCATTATTGAACTTTAATTTGAGAGTCGTACCTGCACTGGCATAAGGAACTTTATCAGGATCAGCTTTAAAAAGTAAAACATTCGGAAGCTTAGGCATTTTAAGGACCTTGAATTGTTTTAATTGGAATTTGGGGTCCAGTGTATTTCCCGCATTGGGATCAAAGCTGGGCAATTTTTTGTTGATGGTTCCGAAAGGAGGTTTTGGTTTACTTTTTGCTACTACTTTAAAAACTCCGCTATCTCCCCATATTTTATTATTACTAGAAGATTTGATCCTTACCGCATAATTACCGGGAGTTATTTTTTTGGAAAGCACCCATTTTGCAGATCCATTATTAGCAGACTTGATCTGTTCTACAAAATTAGCCTGTTTGATAGAATTCCTGAAAATATTTATTTTCACGAAAGATACATTTGCAGCTTTGGTATTCCATTTTATGAAATAAGTGCTGCCGGCTGTGATGGAATCACTCGCTTTAGGTGCATTTACAGTAATTCCCTTTGAGAACATAAAAAATGTTGTAATTGAAAAAAACAGAAACATAATGAATAACTTTTTCATTTTTCCTCCATAACTTTTAATTTGTTTTGAATTATCATTTTCGAAAACTCATAAACAT
>CAZNLS010000119.1:0-7280 GCA_964573895.1 uncultured Clostridia bacterium
TCCTAAAAAGTCTTACTACTCTGGCACTTATATACGTATATGTCAATTTACAAAACTTTCCTCAATTTTTTTTACCGGTTTTCAGTCTCTTCTGAAGATCATCTACTTTATCCTTCAACTCCTTGATCCTGTATTCACGGTCCATCGCGGCTTCAAAAAAACGTTCCAAATCATCATTTCTTTCAGAGAGTTCAGAATTGATTTTTTCAATTTCTTCTGTTCTTTTCTCTACCATTTCTTCAAGATGTTCTTTATATTCAAGCAATTCCAGTTCGGATTTTTTTCTCATGGATATATCCACACAAGCTGTCAGAAGCAATTCTCTCCCCATGATTTTCACCTTGTTAATAGACAGGGAAGCCCAGAATACTTCTCCACTCTGTCTTTTCAATTTTGCTTCATATAATGCTACAGAACCATCTTTTTTTAACTTCTCCAGTAATTCATCCCTATCCACGGGGTTAGCATAAACATCCTTAATGTTAATATGCTCAAATTCATCCCTCGAATAACCAAAAACTTTGCACATCACTTCATTTGCCTCTATTAGATTTCCCTCTTCATCAGATATTCCGATACCGATATTGGAATTTTCGAATAGCAGCCTGTATCTCTCTTCGCTCTCACTGAGCCTCTCCTGAAGGATTCTCTTTTCCGTAATATTCCTTACAAATTCCACAATTCCGTAAACTTCTTTAGCAGGCCCTTTCATCGGGAAACTGTATAATTCAAGCCAGTTGATTCCCGATCCCTGCAATCCTGGAACAACTTCCATTTCTGTTCTTCCGGATTTCAGCGCCCTTAGTGAAGGGCAGGGGTCACACGGTTCCTTATAATTGTGATAGCAGTTGAAACATTTTTTTCCAACAAGCGGCATATTACCGGCATACCACTCTTCCATTTTTTGATTGACCATGATTATATTCAAATCTTTATCAAGCACACTTATTCCGTCCTGGACGCTGTTGAATATTGACTTCAGGAACTCTTCAGATTCCCGTCGATCTTTTTTGGCGTTTTCTTCAATTTCAATATCATGAAGTTTAAAACCAAGATCGCCAGAAATTTCAATCAATAGAGACCGGACTTCTTCAAGATGGGAGAATTTTTGATCAAAGCTTACAGTGATTGTGCCATAATTACTTTCTTCGTATCTGATTATTGCAGAAAGGACACTTCTGCCGGAATATATATCCTTAAGAGGGCAATCTAAACACTCCTTTTCAGGAGATTCAATATTTTTTAATATTGCCTTCTCCAAACCCGATGTACAGTTTATTTCAAGATTTTCTTTGTGATATTTTTTCAGTTTTGAAAATTTTTGACCAATTCCTGCTTCAGAATATATATCTTTATTCCCAAGGTACTCTTTTATATGTATCCAGACTGTTAAAAACCCTCCCAATTTAATCAGGATATTGCTGACACTTCCGATTATCCTGAGCGGATCTTTCTCTTTAACCAGCATCTGGTTGACATCTCTTATTGTTCTGATCAGAGAGTTCAGAAAAAGTATTTCCTCATGCTTATCTTTTTTCTTATCTACCATATTCCACCATAAAGTTGCACAGTTCCGGATTAAAAAAAATCTATACTGTTTAAATTCCGGATTGGTATTATACATATAATAGTATTGTTATCAATGTTTTTCAAAAAAGCCTTGATAAATTTAACCTCTATTTACATATTTATCAAAGAAAAAGATGAAATTCTCTTTGGAATAGTCTGTTTTAAAAATTAGCCTGTTTTAATTTTATCCTGGATATAAAGAATGAACCCGAAAGAACGATTGCACCCCCGATAAACTGATATAGATTAAACGATTCACCCAGGAATATATCAGCCATTATAAGAGTAAAAACCGGAACAAGCAATGCAAACATCCCGGAATTGGATGCTCCTTCATTAACTAAGGCAGCGTAAAAAAAGACAATACTCCCTGAAAAGTTTATACCATTTGCAAGAACTAGAAGCAGAAGCGGAAAGGATGTGATAGTGGAAAAACCCGTTGGAGAAAATATCAGAATCATAATTAACAGGAACAGAGCTCCAAAAAGAGACCTGCCGAATGCAGTCTCGAGAACAGACAACTTTTTTAGAACATTTTTGCCGTACACACGCATCCCTCCGATCAAAAATGCAAGAGCAAAAATTATAAGATCACCTTTTTTCGGTGTTATCATTTCTCCTGCAGTTGTCACAAGATATATCCCCCCAATCATTACTATTACTATTGTAAAAAAACCTCTTCCAGTTTTCTCTTTTAGAAAAACTCTTGCAAAAAGAAGAACGGTAACAGAAGAGAGAGACATAATAAAGGATGCATTTGTAGCAGTAGTACTTTGTAATCCCCAAAGCTTCAGAAGAATGCCGATCCCGGAAAAACCTATACCCAGTACTATGAAATGTCTATAATTTTTCTTAACGATTAGAACAGGCCTGTGATGCCTCAGTATAAGCGGGATACTTATCAGGAAAAGTCCGGATGTAATCCTTAAAAAAGCGAAGACCAGTTTGTCGACACCATTATTCAAAACTATCTTTTGCAGGATGTGCCCCGATGCAACGAAGAGTGCAAAAAGCAGAAGGAAAATAATACTCTTAATTTTCATTTTTAGTTTTGAAGAAAAATTATCGCAGTTTTTTTCCTTTACATCAACAGGTGAATAGATTGACTTAATTTATATTTATCCTTACTATGTCACATAAAGGAGAGCAAATGAAAGAAAAAAAAATAAAACTGTCAATTTTAATATTTTTTTTCTGTTCCCTGATTAATATTTCAGGAAAAAGCAGCAATATTGATGGTCTGATTAAAAGTGAATTTAACTCTTTACATAGTTTATATATTCATCTTCATAAGAATCCGGAACTCTCTTTTCATGAGATCAAAACCTCAGCTTTGATAGCAGCCGAATTAAAAAAATCGGGTTTTACCGTAAAAACCGGAATCGGGAAATACGGAGTTGTTGGTGTACTGAAGAACGGGCCCGGGAAAACCGTTATGTACAGAACAGACATGGATGCTCTTCCGGTCAGGGAGAAGACCGGTTTGCCATATGCCAGCAGAAAGGTTTTTGCCGATCCTTCAGGAAATAAGATACCTGTTATGCATGCATGCGGTCATGACCTTCATATGACAGTTTTTACCGGCACAGCAAGACTGCTTTCAAAATTAAAGGATAATTGGTCCGGCACTGTTGTTCTGGTTGCACAGCCTGCAGAAGAGATAGGATCGGGCTCACGGGCGATGATCAATGACGGCCTCTTTAAAAAATTTCCCAGACCTGATTGGGCGCTCGCTCTTCATGACGGTCTTCTTCCTGCAGGTAAAGTTGGAACAAAACCCGGGTACATTCTTGCCAATGTTGATTCGGTTGATATAACTGTTTTCGGAGTCGGCGGTCACGGATCAGCCCCGCAGACTACAAAAGACCCGATCGTTATTGCTGCGAGAATTATAAATACACTCCAGACAATAGTAAGCAGGGAAGTTGCACCGAACCGGCAGGCAGTCGTTACAGTCGGCTCGATTCACGGGGGAAGCAAGCACAATATAATTCCCGACAGAGTTGAAATGAAGCTAACTGTCAGATCCTATGAAGAGGAGACAAGGGAAAAAATACTTAGTGCAATCAAGAGGATATGCAGAGGGGCTGGAATATCAGCTGGTCTGCCCGAAAAAATGCTGCCGAAAGTATCATTAAGAGATGAGCATACTCCGGCAACCTATAACGATCCAGCCCTGACAGCTAAAATGGTAAAACTGTTTAAGAGGATCCTTGGTGAAAAGAATGTTTTAAAAGTTGAAGCGGTTACTGCAGGGGAGGATTTCTCTGAATATGGAATAGTTGAACCTAAAATACCTATTTTTATTTACTGGCTGGGAGCGATCAATCCCGAAACATATCTCAAGGCAAAAAAAGAGGGAAGAACACTTCCGGGTCTGCACTCTCCCTTCTGGGCACCCGACCCGGATCCTTCTATCAGAACCGGGATCAAAACTATGACCTCTGCAATAATCGATTTGTTGAAAAAATAGTTTTTACATCGTCAGGGCATAACCTATCTTAAGAAAAAAAGTGCGGCCTGTTTTTGTCAGGTCAATTCCCCGCATTCCGAAATTGTTGTCAGAATAACCCAGAAACAAAACCGTCTGGGGATTTATCTTGTAGGAAAAAAGAAACTGGGTAAAGAGTGTTCTTGTCTTATCTGTGACAGTTTCCATATACATATCAGGATTTCTTGAAAGATCCATATACTGAACTATTGCTCTCATAAATGTTCTTATGTTTATGTTGTAAACCAGTTTTGTCTGGAGAAGGTTTGCGTTATAAATTTTATTACCCTCAGAAGATAGCCTTTCATAAATATGGCTGACATTCAGATTAAGATGTCTTCCCAGTCCCAATTCAATCGAGGGCATAATCATGAATCTGTCCGCCAGCCTGTTATTTGTATAGTCTATGGAATTCCCCAATTGAGAAAAAACAGAAAAATTAACACCCCCGGCAGGCTTAATCTCAGAATAAATCTGAAATCTTTTCTTAGAATAGGTAACGCCGTTATAATATTCCTTTGAAATATCAAAAGCCGGCTGCACAACAGATTGGAGAAATCCCCTGTATTCGGCAACCAATTGAAGCTGCTGGTCAGTTGTTAATCCGTTATGGTCTGAAATGTGTTCGGCTCTAAGCATAAAACCAAGCCTGTCAAACCAGTCACCCTTTTTTCCCCATATAATCGGATGAACAGCACCTTCAATTCTTCTTAAATCCACTCGGGGAATAAAACCGGAATCTGCTCGGAATCCCTTTGAAAGATCCTCATACTCGAGGAACCAGAACATATTCCTCGAAAAATGCTGAAGCTGTGCATAGAGAGCATCCCCTCCGAAAGTATCAATATCCTGTGAATATTTCAGGGCCAGGTCATCCGGATAATCGGTCTCTGACCTCAGATACTGAACAGTAAAAGTCTTTACCTTACTGATTCTGAAAAAACCGTCAAATCCGGCTACATGGTTTTCATAATTATCTCCAAACCGGCCTGTGTAGAGCAGACCCAGGGCAGAACCTTTTCCTATATCATGTCTGTATCTGAAGACTCCCCCAAGAACAGGATCACTAAGTGATATCGATTGTGAACCCTGGTTTGATGGAAAGATAAGGTTGTTAACCCTGTCTCTTGTTCCGAAAACTCCCAGGGCACTTTTTCCGATTTTCCCGGTGAGCTTCCCACCCCAATACGGGCTGTAGACTGTCCTGGTAAAAACCGCCTCAAGTGGTGTTAGAAAAAAATCAGCTCCCTCGAGGAAAAAAGGTCTCTTTTCCGCGTATTTCAGTGCAAATCTCGTGTTGACCTCGAGCTGTGCCACGTCCGCTTCAACCTGCGAAAAATCCGGATTTATAGCTGCATTCAGGACAAGATTTGAAGTTATCCCCCAGCGTGCACTTATCCCCGGGTCTATATCTATCTTTCCATTTTCCAATTCCCCGTCGGGAAAGTCAGAACGGATATCAGTCCTGTTCACAGTAAGTGTCGGATCAAACTCAAGATTCTTTCCCGGAGACATATCTTTAAAGCCCGTAATTTTATTGAACTGACCCAGAAGACTCATATTATTTCTGTCACGTGTATGCGTGCTCATTCTGTGACGAACATTTCGAGGCCATGATCTGCTGGCTTCAAATCCCCATGTCTGCACACTGCTTCCCTTCGGGAATCTTAGCTGATTGAAAGGAATTGCAACTTCAACAACGTAACCAAAATCAGTTATCTTTCCCGCCGATTCCCAGATCACATCCCATGAAAAATCTTCATATCCCTCCATCTCAGAAAAAATTGCGTCTGCCTGTACACCGAGAGGATTTATTCTAAATTGAAATCCCCTTCTCTCATCATTAAAAGTGTCAATCATGAAACTGACATTGTCATCCTGGATGAATGTATTGATACTATCCCTGTCCATAAGATGAGCACGGATCTTTTTTGGTTCCGGGTCATAACAGATAAATGCAACATAAAAATTTTTCCTGTCAAATGTAACCATCACTTCCGATTTTACAGGCGCAGGAGTTGCATCTCCCGGAGTCCACTCATATTCAATTCCGGTTTTCACAGCTTCTTTCCACGCTTTCTCATTAATGACTCCGTCAATATGGATCTTTGATGAGACTTTTTTAACAACCCAGTTCTTTGCCTTGGGATAGATTTTTTTATCAGTTTTCTGCGAAAACAGATTAAAAGCAATAAGACCGGAAAATAGAAATAAAATTAAAATGCGGTTTATAGAATAGGATTTCATGTCTCTCCTTCAAATAATCAATACGCAGGTAGTATCAAAATGTTCAGATGATTGAATCTGAGAAAAAGAGCCAAGGGTATATGAAATATTATTTCATATATAGTAAAGGAAAAAACAAAACCAATTTCAAAAACACTCATTTACAAAAAAGTTTTAATAAACAGTTGACATATGAAATTTTATTTCATATTATATGTTTATGAAAAACAAATCTTTAAATAAATATCCTCCTTACAACATCCAGATCAGGAAACTTCGTAAATCAATGGGAGTCACCCAGGTGCAGCTTGCAGAAAGTATAGGCCTTACATGGAGATCGATACCAAATATTGAAAGCGGAAGAGTAAGTCCCAAATTATCAACACTTGGAAAAATAGCAAAAAGTCTTAATTCCGAGCTTCTTATCCTACTGGTCCCTAAAGAAGAGCTCCAGGAAAACAAGTTCCTAAAAACCTCTTCCCAAGGGCACCATACTTTTCATGAGAATATTTCCACGAAAAGAGAAAAGATAAATTCTGACGATACCATTAAGCAGGACACAGGCAAATCGGGCGGACTTGTTCTGAATAAGAAGGGTATATTCTTTTTCGATTAAATTAGTCAACAGGGACGGTCGTTGTAAAGTTGTATTTAATCTGATATTATAAACAATGAGGCATGCAAGATTAACTTGGAAAGGTGCTTTCCATCATGTTATGAATAGAGGTCATAATAGAGAAGCTGTTTTCAAGGATGACTATTTAAAGACAGAATATTTAAAAATTATTTCAGAAGAAGCTGCCTTAATGAAAATTCACATTTATTGTTATTGTATAATGGATAATCATTTCCATATGATACTGCAGAATAGTTCCGGCCGTCTATCAGATTTCATGAAACGTGCTCATACACGCTATGGTATATTTTATAGAAAAATGAATGGTGGAAAAGGATATGTGTTTCATGATAGATTTAAATCCACTGTAATTCAGAA
>CAZNLS010000120.1:0-7250 GCA_964573895.1 uncultured Clostridia bacterium
TGCCTGATGTGTCTCGATCACGCTATTTTTCATATATCCCAAATGCATATACATTTACTTTGTTTGCTCCGAAATTTGATGTGACCATCATAAGAAATTCAGCCTTGAAACCGGGAGCAATGTATTTTTTGAAATATTTTACACTGTCATAGTTGATCGAGACACATGCCGGAATGTAGATATTGTATTTTTCAGGTCCCGGATTCAGCATGAATAGCAGAAGCCGGTATTTGTCGTCGAATATCTGGACATTCTGAAAAGCCGTATCGACAACATATATCCTGCCTTCTCTGTCTATGTCGATACCTTTGTTACGTGAGAAATTTCCGGGTCTGTCCCCAATATTTCCGAACTTTTCAATGTAATTCCCGTCAATATCAAAAACGGATATCCGGAAATTGGTAGTATCAGAAATATAGATCCGCTTATTATGGATTACGATGTTTGAAGGATGGTAAAGTTCACCCTCTTTGTGACCCTTTTTCCCAATCTCATAGAGGAGTTTTCCCGAATTAATATCCATTACATGGATTTTATGCTTTTTAACATCGCATATAAATAGTCGATTCTCGTAGAGATCAACATCGGAAGGTGAATACTCTTTCATTTTCCCGTAAACCCGAATAGTGTCACCTGCAAAGTTAAATGCAACAACTTCTTTTCTGCCGATATCAGCCACATAGATTATTCTGTTTTTTTTATCTATCTTCAGATTGACAGGTTTGACAAGACGGCCCTGGCCGCGTATTCCGAGGTAACCGAATCTGCTATCCTTAACATTGAGTTTTACAATGTATCCCTCTTTTGAATCACAAACATATATAATTCCTTCAAAGGTATCAATACCGTGAGCTTTTCTTATTAAAATATCTTTTTTTGTTTCTTTACCTGCAACAAATTTGAAAAAACGGCTCTGCTTTTTCTCGACATCACCGGATGTGGAAAACGTTTTGAGATACTGGAATTTAGGTTCTGCAGGCGGTGGTGGGAAGAAAATATACTTTTTCTTAATGTTTGGATTGACTCCGGGTTTTTTCGGACCACCACAGCTAATAAATAGCAGAATTGTTATCAGAATAACAATGATCTTATTTATATTCAATCTCTGAAATTGCTCCGTTTTTATCATTTTCTACTCCTTTATCATTCGGTTTCAATTTGAATTTTAACGAAATTCGGCCAAAAAAAAAAGCCCCCGGGAGGGAGCTTTTTTTTAGCTCTTAAAAGTAATTAACTAGCCCAATAAATAATTATTTATCGTGGCAGGTGAGGCAAAGCGCACTACCTGAATTACTTATTCTTAAAAGGCTGGAATTTGATGCTGAAACTGTGTTGTGTACATCATGACAGGATGAACACTGAACCATTGTGCCGCTTTCAAGAAGATCGTTTGCAATTGTACCGCCGAGAGAAGTAACATAAGTTGTTGCTCTTAACTCGGTATCTGTTGCCACTGCAGTAGTGTAATCAATTGAGACCGGGTGATCATTTCTAAGATCATTTCCGACCAATGCGGTTCCTGTAATCATGGTTCCGGGAGAAACACTGTTCCCGCCGAAAGCATCGAGAGCGACAGTTCCGTCATGACATGAAAGGCAGAGAATTGATGCACCGGTAGGTGGATTTGCAGGTGTTGAATCCATATCATAACCTGCATATACCTGGAAAGTAGCAGTAGTAACGGTGTGATTCCATAAAGGTGCTGTTGAGAGAGTCTGAGCATTATGAGGTGTGTGGCATGCTTTACAAATTTCTGCCGAGGCTCCGCCTCCGTCATTCCATGCAAGTGTACGGAAATCGTGGGCAGAACCGGAAATTGCTCCAAAGGCAATTACAGCAACAGACGCTGTTAGGACCAAAAATAATAACTTCTTCATAAAAACCTCCAAAATAATTTAATAGTTAAAAATAAACAAAAAAGTTTAAGTTTTAACTTTAACTTTACCAAAGTAATAATATTTTATATGTTTTTGCTTGTCAACAATAAAAGTATTAAAAATCGTTTTAAAAAATATTTTAAAAACATACAACCCAGGTACTATGCTTAATTTTTTTTGAGGATATGGTAAAATGTTGCCGGAGAGTGAAAATGGTTTTTAAATGCAGTGAAGATTTGTATAAGAAAGTTTTGATACTGATCGGTTTTCTTTTCCTGACCTTTATATTTGCCCGGGCTGAAGAGACCGGGAAAAAAATTGCGGGGATCAGCACTTATTCCGGTACTGTAGAGAGTGTGGAAAAATCGGGAAATTATATATATGTAAAAATAAAGGGCGAAAAGGGCGAATTTTGGACTGCTGTATATGCCTCTACCGTTAAACCCGGCGACAGAGTAGAGATAAAAAATCCGCTCCTGATGAAGAACTTCTATTCAAAATCTTTAAAAAAAAAATTCAAATTAATTCTATTCACAAGTGCAATTTATCCTGTAGGAACTAAACCCATCGGATCAAAAGGCATTAATAAAGCACCTGTCTCTGCACACGGTATGAGTATGAAGAATTCCTTTAAAACAGACTTAACAGTTAAATCCGGTTCTGTTGAAAAAGCAAAAGGGGGATTCACGATTGAAGAGTGTTTTAAAAAGAGTGATGAATTAAATGGAAAAATCATTGTTGTTAAGGGAATTGCTGTCAGGGTGAGCAGAAAGATCATGGGAAAAAACTGGGTTCATTTAAGGGATGGCAGCGGAAAACCCGGAAAAGATGATGTGACATTTACTACCCAATCCGAGATAAATATTGGGGATATTATAACGGTAAGGGGAAAAATAGAGTTTGGAAAATCTATCGGGAACGGATACACTTTTCCTGCTCTTATTTCCAATCCAGACATTAAAGTTGAAAAGAGAGCTGTTGACAAAAAAAAGTAGAATAAAACCGATAATACTGGTCATTGACGACGATCCGGATATTCTGGAATCATACTCTATGATCTTAAAGAAGAATGATTTCAGAGTTCTAGCTGCAAAAAACGGGGCTGAAGCAGTGCAAGCTGTGGAAAGACAGAAGATCGATCTTGCAATTATTGATTATAAACTCGGGAATGAAAATGGAATTTGTGTTGGAGACCTACTCCTCGACGTGCAAAAAGATATCAGTCTGGTTCTCTTCACTGCGTTTCCTTCGTATGATGTTGCTGTCGAATCTGCAAAAAAAGGATTTACTTCATTCATGGATAAAGCAGTACCTCCGGCAGAGATGATATCCAAGATTCGGGAAATTATGGGAATAAAAAATGGGAAGTCGGAAAAGGAAGTTAATAAAAAAAAAGAGCTCAGGTTCATTTCAATATGCAGGCACTCCCTGATCACTGAAAAGTTGATCGAAATAGGAGAGGACAGGCTCGGATTTAAAAATCTTGGAGGATTCGGTTATGTGGATGATATTGATAAATCAAATTTTATTGCCGAGATAGATCTTGCTATTATCTGCGCATCGTGTATTTCTCTTGATTCAAGGGATGTCTATTTTGCACTCAGCCGACTCTTTACCAGGTTTCCATTGGCAAAATTTGTAATCTCAAATAATAATTTTACTTTAACAGAAAAGGCTGATCTTTTGAAAGCAGGGATAAAGGGATTCTTCAACAGTGAGATGGATAGTGATCAGATTGAAAAAGGACTTGAAGTAGTCCGTGATGGCGGAATCTGGGCAGAAAGAAGAGTCATTGTTAATGCCATCCAACCGGACATAAATTACATAAACAATATAATCACTAAATTCAGGGATCCATACGGACTCTCAGCCAGGGAAAAAGAAGTCCTGAAAACGGTGGTTTTAGGACTATCCAATAAAGATATCGGATCAAGGTTGTATATAAGTGAAAAAACAGTAAAAACCCATATAAACAGGATATTTAAAAAACTCGGGGTGAATTCCAGGGTGAAGGCAGTAATGAAGGCGATAAATGAAAAACTTGTTTGACCCGCTCTTGACATCCGGGGTGTTATTAATTAACATTTATTCATGATAATCGGATTCAACACGGATATTAAATACAGAGATGAAGTTTTTCACATTCAGACAGAAGATAAAGGAGAAGGAAATCCGACCATTGAAACACTTGTTTATCACAGTGGAGAAATACTTCTTTCAAGGCGTCTCTCTTATGGTCACCTTAAAAGCTCCAGGGATTCAATCCGAAAAAAGATCAAATCAATGATGAAAACTCAGCATGACCAGGTCATTTCCGAATTAAAAGAGGGGAAATTTCTTCATCTTCTGTCTTTGGAAACTCAAAAGATAGACGAACAGACTCTTGATGAATTGGTTCTGGATTATTTAGATGAAACAGTGAAAAAGTAATCTTTTGACCGGGGAAAAATGTCAATAAACAGGATTCTCGTCATTGACGGAATGTACCTCATTTTCAGTTCCTTTTATGTAAACAGAAATATGAGGACTCTTAAAGGAGAGCCTTCAGGTGCAGTATTTGGTTTTGTAAACAGGATCGAATTTCTCTCCAGGGAGCTCAAACCGGATAAGATCATTGTTGCCATGGATTCAAAGGGAAAGACATTCAGGCATGAACTTTATCCTGAGTATAAGAAGAACCGTGATCTTCCGCCCGAGGAACTAATAGTCCAGATAGAACCAGTCATTGAATATTTGGATTACAGGGGAATCGCTCACATTAACAGATCCGGTTTCGAGGCCGATGACATAATTGCAAATCTTGCTAAATCCAATAAAAATGAGAATGAGGTTGTAATATTTTCTGCTGATAAGGATCTCTATCAACTGGTAGGCAGTAATGTGAATCTTTTTCACCCTAAGGTTAAAAAGGTGCTGGACAGAGAGGGAATTAAAGAGCTGTTCGGGATATATCCGGAACAGATCGTAGATTATTTATCATTGACTGGTGATTCATCGGATAATATACCCGGGGTGCCGGGAATCGGAGAAAAAGGGGCCAAAAAACTTCTTTCCGAATTCGGGACTTTGGATAATCTTCTAAAAAAGCAGGATGAAGTACCTGAAAGGTATAAAAAGAAACTGAACGAAGGTATGGATTCCCTGAAAATGTCAAGGGAACTCGTTGATCTTTCATATGCGCCAAAGCTGGATCTGGGCAGTGATGAATTGGATCCTTCAAAAAAATCCTCTCAGAAGTTAATCGAATTTTATAAAAGATACTCCTTTAATTCACTACTCAAAAAGGCAGGAGTAACTGAAAAAAAGGAGCAGAACAGATTACCTGATACCGAATATGGTTTTGTCCTAAGTACTGAAGATTTGAAGATGCTCAGGAAAAGAGTGGAAAGATCGGGATATTTTGCATTTGACATTGAGACCACCGGACTGGAATTTCATTCTTCGGAAATTGCCGGTATTTCATTCGGATTCAAAGATGCAGGCTTCTATATTCCTTTCATCTATCCTGATGAGGATAGAGAAAAGGTGGAGATAACTTTTGACGATTTCAGGGATGCTTTCATTGATATTTTCAGGGATCCGAATATAAAAAAAACCGGTCATAATATTAAATTTGATATTCTGCATCTTAAGAGCAGGGGAATTGAGGTCAGGGGAGTTGCTAATGATTCAATGATAATTTCTTATCTCCTTTTTCCAAACAGGAGAGCGCATAAATTAAAAGAGCTGACCTATGAATTTTTAGGTTACAGTCAAACTCCATATGATGAGCTGACCGGAACGGGAAAAAACAGAAAGGGATTTGATGAAATTCCGTTTGAAAAAGCGGGGATCTACTGTATTGACGATTCAATACTTTCTTTAAGACTTTCAGATAAATTGTTAAAAAAAGTTGAGGAAAAGGGGTTGAATGAGCTGTATGAAAATGTTGAAATTCCACTCATTCCTATACTCTGCAGTATGGAATATGAAGGGGTAAAGGTAGACAAAGAGTTTTTTCAGAGTGCTAAAGAATCTCTTTATTCAATGATAGAATTGATAAAAAAAGATATTGTTAAAACAGCCGGTTATGAGATCAATCTGAACTCTTCACAACAGCTCGGAGTTTTTTTGTTTGAGAAAATGAACCTGCCGGCAAAAAAAAAGACAAGGAAAACCGGAAGCTACTCTACAGATATTGAAGTACTTGAAGAACTGAAGGGGTTCCCGGTAGTTGCAAAAATTATCGAATACAGAACTTTGAAAAAACTCCTTTCCACATATATCGACGGTATCCTCGATTGTGTCGATGAAGGTGACAGGGTTCACACATCCTATAATCAGACTGTTGCGGCAACGGGGAGGCTCTCTTCTTCCGATCCCAATATCCAGAATATTCCTACGGGGGAATCGGGTGGGATTGTTGTCAGATCAGGATTCATCGCTGAAAAAGATATGATACTGCTTGCTGCTGATTATTCACAGGTGGAACTCAGGGTGATGGCTCATTTTTCGAATGATGAAAATTTAAAAAAAGCTTTTTATGAAGGTCTGGATATACATAAATTCACCGCAGACACAGTCTATGGAAAAGATCTTTTTCTAAGTGATGAAGATAGAAGAAAAAGAGCAAAGATTATTAACTTTTCCGTACTTTACGGGAGCGGTCCTTTCTCATTATCTAAAGAACTAGGAGTATCATACAGAGAAGCTAAAGAATTCATTGATTCATATTTTGACAAATATGTGGGAGTCAGAAAGTTTATGGATGAAACTATAAACAGCTGCAAAGAGAGAGGATTTGTTGAGACTTTCCTCGGTAGGAAGAGGGATATTCCGGAGATAAACAGTTCTAACAGAAATGTAAGGGAGAATGGCGAGAGAATAGCGGTAAATACAGTGATTCAGGGCAGTGCCGCGGACATAATAAAAATTGCGATGAAAAACATTTTTGATAAACTGGAAACAATGAAATCAAAAATGATCATGCAGGTTCACGACGAGCTTATATTTGAATTACCTGAAGATGAAAAGAGTTTGCTTGTGAATATTGTAACTTCTGAGATGGAAAAAGCAGTTAAATTAAGAGTTCCGTTAAAGGTTAAAGTGAAAACCGGATTTAACTGGGGTAATCTTAACTGACAGAGTATTCAAATTCCGAAACGATATCTGATAATTCTTTGAAAGCACTAATAAAGACTTTTTCATTTGAAAGATCGACTCCGGTTTTTTGCAAAGTTTTCAGTGGATAATCCGAATTCCCCGAGCCTAAAAATTTAAGATATTTATCTGTTCCGTTTCCATTGAGGACGATATCCATGAGTGCGCCCGAGGCTATTACACCTGTTGCGTACTGATAAACGTAAAAACTATGAAAAATATGGAGGTTATATA
>CAZNLS010000121.1:0-7094 GCA_964573895.1 uncultured Clostridia bacterium
GATTTGGGATCTCCTTTTCCCTTCAGATACCGTACCGATATCATTCCTCCTGATTTATGAGCAGCTTTGAATTTTGAAATATAGTAATCTACTGACAACTTTCCGTTTAGAGCTTTACCTTTTTTAAAAGTCCACTTGTTCTTCGGAAATTTGGTATCACCTCCAACAAGTTCTTTAAAAATCACCTTTGATTGAGCAGGTTTTAAATACTCAATCGGAAAAGGCTTTAAACTGTTTTTCCCATCTTTTACAGGACAAGTACTCGATTTTACTACTTTACTCTTCTTCTTATTATATGAAATTTTTATTTTACTGTTCAGATTTGTAAACAGAAGAGAAATTATAAAGATCATATATAATATTCTTTTCATACTAATTTCTCCTATTTGGACCCGTTCATACGGGACATATAAATCAATCTGCCGGAAAGCTCTTCATACATTTTTCCTGTGATTTTTGAAAGTTTGATTGCAATTTTATTTGTCAAATCAGGAGAGAAGATTCTTGAGTTCACTGATCCTTTTTCAGAAGTGGTAAATTTAAATGTTCCATATGAAAAACCTTTATAATCATCTTTCTGTTTCTCAAAAAAAGAGTGGAGAGCAGAAAACAAATTTGCAAGAGTTTTTTGATTAACACTGAAGAAAGAAGCTTCGGAGCTCTCAAATTCGCCAAACTCTTTTTTAAGTTCTGAATCAGAAGGAATTTTGACAGCAATTACCACAGGGATTACAGCTTTGTCAGTTTCTCCCATGTGATAGATATAAATGGCATCAGTTGATGCGGCTAACATTTTCCCCTGAATCCAGAAAATTGAAAACAAAAAGAAAATTACGATAAGTCTGATTAAAACTTTTTTTTTCTCGATCATTTTTCCTCCCTGATATTTTGTTGATAAAAAATATTCTGAATTCCCGGATTTTCAGGTAATTGATGAGATCCTGATTTAAGCAGGACAGAAGGAATAGCCGATTCAACAGATATCATTTCAAAATTCCGCATAAATCCTCCGAAAACAGAATATTAAAGCGAACCTGTTAACACAATATTAAATAGTTAAAATAAAACTAATATGGGTATATTATTAAACAGGAATATTTTTGTCAAATTAATTTTAATAAAATTTTTTTCACTATTTTTTATACTCAAATGCACCGATGTCATATGCGGTGCCCTGAGGTCTCGAAATCCCGTCAAAGTCGGAAGACGGAGCCCCATTTGATGATCCGCCATCAATCGCAGGAGAGCCGGATTGCAGCCGAAAATTAAAAATGGCAGGATTGATAAATAACGGGTTACCGTAAACAGACGAATTTCCGGTTAACTCATACTCATAACCGATAAATGCATTAATCAGATTATACTCTACCGTCATAAAACTCTTATCCGATACCTCTGCAGCAATTTGAAACAGAACATTGTTACTTAATATATTATTTCTGATGACAAGATTTTCAGTTTCGTTGTTAAAAACGGCAATTCCCCCGCCCCAGTCACTACCATTTCCATAAATTGTATTATTTATTAAAAAAATATCTTTTAAAGGATGCTTTGCCTTTTTTTCACCCCAGTCAGCAGTGGTGATACCGCTGGAGGCATTATTATATATAAGATTGTTATATATCCTGATGTTTTCAAGAAGTCCTCCATTTTCAGCGGCAAGAACAATACCATCCGCTCTGCAGTTATAGACTGTATTGTTAAAAATCTCTATATTGTAGGTGTGTTTATCCCATGCATCGGCATAAATCCCGAGGCGTACAATATCATGGACAATATTGTTGTATATTTTCCCGTTTGAAGATCCGTCTTTTGCATCCAGCCCCTCTCCTCCAATGGATCCGGGACCGCTATTGTGAACATGATTGTTTTTTATTTCAAACTGATCTGTTATAGCAAGAGTCAAACACTCCTGTTCACCATCATTACATGCAAGGACTACTTCATTCCCGTCGAGAATAATATTACTGCTCTCCCAGACTCCGATCCCGGAGGAAATCGTATTGTATGTATAATTGTTTTCAATAATAATATGATCCGACATATCCACCAGAATTCCGCAGCTATTCTGACCACCTTTTGCATTCATAACTTTCAGACCTGATATTCTGATGAAACTTTTATTTGTTATATCTATGAGCCCTCCCCAATCTTCTGGAAGTGATAAATTTGACCCGTCTATCGTAACACTCTCATTTTTATATGCTGTGTATGTTATATATTTGGATGTCCCGGAATTTTTCGGAACAACACGCTCCCTGTATACACCGGATCTTATATAAACAGTATCTCCCTCAATAAAGGCCTCAGCTGCTTTTTTTATCGTTTTCCAGGGATTGTCGATAGAGCCGTCATTTGAATCATTCCCTGAAACCGATACATAATAGAATGAACCGTCACCGGGATTAATAGTCTCATTTTTATCCGTTTGGGAATCTTCCTGTCCGATTGTCTTGCAGGAAAGAAGGAATAATATAAATAAAAAAGATGGGAAAATTATCAATAGATTAATTTTTCTTATGTTTTTTGAAATATTTTTCATTCTACTTCTGCAACTATATATGAATTACACTTGTCAAATCTCATTAAGCCGGGCATTTACCCGAAATCAGATCAAACTATATCGTTACAAAAGAGTTGAGCTATTCTTTTTTAATAATCTCTAAAATCTAAAAACTATCCCAAGCAGCATTCTTAGTCCTGAAAAATCTATATCTTCAAGCCCTTCTCCGGCTTTCATTTTGTTCAGATCATATCTGATATCAAGAAGAAAATCCAAACCGGGGGTTATCTCAAAGAAAACACCACCTGTAACTGTCCCTCCGGTTGAAGTCTTGTAAGCAGTGTTGAGATTAATCTCATCACTCTTCTCTTTAACAGCAAGTGAATTCATTGCAAGACCAAGGAATGGAAGCATCTTTTCACTTCTGCCGAACAGATATCTCACACCAAGATTGAATTCATAATATGTCAAATCAACATTTTCAACTGAGAGTGTAGAGCCGGATTTAGGCAGATACATAGTGTTGAAGAACAGGTCAATATTTTTTGACACCCTGAAAGACAAGGTAAACATCGGAGTAAAATTTCCCGTCCCGTAAACATCTTTGAATATCTGATCGGAAATCATCATGTATGCTCCACCGAGACCAACTGCAAATTTTTTCTTCGCCACCTTTTCTCTTTTGATCTCTTTCGGAGTTTTTTTCCCACGCTTAACAAGTTTACCTGTTGCGGGATCAATTACCATCACCTTAATCCTTTTATTATTATCTACGCAGTCAAGGTTTGTAATAACAATTTCTTCCCCGCTCTTTACTCCCGACTCAATTGCAACTTTAGTCTTTCCGAATGAGAGAGCTTTAACATATTTTTTAACTGCCCGGTCTTTTTTTACGAGGTAAACAAAAATTCCGTCGGAATCTCTTAACATTTCAGATTTCGATATAATCACTCTGTTTTCATACTTTCTGAAAATTGAGATATTCGCTTTCATTCCCTTTTTTAAATTATTATAGGTATTCCCAACAAAAATATATTGCTTTCCTTTTAAACTTGAAAAAGTACCTGCAAATTTTCCGGAAATTCCCGGGAAAGTCACTTCTATTTTAAATCCTGTCAAATCTCCTGAAGAGGACTTCAGCTCAACCGGAATTCTAACCCTGCTGTTGTCTTTTACCAGTGCAATCAGGTCACCCTCTTTTACCTCTGCTCCCGAAGAAGCAATGGAGGCCAGAGTACCTGAAACAGGTGAATATACTTTCGGATCAATTTCACTGCGATGGAGTGATGCAAGTTCAAGGGATATTTTACGTATCTTGTCCTTGATTTCATTTTCCAGTTGTTCATTTCTTTCCTCCCACGCCTCTGTGTCAGAAAGAACTTTTTTCCACTGTTCAAGCTGCTTCTGTTTTTCGCTCTTTTTTCCTTCAATATCAGCAATATCAAACTCCATGAGCAGATCACCTTTTTGGACTCTCTGTCCGGCAGAGAAATATACTGCTGCAAGTTTTCCCGAAGTTTCCGACAGAACATTCACCAAAGCCGCAGATTCAATTTTGGAGTTGTAAACTTCCGACCCGTACATTGATCCGGTTTCCACTTTTCTTACCCTGACTTTTACAACAGACGGACAGTTGTCAAACTCGCCCCATTCTCCCTCTTTAGTCCTTGAAGTCTTTATCTGTTCGCTCTCAGGCACGGGTTTTTCAATATATTTCACAGGTTTTTTTACAACTTCTTTCTTCAATTCCGGTTCACTTTCTTTCTTCACTTCCTTTTTTTTCTTCTTCTTTGCCTTCCTGCTCTTTTTTATAATTTTTTCAGGAGGAATTTTACCTTCCGTGACTTTAATCTTCTTACCCTCTTTCAGGCAGCTTTCCAATGTCGTTATTACCGGAGTTCCGGATTGAAGTCCTGAGACAACCATCACTTTACCATTTTCGAAAACGCCTGTTTTAATATAAAGCTTTTTTGCACGTTTCTTCACGGGAGAATAAATAAACTCTCCTTTCTGGTCTTTAAGTATAAGATTTTTATCAAGTACCGGGACATCACGATATACATGGGAAAGAATTTTAAAACTTGCCTTGTCAGAAGATGTAAGTCCGAAATCATCATTGGAAATAATAATAAATATTCTTCCACCTTCTCTTTTCACTTTTGCTGAATATTCACCTTTTCCTTCAATGTTTACTTTGATACTTTCCATTCCTTCGAAAAGAGTGATCTCCTCTGAAGATATTTCCATCCGCATACTGGAGTTATCCCTGACCGAAGCAATTTCCGCACCTTTAGCTATGACATCACCAGCTTGTGCTACAGAAATCAACTGGCCGCTAATCTCAGATGAGAGGGCTGAATTTTCTTTCTGTTTTTTCAATTCGGCAATAAGTTTTGTGAATTCCTCAATCTTTCTTTCTGCCTGTTTTTCCGCTTTCGGGCTTCTCACCTTCCAGCCTCTGCGTCTTTTCAGTCTCTTTGTCCAGTCTTGAAGAGATTTTTCTGTATCGCTGATTTTTTTATCGGTTTCCGTAGAATCCAGATTAAGGATCCTGTCGCCCTGATTTATTCTGTCACCGGTGTTAAACAAAACATTTTTAACTGTTCCGTCAACAGGAGATACTATCGATGTTTTGCCTCCGTCAGTTAATAAACCTTCAAAAAATTTGAATTCGTTTATACTCTCTTTTTTAACCGTATCCACTTTAACAGGAACCTTTCTCGGGCATTTTACTTTCACCGAGTTTGAAGAATCGCCCAGCCCCTTTTTTGCACTCCGTCCAAAGACAATATAAAGAACTCCGGTTGGAAGTGTATGATTTTTGTAGTTATAATTTAAATATGAATAATCATTGAGATTTTTTACTATTTTGTTTTTCGCTTCTTCATTACAGTATATTCTGACCTCAACAAGCTTGTCATGTTCAAAAGAACCGAACGACTCATATTTAAGGGCCTCTTTATTTCCGGTTAGATATTTAACAAATGCTTCCACGCCCTTTTTGGCAGTAACCTGCTGGGCTGCTGCAGGAACAAATAAACTTGCTATAACTGCTATGATTATAAATATATACAATACTCTACTCTTCATTAAACAACTCCTTTATGATTTGAAAGAACAAAACAGAATTATACTTTATAAAAGTCATTAAAGTCAATCATTTCATATCTCCTCTGCCTAAGGATTTTTACCGGAACAGATACAATTCTAAGGACTTTTTGTCCCTGAGACCGGATTGCCGAGACTTAGATAAAAAAGTTTAAGGAATGCACCAAATTTTGACGGCTCCAACCAGCGTGTTGCGATCACAATTTTATTCTTAATATCAACAACTATATAGTTTCCTCCGAAACCGGCAGCATAAAAAATATGATCCGGGACGTCTTTATATCTTCTTTTTCCCCGGTTCAGCCACCACATAAAACCATAACTTTCATTTGCAGGAGATGGTTCTCTGACCTCATTAATCCATTTTTTTGAGAGAAGTCTCTTATGATTCCAAATTCCTTCTCTCTGAAAGAGAAGCCCAAACCTTGCCTGATCAAGAGTATTTATAAATATCCCTCCTCCCGAATGACCTCCTCCCGAAACTGATTGAATTTTAAGTCCGTCCATTACTACCCATGATGTAGAATATCCAAACCACCTCCAGGTCGTTGAAGCACCTATAGGATCCATGATTTTTTCCTTCAATACAACCGGGAGAGGTTTTCTCCATACCTGGAGCAAAGAATAGGCAAGAAGATTTACCCTCACATCATTATATTTAAAAAAAGTCCCGGGAATATGAAGTTTTCTTCTCTTCCAATCATCAATTTCCCCTTCTTTCGGAGGCCTGTCAGCCCAGTCTTTTTTTTTGAATAATTCTCCGCTCCAGTCCGAAGACTGATTCAATAGAACCCGCCATGTCACTTCGGAATTATGCTCCCCCTCAAATGTTCCATCCCAAACATATTTATCTACTCTGTCATCCAGGCTTTTTATTAGCCCTGAATCGATTGCAAGACCCGCGACAGTTGAAAGATAGCTTTTTGTCACACTAAAGGTCATATCCACTCTTTTGGTATCTCCCCATTTAGAGATAATATATCCTTTTTTTAAGATTATCCCCGCCGGTCCTCCTCTCTCTTTTGTTGGTCCTGTAATTTTTATGTAAGGCTCTCTTTTAAAAGCCTTAAGAATTGCGATCCTAAGATCTTTAGACCCGGAATACTCATTTGATTTTGCAAATTCTATTGCTGCCTTCAATTTTTGGGCATTGATGCCAAACTCGGATGGAGATACATATTTCCATTCTCCCGATCTTGGAGGGTAGTATCGGGATCCGGCAATCCGGCTAAAAGCAGTACTATTAGAAAAAATCAGGATGAAGAGTAAAAAAGAGACACTCTTTAAAAATGAACCTTTGTACTTTAATAATTTCATTAACATTTGATTATATTAATAATAGAGAAAAATATTGTCAATTTAACTGTTTTTTTACTTCAAGACTTGCAGATATAATAGTCTTGTTTTCAACGTCAATTTAGACACTGATTATTTCATAAAGATTTTTTTCGATATCAATACTTCCTATATATTTACACAATCA
>CAZNLS010000122.1:0-4526 GCA_964573895.1 uncultured Clostridia bacterium
TCGGTATGAATATTCGGGAAGCCGGTGATGCTCCGAGGTTCAGGCATTCAGGTTCCTCACAGCCCGATTACGGGGTCATGACCGACGGAGGAGTGGTTAATCTTGAAGGAAAGATTTCATACGATGTGGTTAGAGCCCTGATGGGAAAGGGACACCGTGTCAGGTGGAGCAGGGGAGGATATGGCGGATACCAGGGGATATGGATAGACTGGAAAAGGGGAATACTTCTCGGTGGAAGTGAGTCAAGAAAGGACGGAGAAGCGATAGGCTACTGATATTTGAGATTTACAAGCCTTATAATATTTTTAAACAATATATGTCCCGTAGGTTGTGAAACGTGCAATGTATCTGCAAAGCCGGACAATAATGAAGAAATATCCGATAATGATATTGATCTTATTTTAAACGAAGCCAAAGCTCATGAATTGACAAGTTATATTATCTGGACCGGTGGAGAACCGTTTTACAATCCTGAGAAACTTAAAAGGGCAGTCTTAAATGCCTATAAATCGGGATTTGTATCAGAGATACTTACGTCGGCTTTTTACATGCCCCCGAATAATTTTTTTAATTCTATTAAGGGGTCGCTTTCAGTGAGGATAAGCATCGATTCCGAGCATCAGTCGGTTGTAAAAGTTGAAAAATTACTGAAATTTTCCGAGATAGTGATAAATAATGGAATTGATATCAATTTTACAGTCAGAAAAATACCGGGTGACGAATTTCCGGTTAAAGATATCTTTGAAAAGTTTAAAAGTTCATTTCCCGGATATTATAAAAAAAGAGAAAATGACAAACGCTGGATACACAATATCCCCCATATTCCATTAAAAGAGAATGATCCCTATATTTTAAAATCAGATAATATCGGATCGGAAATGGGAGGCTGTAAGTTTGTATTCAGGGATCTTGTTGCCGGATGGGATGGGAAAATTTACCCCTGCTGCGGACTCTTCTCATTAACTGATTTTGATAAATATTCAGTTATTCCAATTAAAGTTGATATGATGGAAGATCTCGGCCAAAAGATGAAAGAGAATGATATATTCAAGAAAGTTAAATTGGTTCCGGGTTTAAACGCCTGCAGAAAATGCCACTGCTATCTTCAGGATAATTTCGGATAAAAGGGATTACGATTACTGTTTTTACGTATCTGGAGGTCGTTAAAATTGATCCTGATATCAAATTCGCAATATTTGCCAAAAAAGAATCTGTTCCCGATGACCTGCCTGAGAGGATATAAATTTTCCTGTTTTTTTACTTCAAAGATACAGTTCATCTGTTCCAGCTCAGAGTTCATAAAATTTGTTCTGGAAATTCCGAAAGCTCTTTTTCCGATTGAAAAATATATCGTATCTTCGGTAGTTCTGATGGCGTAGCTTCCCGGAATAAGTTTGTTGTACAAACTATCTCTCCTTTCCATTCTGAAACAACAAAACCATTTTGGAATATACGATAATAGAAAAAAAAAGTCAAGATATAACGGGACATTCAATGAAAATGCAACCGATTTGGTTTGACATGGGAAGTTATTTATTATAAATTCAGTGCTATATATTTTGATTTTGACAATGTGAGGTAAATATGAGAAGGATAATTGTACTTGCCAAACAGGTCCCGGACACGTCGAATATTACAGGGAGTGCAATGAAAGATGATGGCACTGTCAACAGAGCGGCTCTCCCCGCTATATTTAATCCCGAAGACCTGAATGCGCTTGAATTTGCGCTTCAACTTAAAGATAAAAAAGGATGTGAAATTGTAGTAATCAGCATGGGACCTCCCAAAGCTTTGGAAGTTCTTAAACACTCTTTATACCTGGGAGCCGATTCAGTCTACCTCATTTCAGACAGGAAATTTTCAGGAGCGGATACTCTGGCGACATCATATGTTCTTGCAGGTGCTGTTAAATTTCTTGGAGGAGCAGATATTGTAGTTGCGGGCAGACAGGCTATCGACGGGGATACAGGCCAGGTTGGTGCTCAGGTAGCTGAGAAACTTGGATATAACATTATCTCTTATGTTAAAAAACTGGTTTTGGCTGACGACAATGAAATAACTGTTGAAAAGGATGATGATGTACTCACAGAAACAGTAAAAAGCCGGTTTCCCGTCCTGCTGACAGTCACTGATGAAGCCAATTCTCCAAGGTTCCCCAATTCAATGAGAATGTTAAAGTATTTTAAATCGGAACTGGAATCAAAATTTGAAGAAGAAGACAGAAAGGATCTCATTTCAAGCGGAAGGGCTGTTCAAGTATTGGATTTGGAGACACTGGGACTTGATCCTGAAAAATGTGGCCTGAAAGGGAGTCCGACCAAAGTGCATAAAATTAAAAATATTGTTCTCAAAGGGGGAGATCTTAAAATTTTTGAAAATAATTCCGGAGGAGTAATGGATCTTGTTAAAGAGATAATAAAAGATTATACGGAGCCGGCCTCATGAAAGCAGGAATATTTATAGAAAAGAATCCGATTTCGGGCAAGCTGAGGGATGTCAGTTTTGAACTAACGGCAAAAGCTTCATCATTGATGTCTGAATATAAGGGTGAAGTGATAGGCCTGTTTTGTGGTGACTCACTCCCAATTGATTCAGATGATCTATTCTCCTTAGGTCTTGACAGATTAGTCTATTTTGAAGAGGAGAGACTTGGAAGTGCTCAACCTGATGCTTATAAAAATATTTTGAAAAGTATGATAAAAAAGGAGGATCCGGATATAATGCTTTTCGGTGCTACCAGCAGGGGCAGAGAGATTGCTCCGCTTATTGCCTCCTCACTAAGAACCGGACTGACAGCAGACTGCACTCAGCTTTATATAGATGATTTTAAAGATGAGGGTAAAATTCTTTACCAGGTCAGGCCTGCATTCGGAGGAAACATCCTTGCTACTATTATCTCTCCCGGATACAGGCCGGTTATGTCGACGGTTAGAGAAGGGGTAATGAGGCTTCCGGAGAAAAGAATAAAAAAGGAGATCAGAAAAGAGCCGTTCTCAATTTCTTTTGAAAACAGCTGGATAACAAATGAGATACTAAAAACTGTAAAAAAGCATAAAAAAGTTAACCTGAACCGTTCAAATATTATTGTTGCAGGAGGAGCAGGTGTCGGGAGCCGGGAGAATTTTGAACTTATATACGGACTTGCCGATGTTTTAGGTGCGGAAGTCGGCGGAAGCAGGGCTGCGGTAGATGCCGGATTTATTGACAAAGAGAGGCAGATTGGGCAGACGGGAGCAGTAGTGAGGCCGAAATTATACTTATCATTTGGAATTTCAGGATCTATCCAGCACAGGGCAGGAATGGAAGAGTCGAGTAAGATTATATCAGTTAACACTGATGCTAATGCTCCTATATTCGATATATCACATTTTGGGATCGTTGATGACCTGAAAGTTGTTATTCCGATGATGATCCGTTATCTCAAGGAGGATATAGATGGATAATTTTTTTAATGAGTCCAGGAAGTTTGCCCTAAGGACAATTGACTTAAATGATGTCGTAAATGAACTTGAAGATAATTATTCAAATAAACCTGAACCGGGCCCTGCATCTTTTGAAGATGCAATTGAGTGGTATGGCCTTCTTCTTGATAATGCCGGAAAAATAGCTGCTCAATATATCTGGCCGAGGGCCGGAGAGGTTGATGAAGAAGGAGCCCGATTTGAGAATGGAGATGTAGCCTGGTCTGAAAAGACTACTGAAAATATGAAAGTACTGGCTGATGCCGGTTATATGGGAGGGACACTTGAGAGAAAATACGGCGGGCTAAACCTGCCTGATCTCATAAATATGGTTATAGTTGAGATGATCTCCCAGGCAGATGCATCGTTAATGAATTTATTCGGACTTCAGGACATTGCAGTTACAATCCAGCGGTTTGGCACCAATGATCAGAAAGAGAGAATATTACCCAAATTTGCATCGGGAGAAGTTAGCGGTGCGATGGCTTTAACAGAGCCCGATTCAGGAAGTGATTTGCAGAAGGTAAAATTAAAAGCCGTAGAAAAGGAGGGGAAGTGGTACCTCGACGGAGTTAAACATTTTATTACGAATGGCAATGCTGAGATCCATCTTGTCCTTGCGAGAACCGAGCCTGATATTCATGACGGCAGAGGACTCTCGATGATGTTATATGAAAGAGACAAAAATCTAATTGTCAGGCGGATTGAGAATAAACTTGGAATTCACGGTTCTCCGACATGTGAGCTGCAATATAAAATGGCTGAATGTGAGCTTGTTGGAAAGAGACGCTTCGGGCTCATTAAATATATGATGAGTCTTTTAAACGGTGCCAGACTTGCAACTTCAGCGCAGGCACTGGGGATTGCGCAGGCAGCATTTGAAGAAGCTGTTAAATATGCAAATGAGAGGGAGCAGTTCGGAGAAAAAATTGTCAATTTTCCGGCTGTGTATCAGATGATTTCCGATATGGAGTCGGATATAGAGGCTGCAAGACTTCTGCTCTACAGGACAGCTTTTGCAGTTGACAGACACCGGATGTATGAAAGCAGGCTTGAAAAAGGTGA
>CAZNLS010000122.1:4626-6988 GCA_964573895.1 uncultured Clostridia bacterium
AAAGGAATTTGAAATTTCCGGAAATAGCTCTGAAGTTGAAAAGCTTAAGAAAAGGCTTGAAATTTTCAATTCATTAGTGGAAAAAGTTAAAGATCTGGATTCAAAAGAATTTTTAGATTATGTTGCAAATTATATTGTTGAAATAGCTTCGCTGATTTTTCGTTCACTTCTATTTGTACAGAATTTCGGGAAATCAGAACGTGTGGATAAGTTGTACAGATATTTTGACCTGCGTGCCGAGAGGAAGATAAATTATCTGACTGAATTAACCAGCAGCCTGATGTATGAATACGGAAAAGATATTAATGTTTTAAATAAAGATTTTAATTACAGCAGGTAATACCTGATAAGTCATATTTTCCCGGATGGACATAACCCGGCAAAAGTGATAATATTGCACGAAATAAAGGAAATATTTTCCGGGAGTTATCAAATGAATTATATTGAAATGAATCTTAATCTGAAAAACAAAGTAGCTGATATATCTCTCTCTGATTGGGGAAGGAAAGAGATGAAACTTGCAGAAAATGAGATGCCCGGACTGATGTCGGTCCGTGAGAAGTATGGCAAAGATAAACCTTTAAAGGGAAAAAAGATAACCGGCAGCCTTCATATGACGATCCAGACTGCGATGCTGATAGAAACTCTTACGAAACTGGGGGCTGATGTCAGATGGTCATCATGCAACATCTTTTCTACCCAGGACCATGCTGCAGCTGCAATTGCCGCCAATGATTCAGCAGCAGTATTTGCCTGGAAGGGAGAGACATTACATGAATACTGGTGGGCTCTTGAACAGGCTTTGACATGGCCGGATGGTTCGGGGCCGGATCTCATAGTTGATGACGGGGGCGATGCAACACTGATGATCCACAAGGGAGTTGAAGCAGAAAAAAATCCTGAAATTTTAAGAAAAAATTTTGAAGTGCTTGAAGAAAAGGTGCTGATGGAGAGGATTGCAGAGGGTTTGAAAAAAAATCCGAATTACTGGAGTAAGCTCGGGGCAAATATTAAAGGTGTTTCGGAAGAGACAACAACCGGCGTCCACAGGTTGTATCAACTGGAGAATGAGGGAAAACTTCTTTTTCCCGCAATCAATGTCAATGATTCGGTTACCAAGTCGAAATTTGACAATCTATACGGCTGCAGGGAATCGCTTGTTGACGGAATAAAAAGAGCAACGGATATTATGCTTGCCGGCAAAAAAGTTCTGGTTTGCGGATACGGAGATGTGGGGAAGGGCAGCGCCCAGTCTCTTGTAGGATTCGGAGCAAAAGTATTTATTACGGAGATCGATCCGATCTGTGCACTCCAGGCTGCAATGGAAGGATTTGAAGTTGTCACTGCAGATGATGCTGCAGGGGAGATGGATATCTTTGTAACAGCTACAGGAAATTACAATGTCATAAACAGGCACCATATGGAGAAAATGAAAGATGGTGCCATTCTCTGTAATATCGGACATTTTGATAATGAGATAGAGATGTCCTATCTTGAAAATTCCTCTGATTGTAAGAAGGTGGTCGTTAAGCCGCAGGTTGATAAATGGACACTGAAATCCGGGAATTCAATAATTGTACTTGCCGAGGGTAGGCTTGTTAACCTGGGATGTGCAACCGGTCATCCGAGTTTTGTTATGAGCAACAGTTTTACAAATCAGACCCTGGCACAAATTGAGCTTGCGACGAAAGATCATAGCAAAAAAGTATATACACTCCCGAAAATTCTTGATGAAGAGGTTGCAAGGCTTCATCTTGAAAAGATAGGAGCTAAACTTACTAAAATGACGAAGGAGCAGTCGGATTATCTGAATGTCCCTGTCAATGGACCATATAAGCCCGAATATTACAGATATTGATTCCGGGATTATTTAAAATTATCACTCTTGACTTTGAGATAATGAAGCGCGTTTAAGGCTTCAAGGGGAGTCATCTTTGAAATATCAATACTCTTTAGTTTTTCCCTGATCTCGTCCCATACTTTTAATTCACCATTTTCGGGGAATAGAGATTTGTTTACTGACGGGACCTTTTTTATCTTTCCTGATATTCGTTCTTTAACCAATCTGTTCAGCTCTTTTTTTTCCAGATTTAGAAGTATTTCCTTTGAACGGTTGATCACATTTTCAGGGATTCCCGCAATTTTTGCAACATGAATACCAAAACTCTGGTCTGTTGCACCAGGGACAATTTTATGAAGAAAAACCACATTGTCATCCCATTCCCTTACAGTAATATGATAGTTTTTAACTCCATCAAGTATTTCAGAAAGTTCCGTTAGTTCATGATAGTGAGTTGCAAATAAAGTCCTGGGGTGTTCTTTCGAACTGTTTAAATGTTCAATCACGGACCAGGCAATTGAG
>CAZNLS010000123.1:0-6831 GCA_964573895.1 uncultured Clostridia bacterium
TCCATCGTTTACAGCTAGGACTACCAGGGTATCTAATCCTGTTTGCTCCCCTAGCTTTCGAATCTCAGCGTCAGGAACAGTCCAGAAAGCCGCCTTCGCCTCTGGTGTTCCTCCCGATATCTACGCATTCCACCGCTACACCGGGAATTCCACTTTCCTCTCCTGTCCTCTAGTTCTGCAGTATCAAAGGCACTTCCTCGGTTAGGCCGAGGGATTTCACCCCTGACTTGCAGGACCGCCTACATTCGCTTTACGCCCAATAAATCCGAGTAACGCTTGCCCCCTACGTATTACCGCGGCTGCTGGCACGTAGTTAGCCGGGGCTTCCTCTGGAAGTTAAGTCAAGCGTAGCAGGTATTATCTACTACACATTTAATCCTTCCTGACAGAGGTTTACGATCACGAAGACCTTCATCCCTCACGCGGCGTCGCTGCGTCAGGCTTTCGCCCATTGCGCAAAATTCCCCACTGCTGCCTCCCGTAGGAGTCTGGACCGTGTCTCAGTTCCAGTGTGGCCGATCAGCCTCTCAGCTCGGCTACCCATCATTGCCTTGGTAGGCTGTTACCCTACCAACAAGCTAATAGGACATAAGCTCATCTTCAAGCGAGAGGTTCTAAAAGAAGCCCCCCCTTTGATTCCAACCAATATAAATTGGAATATCATGCGGGATTAGCTCCGGTTTCCCGAAGTTGTCCCCCACTCGAAGGTAGATTACCTATGCATTACTCACCCGTCTGCTACTCTACTTGTTCCCCGAAGGAAACTTTCGCGTTCAACTTGCATGTGTTAGGCACGCCGCCAGCGTTCACTCTGAGCCAGGATCAAACTCTCCAGTTAAATTAACTATTTGAATTTGATTTTAAATCTTAAATTTTAAATCTTGGATTTATTTGTTTGTGGCTTAAACTCACTCTACTCAGATTTCAAAGATCCCAATTTCCTTCACCGAAGAAAAACGATTTTGATTATACACAAGTTTTTACCTTTGTCAATAAAAAAAAATGAAGAAAATTTTTTTAGACAAAAATTTCCTTCTTTTTTTCAAAAACATACAGAAAAGAATTAAACAGCTTCTATATCTATGTTTTTCCCACCTATTATTATGTAGTAAAATTAAAAAAAATTCATCAAAAAAATAGAAAACAGGAGTTAATCGATTGTTTTTAACTAAATATTTTGGACCTCTGTTGAAGTCGGGAAATATTTTTTGATTTAAATAATTTTTATAATCGGTATTTATTTTTTCACTGCATCCAATTTCAACATTCCTTCATAAATGTAATTGTGTTTTTTCCTGTATAATTCTCTCTCATCTTCAGATCGGGAATATTTTTCACACATTTTCAAATATCTTCTGGTTTTTTTTAAATCGGACAGCCTAAAATATGCAATTGCCAGCTTTGAATTTATTTCAGGTTCCGTCTTCAATTTCCTGTATGCTCTAAGATAATATTCAATTGCCACGGAAACTTTACCCCGTTTAAAATATTCGTTACCCAAATTAAACTGATAATAGGGATTCTTTTTTAAATATTTTTTTATCTTCTTTTTTAAAACTGCCGCTTTTTTTTTAAAACCTAACTTTTCATATAGTAGTGAAAGATTATATCGTGCAGTATGATTGTCTCTGTCGAACTGGATTGCCCGTTTAAAATTTAACTCAGCCATCTTATTTTTATTTTCCCTCTGCCTTATCAAACCTAAATTTGTCCAGGCAGGCGAAAATGTGAAGTCTGACCCGAGAGAAAGTCTTAAAAGTCTTTCTGCCGTTTTCAGTCTACCTACCAGAAAAAATTCTACTGCTTTATTGTTATAATAATTTGCTTCAGCTCTTTCATCACTTATTCTTTTCCTTCCTAAAAACAGATTGTTTGAAAAAGACTTAAAGTCAACCTCATATCTTTCTCCTTCTGCTATTACAAGCGCATTTACATGCTTTGAAAAAATAGTGACATCTTCAACTACTTTCCAGTTGGAAAGATCATTTACTTCCTGGAAATAAGCTCTTAAACCTGCGTGACGTGCAAGTGCAATGAACATTGCCGTATAAGAGAGACAATTACCTCTCCTCTTAGTAAATGTTTCTGATGCAGTATAAGTTTTGTTATCTTCATATTGCAGATTTAGAAAGTCTTTATTATAGATTAAATGTATCAGCCTTTTAAACTTTTCCTTTTCTGTGACAGGCGTCTTCAGGTTCTTTTTGACAAATTCCTTCATTTCATCACTCATTTGAAGAAGGAAGGATTTCTCCCCTGAAGGAAATTTGCTTTTACCGGGAACAGATTTCGTAAATGATACAAACAACAAAAAGGAGAGAAGAAGAATTCCGAATTTTTTATTCACTCTATTAAAATAAAGTGAAATTCACTAAATATCAACTTTTCAGGTTTCCGGTATGGATTCAGTATGGATTAGATGTATTTTTTGGAATCCAAATTTCATGCCGAAAGAGATGATTTGATCTAATTCACATGTAACTTCAAAAACGATTACAGTCTTGAATTTTGAGCATAATTGTAATAACATTGATAATTATCTATATTTGAAAATATTGAAAGGATATATAGATATAATGGAAGTCCACATTACGATTGGAGGTATAGTTCGATGTTAAGAAATATGAGGAACGATTTTAAGAAGTATTCATGGACACTCTGGCTGGTTATTATTGCATTTATTCTCGGTTTTTCGCTGATAGATCTTTTCTCAGGCGGAAAAGTAAGCGAGAGAGTAGTTGCAAAAGTCAACAGCAGGGAAATAAAGATTGAAGATTTCCAGAGGCAATTGACCCAGGTCCTCGAAAATTATAAAAGCAGATCAAAAGGGAAAATTTCCAAATCGTTAATTACACAGATGAGAGTCCCGGAACAGGTGCTCCAGAATCTTATTAACTCAGAGATAATTCAGAATGAAGCTGAAAAATTCAATCTCAGAACCACAGAAAATGAATTGTCCGATAAGATCGTTAATTTCCCGGTTTTTCAGCGGAACGGAAAATTTATCGGGATCAGGGAATATAAGAGGTACCTTGCAATTATGAAGACAAATGCCAAAGATTTTGAAAATGATCTGAGTAAAGATATTCTTAATGAAAAGTTGAAAACTCTTATCACATCAGGGCTTCTGTTAAATGACTCCGATCTTTATAAAAAATACAAAAATGAAAAAGATTCAGCTGAACTTGAATATGTCGTTATGACAACCGATAAGGTAAAACTTAGTAAAAAAATCAGTGATGATGAACTGAAAAACTATTACAATGAGAATAAAGCGCTTTTTAAGAGTAATGAGAAAAGAAAAGCCAATGTTATTGCCCTAAAATTTGATGATTTCAAAAAAGATTTAAAGATAGATGACATGAAACTTTTCACATATTTTAAAGAGAATAAAGACTCCTTTTTAATTCCTGCAAAAACACGCGTTTATAGAATTCATTTGAAATATGATAAAAAGAACCGGGAAGCTGTTTTAAAAAAAGCTGAAGATCTTCAATCTGGTCTGACTGTATCAAACTTTTTCGAAAACGCAAAAAAAATATCGGAAGATGACAAAGCTGCAAACGGAGGTGATTGGGGATATTCTGCATGGAAAAGTTTAACCTCCCAGGAGCAGACAATTATTGATTCCTTAAAACAGAATGAGATATCAGGGCCGGTGGATACTTTTGACGGTTTTGCATTATTAATGACATCGGAGAAATCAGTAGAAAGGCAGGAGTCTTTTGATAAAGTGAAAGGCAGGATAAAAAGTATTCTGGAGAAAGAAGAACTGAATAAAATAGTAAAAACGAAAATGGACAAAATATTTAAAACTCTCAGGGAAGGGAAAGATATTGCAAGTCAATATAAAGGCACTGTTCCCAAACTTGTTACAACTGACTTTATTGAAAGCGGACAATCAATTCCTGAAATAGATACTTTCGGATATATCTCAAGAAAACTTTTCTCAATGAATAAAAATGAGATTTCCTATCCGGTTGAATTTATTAAGGGTATTGCAATTGTCCAGATGACAGATAAAAAAGAACCTGAGATTGAAGATTTTTTGAAAGTTAAGAATAAGGTGCTTATAGAGTTATCCAAAGTTAAAAAACTTGCAAAACTTTTCACTCAGGCAGAATCTGTTACAGCGCTAATAAACCGCCTTAAGGGTGAAAAAGAGCTAAAAAAAATTCTGGATAAAAGGAATCTTAAACTGGAAAAATACACCTATAAAAGAGGGGCCTCATTTGCCGGAGATCAGCCCTCGGAAAATACCGATATGAAAATTTTCAGCCTTGAAACAAAAAAGTTTTCCAATCCTATAAAACTCAAGGGCAGAATTGCAATTGTCAGGGTCAACAAAAAAACCGAATCAACGCGTTTGGATTTTGAAAAGAATTTACCTGATTTTTACAAAAAACAGTTGGCAGAAGTTAGAAATAATTATTTTATTGCTTACATATTAAATAAAAGAAAAGAGTATAAAATAGGACTTAACGGAAAATTGTTCAACGAAATAAAGGAGAGTATCCTTGCAAGGTTTAATTAGGACTTCAAAATGGAAAAAGAAAAGATAAAACAGTCAATTAATCTTCTAAAGGAATTTAATACGGATATATGGATCACAATTGATAAAGAATCTGAACTTATGAGTGACCCTGTTATGGATTATATCGTTGGCGCCGGGGTTACATGGTTGTCATTCTTCATTATTTCCGCATCGGGAAAAACTTATGCGATTGTCGGTAATCTCGACAGGGAAAGAATAGAGAGGCTTGGATTATTCGATGAGATATATTCATATAAAAATAGTCCGAAGAGTGATCTTTTATCAATATTGAAAAAAGAAAATCCTTCCAAAATAGCAATAAATTTCTCTGAGGATTCACCTTCCGCTGACGGACTGACTTATGGGAAATATCTGAAATTCAAAAAAATCATGGAAGGTTCAGGATATGAAGACAGGATAGTCTCTTCAGAAAAAATCATCGCTGCACTTAGGGGAAGAAAATCTTCTGTTGAGATCGAAAGAATGGAAAAGGCTGCAAATATTACAACGGATATTTACGATAAAGTTACAGATTTCGTAAAGCCCGGAATAACAGAAAAAGATGTTGCCGCTTTTATAACTAAAGAGAGAACTAAGCTGGGATTGCTGCCAAGCTGGGAAGAAGAGTCAAATCCATCGGTTTTCACAGGCCCCCAGGATACGGGAGCTCATTCGGGACCCACCGATAAAAAAGTCGAAAGAGGTCATGTTTTCAACATTGACTCAGGAGTAATATTTGAGAAATACTGTTCCGATCTACAACGTACATGGTATGTTCTAAGGGAAGGGGAAACAGATATACCGGAAAAAGTCCTGCACGGTTTTAATACAATAGTCGAATCAATCAGACTTTCATTCGATGCATTGAAACCGGGAGTAAGAGGAATAGACATTGATACTATTGCAAGAGAATATATTGTTTCACAGGGATATGAAGAGTATCCTCATGCACTTGGGCATCAGGTAGGAAGGACCGCTCATGACGGAAGTGCTCTTCTTGCCCCGGCATGGGAACGGTATGGAGAACTGCCTTATATCCCATTGGAAGAGAGCCAGGTTTTCACAATCGAGCCAAGGCTTTACCTGAAGGAATTCGGAGTTGTAACAATCGAGGAAATGGCTGTTATCACTGAATCAGGAGCAAGGTGGCTTTCGGAACCTCAGAGAAAGATTTTTCTGATCAGATAGCTGACAGCCGGACGAATGTACAGGGGAAAAAAAGAGAGGATTTCACCGAAACCGGACTGGCTGAGGATTAATATCCCTTCCGGTGAAACCGTATTCAGTATAAAAAAAGAGTTAAAGGAACGCGGTCTTCATACAATATGCCAGGATGCACGTTGCCCGAACATGCACAAGTGCTGGGAAAACAGGCATGCAACATTCCTTATTTTAGGCGACCTTTGTACAAGGGATTGCAAATTTTGTTCAGTAAAACACGGCAAACCATTCCCAATTGATAAAAAAGAACCGGAAAAAATTGCTGAAATGGTAAAACTTATGAATCTGGAGTACCTGGTAATAACATCCGTAACCAGAGATGACCTGCCGGATGGCGGCGCCGGACACTATGCCAAAGTTATAAAACATTTGAAAAAAAAATTCCCCTTATTGAAAATTGAAGTTTTAATACCTGATTTCCATGGTGATAAATCCTTAATAGATATTGTACTGGAATCTTCTCCGGATGTACTGAATCACAACCTGGAAACAGTCAGGGATCTATATCCCCATCTAAATAGAAAAAACGAGAATTACCAAGTATCTCTTTCGGTTTTAAAACATTCTGCATCAAGAGGTTTCGTAACAAAATCAGGAGTCATGGTGGGACTTGGCGAATCAAACAAAGAGCTAGCCGAACTATTCACTGATATATTTAAAACAGGTACCAGTATCCTAACAATAGGACAGTATCTTCAGCCTTCTCCATCCAATGCAAAAGTTGAAAAATATTATACTCCGGAGGAATTTAAAATGTTGTACAGGACTGCAAAAAAAATTGGTTTTAGAGGGGTTGAATCCGGACCATTTATCAGAAGTTCCTATAATGCCGGTAAACTCTTTAAAAAAGCAACAAAAAAAAATTAACATTAAAAAAAATCTGCCACTAAACCACGCAGAAGAATTCTTCCACATTTTACAAAAGAAAAAGTTTCCAGATGTTTAATTAGAATTTATCAAAGATTTTGCTGTTTCCAGGATAGGACTGCCCCCATTATCTATCATCTGAGATAATGTCCAGAATCCAATCCCTTTCATTCTTTTTTCTTTAATAAATTTGTCTTTTTCATAAATAG
>CAZNLS010000124.1:0-6772 GCA_964573895.1 uncultured Clostridia bacterium
TATGTGGAGATCTCATTGCCACAAAGAGTAAAAAATTATAAAGAAGTAAGGGTTGGAACTGACGGGATTATTGTAACTTCCGGTTTGAACAGGGGGCTCTTTCTTCCACAGGTTCCGGTAGAACAGGGCTGGAATCTCGAGGAATATATTTCTTATGGCTGTTTGAAGGCCGGACTCCCTCAAAAAGCATGGAAGGACGGTGTAATTATTGAAGTTTTTCAGGCGGAAGTCTTTGGAGAAAAAGAGAGATGATACCAAAAACCGGATTCGAAATAGTTGAAGTCCAATCTTCATCCGGAATTGAATTAATTGATATAACAGGAAAAATCAGGTCAATTGTGAATGATTCAGAGATCTCTTCAGGGATTGTTTTGATCTATACACCTCATACTACTGCAGGGATATCAATCAATGAAAATGCAGACCCGGCAGTTAAAACTGATATTTCAAGATTTTTTTCGAAGAATTACTGTAATGAAAATTATTTTAAACATATGGAGGGGAACTCTCCTTCACATATTTTATCCTCTCTGGTTTCTGCTTCCGAATCTGTAATTATCGAAAACGGTGATCTGGTCCTGGGAACATGGCAGGGCATATTTTTTTGCGAATTTGACGGCCCTAGAAGCAGGAAAGTATATGTGAAAATTACATAATATTTAGAGTAAGAGCAAGATTTAAGATTATTTTTCAGATATTTCATTACAGATTGACAATTCTTGCAAAGTTTAATAAAATTTCAACTTATATTTTTCCGTGTATCTCTTTTGTTAAGACCAAAAACGGAAAATTCAAAAGGAGAATTTGAATGGAGAATATTGTACTTTTTTTGATTGCACCTGTTTCAGCTGCAATTGCACTTCTTTTTGCTTTTATTTTTTATAAAAAAATAATGAAGCTGGAAGAGGGGACGGATAAAATGATTGAAATAGCTGAAGCTGTAAGAAAAGGAGCTAAAGCCTATCTCAAACAGCAGTACAAAATAGTAATTATATTTTTTGTCATTGCGTTTGTTTTTCTGGGTTTTTTAGCTTTTGTACTGGGAGTTCAATCCAAATGGACACCATTCGCTTTTTTAACCGGCGGCTTTTTCTCGGGTCTGGCTGGTTTTATAGGAATGATAACAGCAACTCTCGCATCGGCAAGAACTACAAATCAGGCGAGAGAATCACTCGATAAAGCACTGAAGGTTGCTTTTCGCAGCGGAGCAGTGATGGGATTAATTGTTGTAGGCCTCGGCTTACTTGATGTAGCTATATGGTTTGCTGTTTTACATATCTGGCTGAAAAACAGCCTTGTTGTGACTACAGTTACAATGCTCTCTTTTGGAATGGGTGCATCACTTCAGGCACTTTTTGCAAGAGTGGGTGGTGGAATTTTCACGAAAGCAGCTGATGTGGGAGCGGATCTTGTTGGAAAAGTTGAAGCAGGAATTCCGGAAGATGATCCGAGGAATCCTGCAACAATTGCCGATAACGTCGGGGACAATGTCGGCGATGTCGCAGGGATGGGTGCTGATCTTTACGAATCTTATGCAGGTTCAATTCTTGCTTCTGCTGCACTTGGAGCTTCTGCATTTTTAACTTTGAATAAAGGATTACAGTTTAATGCAGTAATACTTCCCATGCTTATTGCCGGAATTGGAATTCTTGCATCAGTTATTGGAATATTCCTGGTTCGTACAAAGGAGGGAGCTTCTCAGAAACAACTTTTAAAATCACTTGGATTCGGGATCAATTTTAGCTCGGCTCTTATCATAGTTGGTTCATTTTTTTCAGTGAAAGTATTGCTTCCTGATTATACCGGGATTTTTGGATCAATAGTAGTGGGATTAATTGTTGGCCTTATAGTAGGTAAAAGTGTTGAATACTACACTTCAGCAGGATATAAACCTACTCAAAGGGTTTCCGAGAGCGCCCAGACCGGGGAGGCTACAGTTATTATAAGCGGACTTGCATCCGGAATGATATCAACAGCCATTCCTGTCCTGGCGATTGCTGCCGGAATCATGGGGGCATTCGCATTTGCAGGTGGTTTTTCAAATATCATGCTGGGTCTTTACGGAATCGGAATTGCAGCTGTAGGAATGTTATCGACACTTGGAATAACACTTGCAACTGATGCATACGGGCCAATTGCGGATAATGCCGGCGGTAATGCTGAAATGGCCGGTCTTGATGAGATTGTCAGAGAGAGAACCGATGCACTGGACTCATTAGGAAATACTACTGCTGCTACAGGAAAAGGATTTGCGATTGGTTCTGCAGCTTTAACTGCATTAGCTCTGCTGGCTGCATACATTGAAGAAATTAAAATGGGAATGATCCATATTATTAAGAACGGAGGTGCATTGCCTGAAAAGATTATTACATCTATCAATAATGTAATCTCAACCGGTGCCACTGATATAACCGAAACCATTAAACATATTGATATGGATCAGTTTATGAGGATATTTAAAGTTGATCTTATGAATCCGAAAGTTATTATCGGGATTTTTATAGGATCAATGATGGCTTTCCTCTTTTCAGGCCTGACTATGAAAGCAGTTGGAAGAGCTGCAGGAGCAATGGTTGATGAGGTCAGGAGGCAGTTCAGAGAGATAAAAGGAATTCTTGAAGGAAAAGCTACTCCGGATTACCAGCGATGTGTCCTTATTTCTACGATGGGAGCCCAGAGAGAGATGATATTGCCTTCAACTCTTGCAATTGTAATTCCAATACTAACCGGATTGATACTTGGTGTTTCAGGTGTAATGGGATTGCTTGTAGGTGCGCTCGGTGCAGGTTTTGTACTAGCAATCTTTATGGCAAATGCCGGCGGGTCTTGGGATAATGCAAAAAAGTATATTGAACAGGGTAATTTTGGAGGGAAAGGTTCCCCCGCACATAAAGCAGGCGTAGTAGGTGATACAGTTGGAGATCCTCTTAAAGATACTTCCGGGCCATCTCTTAATATACTAATTAAATTGATGAGTATGATATCGATTGTTGTCGCCGGTCTCATTGTTGGATATTCAATTTTGTAAATGATAAAATATTCAGGGGAGTCATAAAACTCCCCTGAATATTAAAAATACATCATGAATACTTATAATAATCTAAAACTTCCATTTAAACTTTTCAGAAGGGGCAAAGTCAGGGATGTCTATGAAGTTGATGAAAAACTTTTAATTGTCTCAAGTGACAGAATATCAGCTTTTGACTTTGTGTTACCTTCAATGATCCCGGGAAAGGGAGTGATCCTGAACAGGATAGCTTCCCACTGGTTTAGATTAACCGAATCTGAATTTACAAATCATATTGTGGATTATAATCCGGAAAACCTGGATTTTTTGAAAAATTTTTCTGATGATATGAAGGGAAGAACAGTCCTTGTAAATAAACTAAAAACTTTTCCCATAGAAGCAATCGTGAGAAACTATATTGTGGGATCAGGTTGGAACTCTTACAAGAATACAGGAGAAATATCAGGGGTCAAACTAAAAGATGGATTATCTTTTGCGGACAAGCTGGATGAGCCGATATTCACTCCTACAACCAAGGCAGAAGAGGGTCATGATGAAAATATTACATTTGCAGAGGTTATTGATCTGATAGGAAAAGAAAACGCAGAGAGAATAAGAGAACTTTCAATAAATCTTTTTAATAAAGTTAGTAATACTGCATTTGCCAAAGGGATAATTATTGCAGATACAAAATTTGAATTCGGCCTTGATGATGATGGGAAAATAGTTGTTTGTGATGAAATTTTTACACCCGATTCATCAAGATTCTGGAAACGGGAAGACTACAGACCGGGAATTGAACCTCCATCGTTTGATAAACAATATGTCAGAAATTTTCTTCTGAATTCCGATTGGGATCGCAAATCCACTCCTCCTCCTCTTCCTGAAAATGTTATAAATGATACAAGAGAGAAATATATGGAAATATACCGGATCCTGACCGGAGAAACAGTAATATGAGCGGATTTAATATCCTGGATCTGACCTTTATTACAATCACTGTTTTTTCAATTATTATAGGAATTCTCCGGGGATTCATTAAAGAAGTTTTGTCTCTTGTATTTTTAATCCTTTCAATAATTATTGCTTTACTTTTTTATTCAAATATCGGTGGATTTTTCAGGGAATTTTTAAAAAACAGAAACCTTGCAAATATTGCAGCATTTATTACTATTTTTACATTGATGATGATAGGGGGATATATTCTTACTTATTTTATAAAAAAAATCATAGTGATAGGACCTGTAAAATCAATTGACAGGCTTCTCGGTGCTGTTTTTGGTCTGTTAAGGGGAGTAATTATTTCGGCTGTTCTATTATTCGGAATTGTGTACATGCCTATTAAGAAAGAATTGATAATTAATTCAAAGATTTCTCCTCACTTGTACGATCTTGTCAAATTCGTAAAAGGATATCTCCCTGATGACCTTAAATCTTTAATTGATAAAATATGAAAGATAAAAAAATAATTGAATTATCAGAAAAATTTGAAGACCTGACATTAAAAAAACAGATGCGTCTGCTCTGTCATAAAGCTGCTAATTCGAAATCTCTGTTTTACAAGGAAATATTAAAAGAATTTGAAAAGACTTTAATTCAATCTTACCTTGATAAATATGAAAACAATGTTACAAGAATGTCTCTTGGAATTAAGATTCATAGAAATACCATCAGAAATAAAATAAAAATTCTAAATATCAAAGAAAAATCAAAAAAATAGTCAAAAAAGTTCAAAAGAGAAAGAATTTTATATGATATATGCATTTATTGCAGGATATTCGTATATATACACATTTGACAGAATTCAAGCTCTAATATATAATACCGGTTAAAAAAAATTTTGATAAGGAGAGAATAAATGGCTAAAGAAATTACTTTAGGTGAAGATGCCAGACAGGCAGTTCTTAAGGGCGTTAACAAGCTTGCCAATACGGTTAAAGCAACATTAGGCCCCAGGGGACGTAACATTGTTATTGAAAAGAAATTTGGTTCACCCACAATTACAAAAGATGGTGTAACTGTAGCAAAAGAGATTGATCTGAAAGATCCGCTTGAAAATATGGGTGCTCAGATGGTTAAGGAAGTTGCTTCAAAGACCTCTGATGTTGCAGGAGATGGAACAACGACAGCAACCGTTTTAGCTCAGAGTATATATCATGAAGGGCTGAAAATGGTAGCGGCAGGAGCAAATCCTACGCTGATAAAGAAAGGAATTGATGAGGGAGTAAAATCAATCATTGCAGAGCTGAAGGATTTCAGTAAAAACATTTCGGGAAAAATGATTGCCCAGGTTGGAGCTATTTCTGCAAATAATGACCCTTCGATCGGTGAGATAATCGCAGAAGCTATGGATAAGGTCGGAAAAGACGGTGTCATAACTGTTGAAGAAGGGAAATCTTTAGAAACAGTACTCGACTTTGTAGAGGGAATGCAATTTGATCGCGGATTCCTTTCACCATATTTTGTAACAGATGCAGACAGGATGGAAGCTATTCTTGAAGATCCTTATATACTTCTTCATGACAAAAAAATATCCAACCTGAGAGAGATGCTTCCTCTGCTTGAGCAGATCGCAAAGGCAGGAAGATCTTTTATCATAATTGCAGAAGATATCGAGGGCGAAGCACTTGCAACACTCGTATACAACAAAATAAGGGGTATGCTTAATGTTGTTGCCGTGAAAGCACCCGGATTCGGTGACAGAAGAAAAGCCATGCTGGAAGATATTGCTATTCTTACCGGAGGTAAAGTCATCTCTGAAGAGACCGGACAGAAACTTGAATCAGTAACACTTGATGATCTGGGATCAGCAAAGAAGATCAGGGTTGATAAAGATGACACAACTATTGTTGAAGGAAGCGGAGAAGATGAATCTATCAAGGCAAGAATCAAACAGATAAAAAGTCAGATTGAAGATTCAACTTCTGATTATGATAAAGAGAAACTTCAGGAAAGACTTGCAAAGCTGTCAGGCGGAGTTGCTGTAATCAGAGTCGGAGCTGCAACTGAAACTGAACTGAAAGAAAAGAAGGCAAGAGTTGAAGATGCAATGCATGCTACCAAGGCAGCAGTTGAAGAAGGGATAGTTCCGGGTGGTGGAATTGCTCTTCTCAAGAGCAGTTCGATAATGAAAAAAATGAGACTTCATGGTGATATGCAGTATGGTATTCATATTCTTGAAAAAGCATTAAAATCTCCCCTGAGGCAGATTGCAGAGAATGCAGGTGTTGAAGGCTCGTCAATTATTGAAAAGGTAAAACGTTCACAGAATAAGAATTTTGGATATAATGCACTGACTGAGAAATTTGTTGATATGCTCTCTGCAGGAATTATCGATCCTACAAAGGTTGTAAGAACAGCACTTCAGAACGCAGCTTCGGTTGCCGGTCTGCTTCTTACTACTGAAGGTCTTGTTTCTGAACTACCCGAAGAAGGCGGAGGCGGAATGCCAATGCCTCCTGCCGGAGGAATGGGTGGAATGGGCGGAATGATGTAAAACACTGATTATAATAAATAAAAGCCCTGTCTTTTTGACGGGGCTTTTTTTTTGCACTAAAAAAAATCTATTGACATATCCCGTAATTTTTGTATAATTTCCCCGGACTGGGAAGTCGTCTAATTGGCAGGACATATGCCTCTGGAGCATAGAGTTGGGGTTCGAGTCCCTGCTTCCCAGCCATTTTTTTTTATGGCCCTATCGTCTAGTGGTTAGGACGGGTGATTCTCAGTCATCAAACCGGGGTTCGACTCCCCGTAGGGCTGCTC
>CAZNLS010000125.1:0-6769 GCA_964573895.1 uncultured Clostridia bacterium
AGTATCAACCGGATCCCAGTTAATTAAAAGAGCCTGGGGACCATTCTGGGACGGACTGTAAAGTTTCCATTCTGTAGTGTTCCTTGGTTTAAAAAATGTTATATTGAAATATGTTGGAAGTCCCTTTCTCTTATCTCCATAGTAGTACCAAACCTGAGCGGGATAAAGGCCTGCTTTACTGTCAAATCTGTTAATTGAATTAGGTTTCCCGAGAATCATATAAAATTTTCCCATATCAGTCAACCAACCGGGCCTTGATGCACCACGTCTGAACTGGGTAGAAGCATATGCAAATCTCTTATGGATTTCTCTTTTATATTCATTGATGGGAGTCCCCGGCGTAGGATCACGTTGAAGCCAGAATGATTTAATAAACAGATCCCTGTCCCGGTCATTCTTCAACAGGAGAAAAACATTCTTTTCATCTTTGGTCGAAATATATGTGACCATATTGAACCATTTTTTGTGTTTAGGATCCAATTGCTTTAAAATTTTTCTTTTTTCTTTACCTGAAACTTTAAATTTGCCTTCTACCGAAACAGTAGTACCAAATGTGAAAATAATTAATATTATCGGGATTATTATGCTCTTTTTCATGATTTATATTTTATATTATCGTGCTCCGTGTGTCAATTTTTATAAAACCTCACCGGCTACGAAAGAGGGGGTACCGCCGAATCCGCCATTTGAAAGTAAAATAACTGTCTGCGGATAGTTCTTATCCATTTTACTTATGATATTCTTCAGATTTTTATATGAATCAACCAGTTTAGCTTTTACTCCTTCATCCCCGAGTTTCCGGATAACCACATCCTGCCTGATCCTTTCGTTTTCAGGGATTTTTCCTTTCCATGCTATTTTTTTTAAAAAAACTGTATCCCCGTATTTTAAACTTTCGATAAGATTCTCTTCAAACTTCCTCCTCCTAAGGCTGCTGCTTCCTGTATCCATGAATACCACCAGCTCTTTATCCGGATATCTTTCCTTCAGTGAAGAGAGTACAGCCGATATTTCAGAAGGGTGATGAGCAAAATCCTCAAAAAAGGTGGTTTTCATGATAGTTCCTAATATTTTCAATCTCCTGCTTATACCTTTGTAAGACGATACAGCCTGTTTTATAGTTGCATCAGGTATACCGATGAGTCTTCCCAGAATAATCCCCGCTGAAAGGTTCCAGATATTATATTTTCCAAAAAGGGGTGTTTTGAAATTCAGTATTTCATCTTCAAATAAAATGTCAAAACAGATCCCGTCATTTTTTCGCTCAATCCCCCCTATTTTTACATTGCAATTTTTCATCCCGTAAGTGACAACATCAGAATAAGAATTTTTAACAGCTTCAACTCCGAGGGGGAAATCTGAGTTCAGAATTATCTTTCCCGCAGAGGGTACCTGGTTGACCAGGTTTTTAAATGCATATAAGTAATCCGACCTGTTTTTGAAAAAATCAAGATGATCATATTCGAGTGCAGAAATAATAAGAAATTTAGGAAAATATTTAAGAAATTTTGAGGAACGGTCAAAAAATGATGTCTCATATTCATCACCCTCCACAACAAAATATTTTCCACTGCCGATTGAACAACTACTGCCAAGATCGTCAGGCAAACCGCCTATGAAATATCCCGGTGACATGCCGGCAAGCTCAAGCAGAAATGCAATAAAACCGCTTATTGTAGTTTTCCCGTGCGTCCCTGAAACAACTATCGATTCTTTCCCTTTTATAAAATATTTGAATAGAGCCTCCGGCATTGACATAAATGGCATATTGTTATTTAAGATATATTCGGCCTCAGGATTTCCTCTGGAGATTATATTACCGATTACACAGAGATCCGTATCACCTGTTATATTTGACGGATTGAATGAGTCATATAGCTTAATGCCCAGTTTCTTTAATATTGTACTTGTTGGAGGATAAAATGCCGTATCCGATCCCGAAACTTCAAACCCTTTCTCAACTAACAATCCGGCCAGACTGCTCATACCTGTTCCCGCTATCCCGCTTAAAAAAACTTTCATGATTCATCACCCACTTTTTTGATCTCCCTGCTGTTTTTGTGAATACGGCAGAGATACTTTCACAAGTGTGGATCCACTCTTTTTTGTTCCGATTTCTACTGTTCCACCATGCAATTCAACAACTCTTTTGACTATAAACAGCCCCAGACCTGTTCCCTTCTCCTTTGATGAAAAATCTTCACTAAAAAGGTCTTTCCCCTCAACATTCATTAATCCGATACCGGTATCTTCAACCTCAATTATAACGCCATTCTCCCTTCTCAGAGTGACTGATATTTTTCCCGATCCCTTCTTTATTGCTTCTATTGAATTTGTGAGAATATTCTTCAAAACCTGCCTGACTTTCACCTTATCCATATTAACAATCATTTTTTTATCATGGGAATCCAAAATAAAATTGATGTTTTTAAAAATTTTCTCAAGTTTACCGACTTCATCTCTGCAGAGTTCAACAATATCAAATTTCTCTCTTATCAATTCATTCAGGTTTGAAAAATTTAAAAAGCCGTGGGAAATGTTTTCAAGATGTTCGGTTTCTGTAATAATATAGTTAACCGATTCCCTGATTATATTCTCATATCCGCTCCTCTTGTCTTTTAAAGACCTTAATATCTGCTCCGCTGAGAGTTTTATGGGTGTAAGGGGATTTTTTACTTCATGGGCAATCCACCTGCTGATCTTTACCAAAATTTTCATTCTTGAAATCTCTGATATTTTTTTCTTTTGACTCGATATTCCCTTTACCATTGAGTTGAATCCTGAGAAGAGACTTTTTATCTCTATCTCTTTGGGGATAGCTTTGATAGGTTTTAGATTTCCCTGCTCCACATTCGACATCTTCAGGTTGAGGGTCCTTATTGGAAAGAGTATCCTTTTCCTGAAGATAATTGCGAGAAATATTCCGAAAAGAGTCAGGATAAAAAAGAGATTAACAATAAAATTCAAAAACAGTCTCCGCTGCAGGATGTCTATTCCTGTTCTGAAGGGGTGGTCTATCCTTACAATATAATCATATATTTTAAAATATGATAAATAGTTTCCGCCGGAATTACTGACAATAAACCTCTCATTTTTCAGCAATAAACTTTTAGCAATTCCCGAGTTAACAAAGAGAGGGATTTTTGATTCAAGGATTTTTTTAAAATTTGAAGTTTCCGTAAGTTCTTTTTTGAGATAAATACTAACATCCGAATCCAGTATATTTGAGAGGAAAAAGAGGTCATTTTGAACAAGAGTTTCATTTTTTGAGATAATATCACTTATTATTTTAAAAGCTATATCATCGGCAGCATAAATCCTGTTCCGGTAGCTTTGAGCACTACTTCCCCGGTTATATTGAATTGAAATGAGTGAAAAGATAGTCGCTGTCACAAGTGATAACAGGATCAGAATAGCAAATACCTGGAATGAAAATGACCTGAAAATATTCCTCCATTCGAGAGAGACAATCTCCCGTATATAAATAAATACATTTATTAGAAGGAACAGAAGGAATAGTCTGACAATCTCAGAAGTGATGTCTGTTATAGTCTGCATCGGATAAAAAATTATGATGGTATTTTCATTTGATTTGAAGATAAAACCCCTGTAAATTAAATCCATGGATTTGAATTCAATCCATCCCGGTGCACTTTTGATCATCCCGCTTATATCATGAAGTGTAATATTTGAAGGATTTTCGATAATTCTGTTATCCCGGTTCAATTTTATATAACTGAGATCATTTCCGTTTACCCTTCTGTTAAGCATAAAAATACTGTTCTCATTTCTGTCTTTTACTATCAAGTCCGATGAGTCTATAACCTGGATAACTATTTTACCGAGATATTTAAAATCTTTAAATACATTAATATATGCTACTGCAAGGGATATTCTGTTCCCGTAGTAGATAGTCTTGTATTCATCAATCTCCCAAAAAGGAAATTTCTTCTTTATCTCAATATTAAGATACGGGATTCTGTATGAAAAAGAGTTGATCAATTCATTCTTCGGATCAACGATATAAATACCGGAGGATATATTTTCTTTCGCAGCAATGCTGCTCCTCCAGATACTCCTTAGTTCCCGTGAAATATCAGGCTTGAAGAAAATTGAAAGATCACTGCTTCGTCTGTTGAAATTATGAATTATCTCTCTTGAGATAAACTTGGCATAATTATTCTGATTAGAGAATATATCACGCAAACCATGAGAAATAAATTCCCTCTTTTCACTACTTCCCTTATTAAAAATAACAAGAAACACCGCTGCTGAAATTAATAATATTTTCAAAATTTCAAACCCGAAAGATCCACCGGACCTTATTGTTATCAGCATTGATACCATCAGGAGTATGTTTACCGGTATATAGGAAGGATAGAGAATGAAAAATATTATTCCGAAAAATATTATCGGAATTTCAAGCCGATTTACTCCTTTTTTTGTTTTTTTAGATACAGATGATTCAAGGGAAATAAAAAGAGAACGGAAAAGTAAAAACATGAAGACAAGCATTAGAATTGAGGGAGTGAAAAAAGAAATATCTAAATAAGGAAAGCTCAGATTATCAAGGATAATTCCGAATATTCCCGGGAGTGTATAGATTAAAGCAGTCAGTATACAGAAAATTAAATATTTTAATCCGGAAAGTTTTTTTACCAGACCGGGAATAAAAAATGTTATTAATGATATGAATAGAAGCATTGCCAGATGATAAATCCCGAATCCGTTGTTAATGAACTCTGAAATTGATATGCAATTGCTCAGTCTTAGAACAAATAGAATAAAGAAAATTGAGAACAGCAGAAAGTAAATGGCTTTTAAAAGGGGAAATAGATGTTTTATTCTTAAATACATATAAAAAAAGCAGGTAAAAAGGAGGAGTACAAACAACCATACTGATTCCACTCTCATTTTATAAAACCTGTTAAAATCAGCTCTCAGGAATTTTATTGTCAGAAAAACCTGGTTATTCATCGAATCAAGATTTTTGTAAAAATAGTAATTTTCCCTCTTAATTCCTGCAAAAGAACTTTTTTCCCGCTTTCTAACCGGAGAATCAAAAAATTTTACCTCATAAAAAATAAACGGGAGGGCTTTTTTCAGTCCGAAAAATCCTTTACCGAGATCGAAAAACTTATTTACATAGAATGTATGATTGTCCAGTTTTTTCAGAAAATAAATTTTTGATTCTTTTTTTAAAAAAAGGAAGGATCCGGGAGCAATATCTCTGTTTTTGAAATAAAATATCTCACCCAGATACTTTTTAACCTTACCATCTTTTTCAAATACCAATGCTTCGCCCGGATTTAGGGAAACATCAGAATTGCCCGGCTCAATTGATTTAAAAAGTTCTTCGGATCTTATATCAAACTTTTTTGACCTGTTTTTTATCTTCTTTTCTGTCTTATCAACTATCTTTGAAATGAAAGCGGATATTTCATCATCTCCCGATTGTTCATTTCCAAAAATCAGGAAAAGATATGCCGAAGAGATCAGTACAATCAGCAGAGGAATTACCGCTACAATTTTATTCCGCGAAGGTAGTATAATTTCCACTCTCCTTTAATCCTTTTCAGGAAAAAAATAAATTTGTAATATTCATTGTCGCCACTCTTTCTGTTTTTCAAAATCAGGTTCATTGACTGAACTGCATAATCCTCCCAAATATGCTTTGAAACCCACTCGGAACTTTCAACATGAAAATATTTCATAATATTTCCAAATCGCCTGATAAAACGTATATTTATAAAGTCACCGGACAAACCAAATGGTTTTTCCAGATTTACAATAAGATTTTGAGTGGTTATTTTTTCCAATCCTTCAAATTTTCCATCTTTTACGGCTTCCCTGATAGGATCCATCAAAAGATAGTGTTGAGAAAATAACATTAATATTAGTAATGTTCTCATTTAAATTTTAACCCGCAATTGTTCTCAATATTTAATAAGGCTGTTAACCGGAACTACATCCAGATTTTTTCTCCCGTTTAAAAATGTCAGTTCAATAATAAATTCGACTCCGAGAATATTTCCGCCAAGCTTCTTAACGAGCCTGACTGCAGCTCCAGCTGTTCCACCGGTCGCAAGGAGATCATCAACAATGAGGATATTTTCCCCCTTTTCAATTGCATCCGTGTGAATTTCAAGACGATCCGTCCCATACTCTAATACATACTCTTCACTAATCTTATCCGAAGGAAGTTTCCCGGGTTTTCTCAGTGGAATAAATCCGCACCCGAGAAGATATGCAAGGACTCCTCCGAAAATGAAGCCCCGTGATTCAATTCCTGCGACTTTATCGACTCCCCTGTTTAAATAGCGCCTCTTTATCGAATCTATCGTCTCCATATAGGCAGCCCTGTTTTTCAGCAATGTTGTAATGTCCTTGAAAATGATCCCTTTTTTTGGAAAATCGGGAATGTCTCTCACAATATCTTTTAACTCCATTTTCTGCTCCTTCGGTATAATATAATAGTATAAATCATATAAAAAATAAATGTTTCTGATCTGCAGATTCAATATTGCACTTAGTACCCGATAAATGTAAAATTATTGTTTTTCGGAGGTAAAATGAAATTTGATTTTTCCGGGAAGAGAGTGATAATAACCGGGGCTACAAGCGGAATAGGAAGAGCATGTTCAAAGCTCTTTTCAGACTCTAATGCTTCCCTCCTGTTAACAGGCAGAAATAAAGAGGAATTGGGAAAGATTGCAGGGGAGTTAAAAAATTCTTCTGTTTATACTGTTTCCGGTGATATAACAGACGA
>CAZNLS010000126.1:0-6509 GCA_964573895.1 uncultured Clostridia bacterium
TGCAGCTCTTCATAAACAGAAGAATCTGTGTCACGATTCTTAAAAAAAATATTCAGTGGTGCACCAGTAGTTTTTCCGTTGTAGATTCCGTTGATCAATTGGGGAATATCACTCTCTTTTCTCGGAGTTGCACCTTTGAATCCGCCGGATCTTCTGGACATATCTTTTTTAAAATCTTTTTCTTCCAGTTCAATACCGGCAGGGACACCATCCAGCAGAACGCCTAATCCTTTCCCGTGAGATTCACCGTAAACCGACACCCTGAAAATTCTTCCGAAACTGTTCACCTCACCTCCTGTTAACAGCAGAAAATATTGTAACCGCTTGCAGAAACTATTTCAAACAAATCTGTCAACCATTGATCCTGAGATACTCGTCTCTGATCCTGAATGCCGTCTCATTTACACCGCCCCGATTTAAGATCATAATATCGGAAACCTTTAAATACCCCCCTATTCTCTTATTAAAAAACTCTTTGAAGTTATCCCTGCTCATTTTTTTAACGAGAGGTCTGCCGCCGTTTTTGACACTTTTAAAAGAGGAGTCTAAGTCCCGGTAGATCCAGAAAACTGCCGTATCATTTCCTACCACTCTTCTGTTCTCTTCTGCTGTAAAAAGGCCCCCGCCGCAGGATATAACTACTCTCTGGTCATTTACAAATTTTTTAAATATTTCACTCTCAATTCTTCTAAAATAATTTTCTCCTCTCCTCTGAAAAATGTCTTCGACTCCCATTTTTTCCTTTTTCTCAATTTCTGAATCAATATCCACATGTTTCATTCCCAGCATTTTTGAGACAACTTTCCCTGTTACACTCTTTCCACTCCCGGTAAAACCGGTAATAACAATTCTATTATATTGGGTATTTATATTTTTTATCTCCTCAATGTTCAATTTGTCCCTGTTAGTCATGACTCTTTTCCCGGTAAAAAGATAGAAAGATGGCAATGCCTGATAATAGAGCCATTCATACCCCGATATCCTGATTATTCCATCATTTTTCCCGTTCGATTTAGAAATATTTTCCTTTTTTTTATAATCGGCGGTTAACAATACAGTTCCTGCATGAATATCGGACTCGCTGAAAAAACCCGTTCCCGCAGGAATAGTCGAGACGATGATATCAAAAAACTTTAAAGTATCTTTATTTAATTTGTCATTGAAGATATGAACTCCCATTGAATTTCCGACTCTCTGACACTTTTCAAAGTCTCGTCCCGTGACGGTGACTTCAGCCCCGCTGTTTTTCAACCCGTAAACGGCTGCTCTTGCAGCTCCGCCTGTTCCGATGACAAGAGATCTTTTATCTCCAATCTCAATTCCAAAAGCCTCTATTGCCGAGACTACTCCGATATGATCCGTGTTGAATCCCATAAAAGAGCCGTCCGAATCCCTCCTGACAAGATTGACTGCACCGATATTTTTTGCTGACGGATCAACTGATCCCATGAGAGGAACTATTTTTTCTTTGAACGGAGCGGTTATATTCATCCCGCTGAACCCGGCTGTATCAAATAGTTCTATAATATCATTCGTATCGTTTGCAGCAACTCTTGTATAGAAGCCGGGAATCGAGCTGATTTTAAAAAATTTTTTAAATAAAACAGGACTTAGACTATGGAGAACAGGATCTCCGGCAACACCGAGAACAATTTTTGATTCCCCCGCATCCATTAAAAGATCATCCCTTAATCTAAAGCGTGATTAAAATATTTCAACAAATTCGCCATTTCATCATAATCAAATTGACCTTCTGCAGTCCCCCTTCCTCTGAATGAAGTATATGTTACAGGCGCACCCAATATTTCTCCCACAAGACGTGTTATCCGCCCCTGATATCCCATACCGGTTGCAATTATATTTTTAAATTTTCCGTAAAGACTCAGTATATTCGAGATATCCTCAGATGTTTTCACACTGCAAGCAATTTTGGCTATATCTGCTCCGGCAGAAAACATATCCCCTGCTATCCTCTCCAGCTCATCTTTTTGAGGAGTTGACCGATAATTATGATAAGAAAATATTTTTTTACAATTATATTGCAATGCTGTATCCATTAACCGTTTCATGTATGAATGTTCGGACTCAATTTCAATATCTATAAGGGCGCTTCCGTTTTTAACAGCTTCAATTAGACGTTTCTCTCTCCCGGTATCATCCATAATTCCCGGCCTGAATACGGCTATAAGGTTTTTTGAACAGTTGAAAATTTTTTTTACTTCATCAATTGAGAAAGAATTGAGATCCAACCTTACCTCGACAAGATCAAAATCCGAAGATAATTCGGCAATCTCTTTTACACTGGTTTTACCCGGACTTACACACAGCATCCACATACTCTCCCAGTTTTTTAAGACCTACTTTTTTTATAAGAACTTTACCCAATTCTTCAAGAAAAATGAAGTGAACCCCGGAACCGCTCCTCTTTTTATCTTTCCCTATTGCGTCCATAACTTCAGCAGATCTCACATTAAAAGAAGAGGGTAGGCCAAACATAGCGACGCACTCCCTGACATAATCAGATGCAGCCTGCTTAAGAAACCCCTCGTTAACAGATAAATCAGCAGCCGCAACCATTCCTGCCGAAACGGCTTTCCCATGGGAAACACCGGTTAATTTTTCAAAAGCATGACCGAAGGTATGTCCAAAATTAAGAACCCTTCTGACATTTTTTTCCGTCATATCTTTTTCTACTATTTTCAGTTTAATTTCAGCAGATCTCTCTATTATTGAAGCAATCAGAGATTCATCACGCTCCAATACTTTGCTTCTGTTATCAACAACCAATTTTAAAAATTCCCTGTCTGCTATGAAGCCGTATTTAAGAATTTCGCTGATCCCATTCAGATACTCTTCCCCGCTCAGTGTTTCTAAAAAAACAGGATCATTATATATAAACCAGGGTTCTTTAAATGTCCCGATAATATTTTTATATCCGAGAAGGTCGATTCCATTCTTTCCGCCGATCGCAGCATCAGTCTGAGCAAGAAGTGTCGTTGGGAAAAAGCCGAATCTCAGCCCCCTCAAATAAGTGACAGCTGAAAAACCTGTCATATCACATACAACTCCACCCCCAATACCGATGATTGTATAATCTCTGTCTACTTCAAATTTTAGAAATTCCCTGTATATTCTTTCTATATATTTGAGCGTCTTGTTTTTTTCTCCCGCAGGAAGCACTACTTTTCTGTATTCACTCCGGTTTTTGAAATAGAGCTTATCAACATTTTCATCAGTCACTATCACTGTTTTAGATGGGTCAAAAAGTTCTCCGAGTTTCCCCGAATACCCCCCTGTTTTAATTTCAGTCACTAATAAAATCCTGCGTTATCATTGTTGAATAAAGCTTTTTTGCTTTCTTAAAAATTTTCTCATAGGCAGAGGGACTGATCGCCTGGAATGCGTCACTAACTGCAATTTCGGGTTTATAATGGACTTCAATCATCAACCCGTCTGCTCCGGCCGCAACGGATGCCATGCTTACAGCCTCAATAAGTTCGGGCCTCCCCGTTCCATGTGACGGATCTACAATAACAGGGAGATGAGAGATGTTTTTTATTGCGGGAACCGCACTAATGTCAACTGTATTTCTGGTAAAAGTTTCAAAAGTTCTAATGCCTCTTTCACAAAGAATCACGTTCGGGTTTCCCTCGGTCATAATATATTCTGCACAATTCAGCCACTCATTTATGGTTGAAGACATTCCCCGTTTCAGAAGAACCGGCATATTTGATTTCCCGGCTTCTTTCAAAAGGGAAAAATTTTGCATATTCCTTGAACCGATCTGGAGAATATCAGCATATTTTGAAACTGTTTCTATATCCCTTGTGTCAATAACTTCGGTTACGACCGGAAGTCGGGTCTCTTTTTTCAACTTCTCAATAATTGAAAGGCCTTCAAGCCCCAATCCCTGGAAGTCGTAGGGTGATGTTCTTGCCTTAAAAGCCCCTCCCCTCAACATATTGACACCGATTTTCTTGAGTTCTTCTGCAGTTCTAAAAGCCTGTTCTTCACTTTCAATACTGCACGGTCCGGCGATCATCAGAAGATCGCTTCCGATATCGATATTACCGACTCTGAATGTGAATTTCCCTTCACCCCCGTAATTCTCTCTCAAACAGAGTTTTAACCCTTTTATATCTTCCATTTCGAACCAGATATATTAAACATTTTGTCACTCTATGTCAATTATGAACTAAATTTGGATCCAAGGTTAAAGAAATCAGGTCTGATTATATGCTATAATTTTTGCATGGAAAACGGGAAAATGACTCCAATGCTCAAACAGTACTTTGAGATAAAAGAGGAGTATCCCGACTCAATTTTATTCTTCAGAATGGGAGATTTTTACGAGATGTTCTTTGATGATGCCAAACTTGCGGCACCTATTCTGGAAATTGTCCTTACATCAAGGGATAAAAAAAAAGAAAATTCCGTTCCTCTGTGCGGTGTCCCCTACCACGCCAGAGACCATTATGCTGCCAAGCTGCTTAAAAAAGGCTATAAGGTTGCAATATGTGAGCAGGTTGAAGATCCTGCTCTTGCCAAAGGGATAGTTAAAAGAGAAGTTACCAGGATATTTACTCCCGGAACGGCGCTTGAAGTAGATGTGGATACGGGAGATATCAATAATTTTGTTGCATCGGTCTACAGGGATGAAAAAACCATTTCGATATCTACTGTAGATCTGTCCGTTTCAACTTTCGAAATCCGGTTTTTCAGACTTGAAAATATCGACTCATTCTACAATGAACTCTACAAAAAAAGGCCGAAAGAGATCGTAATCCATGAAGACTTTGAAGAAGAAATTTTTGAAATGCTGAAAAAATTTCCCGATTTTTCAGAAATACTGATTAACCGGTATGATTCGTATGAATTTAATTTTTTTGATTGCGAAAATCTGCTGAAGAGCCATTTCAAACTTAGTACTATAGAGGGGCTTGGGATCTCTTCTTATCAGACGGCAGTTATTTCAGGGGGAATTCTGCTTAAATATATAAAGTCAGTCAGGAAATCAGCTCTAAAAAATATCTCATCCATCCATTTTGTGCCAAACGAGGACTACCTGATCTTAGACAGAGTCTCCCTAAAAAACCTGGAAATATTCAGAAACCTTCAGACAGGAAATGCGAAAGGGTCTCTTTTCAATTCGATAGATTATACTGTTACCCCGATGGGAAAAAGGCTGCTTAAAGAGTGGATATCATATCCGCTCATTGATGTGGAAAAAATAGCAGAAAGGCATGAGAGTATTGAGGAATTTACCCGAAACTTAATAGTCCGTACCGAGTTGAGACAGCTTTTGAAGAAAATGGGGGATATTGCAAAACTGAATACAAGGATATCACTGAATATTGCACTACCTAATCATATTGTTCACCTTAAAAATACCCTGCTTTTAATTCCCCCGATTAAGCGGGAGGGTTCGGTCCTTAAATCATCTCTCCTTAAAAAAAGTATCAAATCATTAAAAACACTTGAAAAACTTGTAGCTCTTATCAGCAATGCACTGATTGATGATCCGGCCCCGCAGCTTAATTCCGGAAATTATATAAAAAAGGGATATAACAAAGAACTGGATGAACTCCGTGAAATCAGCCGAAATTCCAAAGAGATAATTTCATCAATGGAGAAGGAAGAAAAAGATAAAACCGGTATCCACACTCTTAAAATAAAGTATAATAAAGTTTTTGGTTATTTCATTGAGGTTACTAACACTAATCTGAAACTCATTCCTGACCACTATATAAGAAAGCAGACACTTGTAAATTCGGAAAGATTCATAACAGATGAATTGAAAAAACTCGAAGAGAAAATATTAAAAGCTGAAGAAAAGATTATTTCAATTGAAAAGAATCTATTCAGGGAATTGATTGCTAAAATAGATAAACATTCCGGGGATTTAAGCACAAACTCTGAAATCATAGCTCTCTTTGATGTTTTGTCTGCCGGAGGAGAACTCGCAAACAGAAGAGATTATGTTAAACCGGAAATGAACAAAAGCAGATTAATCTCTGTCACTGGAGGCCGTCATCCGGTTATTGAAGCAGGAAACAGTCTGAAATTCATTCCAAACGATACTCTTCTGAATACGGATACTGACCAGATCCTTATAATCACCGGCCCTAACATGGGAGGAAAGTCCACATATCTGAGACAGAATGCCCTGATTGTAATTCTTGCACAGGCAGGCTATTTTATTCCTGCGGAGAAAGCTTCCATCGGTATTGTTGACAGGATCTTTACCCGCATCGGTGCATCAGATTCATTGATCGAGGGGAAATCAACATTTCTTGTCGAAATGATCGAGACATCCGTTATCCTTAATAATATGACGCCCGCATCACTTATACTTTTAGATGAAATCGGAAGAGGTACATCTACATTTGACGGCCTCTCAATTGCCTGGTCAGTGATTGAACATTTAAACAGTTCGAAAGAGCACCCCAGGACTTTATTTGCAACCCATTATCATGAACTAACGGAACTTTCTGAAATACTGGATGGAG
>CAZNLS010000127.1:0-6487 GCA_964573895.1 uncultured Clostridia bacterium
TAATAGTCCCATTCTCTTCAATTTCAACTTATTCCTTAAAAGGTGACTCACCGGACAATAGAAGAAACGGGCTGAATATAAAAACTAACCGTGAAGAAGGAATAAAGATCTTTATATCGAATGTATTTGGGAATATGGGCTCGTATACGCCTCTGGGAACTGTTTTAATCCAGCCAGAGCATCCGACTTTAAGAGATGACATGCTTTATTATACAAGGAGAAAGATAAAAAATAGTTATATAGCCGATTTCTCACTCACAAAAAAATCCGGGAAAAATATATATTCATTTGCTGCCTCCCATATATTCATGAAAAGACAATTCAATGATTTCACTACTAATAATTCTTTCTTTTTTGAAAATCAAAAAGGATTATTTATTTCATCAGGATTTAATCACGAGATTAAAAACGGATTTTTTGAAATTTTTACAGTTTTAAATAAAAGGGAGAGAAGTAATCTTTTTGCAGAATATGGCAGACTTTTTAATGAGACATATATGATTGATAATATGTCAGGATTTATCGGAATAAGATATTACAAACCTAAATTTCTCTTCCAGATATCATTTTTAACTGAACGTGACAATATTGATCCGAATGAAATAAATCCTGTAAAAGATATAATTGATAATGATGGTGACGGCATTTTGCCCATTGAGAAATTCGGAGAATTCAATTCAAGAGTTGTTTCTGCATATATAAAAAAAAAGCTTATCGTTAATCAACATTTGAATTTAGAATTGGTAAGTGATCTGAGATATTCCGAACTTAAAGGAAATGAAGATTATTATCAGAATTTTCCACTAACAATTTACGGCACTCCTTACAGAATAATTAAAGGAGAGAAAGGTGAAAAATACACAAATTATAATACATCATTGAGATCAGGACTCATATTTAAAGTAATTAACAAAGATGACTTCCGGTTTCATGCAAAATTTCTCTTAGATTATTCCGGTATAAATTTCGGTGACCATTCAAACAGTTTTAGCAGGATTTCGCCATTGGTTGATTTGGGACTTTCCTTCAAGACAAAAAAGTCTCTCTTTTCATTTTCAGCAGGCAGATATCCTGTAGAAAGTAAGGAAGCAATAAATTTTTTCCTGGAGAAAAACAGACCTTCCGGGATCATATATGAATGGGATGATATTAATTCTGATCATATCTACAATTCCGGAGAAGAAAAAAAAATTTCAGGCTATATTGGTGGGAAAAACCATTATCTTGATGAAAATGTGAAACAGCCATTTTACAATCGTGCATTAATTCTTTTTAGCACAAGAATTTCAAATTCTCTTTTCTTCAATATTAAGGGATTGTATAAAAAATTCTTTAATCCTCTGACCATTGGATTCCAGGATGAATATGGTCATTTTGAAACTGAAAATAATATTGATTTTTTCTATTTTGATAAACCTTTTAAGAAATTTTTTCTTAAAAATGCAGATTATGATAAAAATCCTTTCTACGGTGAATTTCTTTTTAATTTTTCGGGTGTTGTCAGCAAGAGGTGGTTCTTTTCATTTTCATTTATGGCACATATAGGGATGGGGTATACTTCTTTTGGTAATGGCCCGAGAGCTAATGATATAGGCATCCTGAATGAGAACATGGCAGATCCGAATACCAGAATAAATGGGTACGGAAGAGTTGACGGGGACAGAGGATTTGTATCTAAACTGTTCTTTGGCTTTCATATTTCAAACAATCTTTTCTTTTCAACATCAATAAAATATCGGGATGGTAATCCTTTTGCATTCATGAATATTAATGAAAAATATGGCCAGAGTATCATATACTATTCAACTATACAGGCAGAAGACAGCCATGGGAAAAAAGGCGGACCCAGGGAAGATTATATTGCTGACTTAAGTATTAAATTGAGTTACAGGTTTAAAATATTAAATAAACTATCTGAGTTAAGTTTTTCGTTCTTTAATGTAATTGACCTTGGAGGTGAGCTTTCAGAATATGTTTTTTCCGGAGGGAAGAGATTTGCGATGGAAATGCAGATCCCAAAAAGCCTCAGAGTTAACCTAAAAATTAATCTCTGACTGAAATAATCAAAATAAGTAATTTGTTAATTTTTATCATCTTTATTAACGTCAACTTTGCGTAAAGTTAGGTTCTGTGATAATATTTTTCAAGTTAATAATGTAATAAAATCAATAATTTGCAAGGAGATACAGCATGCTCGGATCCATCGGTTTTCCTGAAATTGTAATGATACTGCTGGTTGTGCTTCTGCTTTTTGGCCCTAAAAAACTCCCGGAAATCGCTAAACTTCTAGGGACGACAATAAGGGAATTTAAAAGAACTGTTAATGATGCTAAGGCCTCAATTCAGGAGGAATTAGATAAAGCTGATATTTCAGAAGATCTTATAAATTTGAAGAGTGATCTTAATGAAATATCTAACATAAAAGATTCATTGAAAGATAGTATTGAGAAACAGCTCGATGTATCAGAGTTAACCGAAGATATAAAACTTCAGGATGTTAAAGACAAAAAAATGGAGAAAAAAGTTGAAAAGAAGAAAAAGTGAAATGTCCTTTTTTGAACACCTCGGAGAGTTGAGAAAAAGAATTCTTTTGTCTTTTCTGTCGGTTTTTGTTTTTTTTCTTGTTTCATGGAGTTTCGTTGATAAGTTATATCATTGGTTTTCTCTACCGGTTTTGCGCTTCCTTCCCAAGGGTGAAAAACTTGCATTCACTTCATTGACAGAGCCTTTCATGATGTATATTAAAGTTGCATTCATAAGCGGTATTTTTTTGGCGTCTCCATTTATTTTTTATCAATTATGGGCCTTCATTTCTCCCGGGTTATTTAAGAAAGAAAAAAAAATGGTATTTCCTTTTGTGATTTTTACTACTCTGTTTTTTTCGATAGGCGGGGCCTTCGGGTATTTTTTTGTCTTTCCATGGGCCTGCAGATTCTTTCTTCAGGTAGGAGCAGATTTCAAGGCTATAATAACCATAAATGAATATTTCTCACTTGCATTCCGTGTGCTGATAGGAATTGCAGTTATTTTCGAATTACCTGTTTTATCTTATCTGCTTGCAAAACTGGGAGTTATATCTTCAAAATTCCTGCTTAAATATTTTAAATACGCAGTAGTTATAATATTTATTATTGCAGCAGTAATTACTCCGACTCCGGATATAGTTACCCAGTCGATGTTTGCTGTTCCAATGATGCTTCTTTATCTTTTAAGTATTCTTATCGCAAAAATAGCCGGTCCTAAAGAATCTGCGAAATAGTAAAAAATTATGTAAATATAATTTGTCCTCCGGCAGCTTTTTCATAAAATTCGCCTACCGTAATGATTCCCTCAAGATCGTCATATAGATCTTCACGTTTTAATTTGAACATGTCTACTGCAAGCTTACATCCAAAAATATGTGCACCGGAAGCATTAATCATATCGAGAAATTCTTCAACGGGCGGAATGTCGAGTTTATCCATCTCTTTTCTCATCATTGCTGAAACTCCTGCTTCAACACCAGGCAGCATTCCAAGTAGCGTTGGAAATGGGAGTCCTCCGGGCATAGACATAGCCGGATTACCGACGGTTGCAGTATGAAGCTTATTCATCTTTTTTTTAGTAATTGCATCAAGTCCGAAAAAAGTGAAGAAAAGGTTAGCTTCAATCCCTTCCATTCTTGCACCATTTGTTAGTACAAAAGAAGCATATACATCTTCAAGCGACCCTTTAGCACAAATAACAGAGATTTTTTTAAATTTTTCTTTCATATTTCCTCCTTAAATACAACCAGAAGGTTTGGGGACGCCTGCAATAAGTGTTGCCTTTTTTAATGGCCCGTCCGGAAAAAGTTCATAAAATGTTTTAATATCGACAATACCGGATTTTCCCACTTTTCTGATTGTCATTGCAATCCCATCCTTGAAGCATTTCTGAACATATTCTATTACTTCCCAGTGTTTTGGAGTAAGTTCGCTTATTCCATTTTCATTTGCGATGGAAACTGCAATATCCTTATTCCATTGATCAAAATTAGTTAAGTAGCCGTTATCATCTACATCAACCGTAATACCAGAAATTGTTTTTTGTGGCATTATTTTTTCCTCCGTTTAATTATTTATTTTTTTGAATCCGGGTATACTCCCCGGAAGCTATTTTTGCCCAATCCAACAGGTAATCCATCCCTTTAAGGACAGTTGGATCTTTAGCTTTTTTAAACACCTTGAAAATAGATATTTTTTTATCCTTTTCATATTCATATTTATCGATCTTATCCACTATCCGTTCAATTTTTTTCAGATTGTCAGGATTTGCTACTTTTTTGGCAATATTAAGCATTATTACCATGGCCTGTCCAAAATGTGTCACATCATCCGGATCAAAATTTTCACTAAGCTCATTGATTATAGAAAAGCTTCTTTTAAAAGATTCTAAAATACCTTTCTCTTCAAGGATATATATCTTATCGGTTATATCCTTGAAAATCTCTTTTGACAATGGCCGAATATCGTCAATGAATTCATTTATACTCTGAAGCTGATCAAGCATTTTTGAGATATTGTTGATATTTCTTAGTAATTTTTTAATCATACAGAGAAAGTCTTTACTTCTAAAATGGAAATCCACTTCAGACATAAAATCAACTACTTCCCTGAAAGCATCTTTTGTAAAAAGCGAAACATCTTCTTTGAAATCATCAACAGATTTTAACTTGGATGTTAGTTTGGTCACCTCACGGGTAAGAAAATCAACTTTATCATTGAGTGCCTCTAACTCACTCTTCTTCATATTTACCTCAGACATGCCATTTACCTTTGAGTGACATTTGAGCTTCCAGCGGAGGTTCTCCACCTCTCATAAGAATGTTCCAGTATATCCATCTGAATGTCATTTTTCCCCAGTGGTTCATCTTTGTCTCTTCTAAAAGTGAAAATGGTCCGAATCCGGGAACCGGGAATTTTCCCGGCAACGGTTCTGTATCATAATTAAAATCAATAAGAATTCCTTTACCAAATCCGGATTCTATGTAGCAGTTTGCATGACCGTCAAAATCTTTGAGAAGTTCTTTTTCATCCATTCTTCTAATGAGATTTTTTATTACAATTTCTGCTTCAAAATGGGCAACTGATCCTGCCTTTGAACTCTGGAGAGCGGTTGCATCACCGGCAACGAAAATATTATCTTTTATTTTTGACAGAAGAGTGTGTTTGTCGGTTGGGACAAAATTTAGATCATCCCCGATCCCTGATCTTTCCATTACAGATGATCCCATGTTAGTTGGAATTGACACAAGCAGATCATAATCAATCTCCTTGTTATCATAGGAAATAATTTTATTATGTTCCGGATCAACAGATCCTATATTAAAATCCGTAGTTACATTAATGTTCTTTCTCTCAACAATTTCACCTAAATATTTTGACGCTATAGGTTTTGTGAAAACACCGGACAGTGGAGTTACATACTCAATTTCTACTTTATCCCTTATCCCGTTAACTGTGAACCACCAATCGGCTAAAAACACAAATTCCAGAGGAGCAACCGGGCACTTAATTGGCATTTCAGCTACATTCAGTACAAGCTTTCCTCCTTTCCAATAACGTAAAAAATGGGCAAGATCAACCGCACCTTCAGGGGTGTAAAAATCAAAAATATTTTTTTTCCATCCGCTTCCCGTAAGCCCTTCTACTTCTTCGGGTGCAATTTTTGATCCGGTTGCAATTATAAGAAAATCATAATTGACTTTCTGATTATTTGATAGAATCACCCTGTTATTATCCGGTTCAATCAGGTTTACCTTTTCCTGGATAAATAGTACATTATTTGGAAGATAATCTCTCCTCGGTTTATAAACCATATTCTTCGTGTATATTCCAAACGGAATAAAGAGGAAACCAGGCTGGTAGTAGTGCAAATTAGAGTGATCTATTATTGTAACCGTTATCTCATTTTCAGCTATTTCACGAAACAGCTTATTTGCTATCATTGTTCCGGCGGAACCTGCTCCAAGAATCACAATTTTTTTCATTATTTCTCCTTAATTTTAATCAATAATATATTTTCTGATATCGTCGCAAGATATCATTTTTCTATAAACATCACAGTCACGGCAATCTTTAAGCGGGTGACTGCATTTCTCTACGGTACTCCAACAGGGTCTGACTCGCGTCTTATACAGTTTGCACTTTTCTTCATATTTTGACATACAATCTCTAAGTTTCCAGCAGGGAATAAGAGCCATTAATCTGCGAATTCCTTCAAAATTAAGTCCCTGCTCCTGAATCATTTTTTTAATGCAGCTCACTTTTTCCAACTCCATCTTGGAGTATCTTCTCTGGCCACTTTCTGTTTTATGAGAAAGAATAAGTCCCTCGTTCTCATATTGACGAAAAGAGTGTGGTGAAATCCCGATCTTTTCAGATGCAACTCCGATAGTAAATATCGGATCATAATAATCATTATCTTTTTTCATTTTTTTTTATAAGTATATTGAATAATCTAAAAA
>CAZNLS010000128.1:0-6419 GCA_964573895.1 uncultured Clostridia bacterium
GCAAGTTTTATCTTCAGAGCCTTTAAGCTATGAAGACGAGGGTAGAGCCCGGAACTCTTCGACCCTCACCAACCTGTTCTTTTGAATAAGGTGGTAAGCCGGATGGGAAATGATCCCGAAATAGTATTCAGGAGGCAGAAAATGCTTTTTAGATTGTTTATGTCCATGTGAAGCCCCGGTCTCAGCGGGGCAGTTCATTCCTTTTTCCAGGGAAGAAAATTACAATAATAGTATTGTAGAAAACTTCATCAGGTAAGGGGAAATCTATATAAAAATTTAAAGAAGGAGATCTCTATATGAACAATAAAAGTATTTCAAACACAGCAATTCTCGGTGCTACAGGAATTATCGGGCAGGTTTTTGTCCATCTTCTAAGTAATCATCCGTTTTTCAGGATTAAAAGTCTTATCGCCTCAAAAACAAGAGAAGGAAAAAAATACGGAGAAGAGACAACCTGGCATCTTCCGTTTCCGCCGGAAGAGAGTGTTACAGCAAGGGAACTGGAATCCTTAGACGTAAATTCTTTAAAAAAAAACGGAGTGAAATATATATTCTCCGCACTTCCGGCAACCATTGCATTGAAGATTGAAACTGCTCTCAGAAATAAAGGGTTCTATATTTTCTCAAATTCTTCAGCTTTCAGAAACGACAAAAATGTTCCAATTCTTATTCCAGATGTAAATAAAGATTATATAGAACTGATAGAAAAACAGGGATATCCCGGAAAAGGATTCATAATAACAAATCCGAACTGCAGCACCGCAGGCCTGGCATTAGCTTTGTCCCCCCTTATAGATCTTGAAATAAAAGAGATAAATGTATCAACATACCAGGCAATATCCGGCGCAGGATATCCGGGAATTCCATCTCTTGATATATCTGATACTGTTATCCCGTTTATTAAAGATGAAGAAGAGAAAATCTGTTTTGAAATTAAGAAGATACTTAAGATCAACCCGACTATTCTTGCAACATGTGTCCGTGTTCCGGTCAGGTTCGGGCATGTTGAGTCTGTATGGATAAAGACAGAGGTAACTCCCAAACCGCATGAAATTATTGACAAATGGCTGAAGAAAAGCAGCCTGGGCATACTCCCCTCCCTTCCCGATCACCCCATAGTATACGGGAAGGAAGATGGTTTCCCGGGGAACCAGTTAACTTTTTTAGGTAATCCTCCCGGAATGCAGATTTACATTGGCGGGTTGAGAATCAGAGAGGGAAGGATCGGATTCAACCTTCTTGTCAATAATATTTTTCGGGGAGGAGCTGCCGGCTCAGTCGCTAATGCAGAATATTTTAAAACCACATATGAGAGTTAAAATGAGAAGAGTTGTAGCTAAATTCGGAGGATCAGTTATCAAAACTCCGGCTGATCTCAATTCAATATTATCAGCAGTAAAATCATACACACAAAAACCGATTCTGATTGTTTCAGCCCTTTACGGTGTCACAGAAAAACTGGGAGAGATAATTGAAAAAAGAAATTTTCAAAAAGAAAATATTTCAAAGATATGCGGTTTTCTCAAAGAGTATCATTTCGGCTTTATTGATCACAATTTCATTAGTGGATCATCAAAAAAAGAGGCAAAATTAAGAATAAAAATACTTTTATTAAAATTTGAAGAGTATCTTACCGGGCTTCATCTCATAAAAGATATTCCCGATTTTTCCGGATTTTATGTTAAAAGCTTCGGTGAACGGCTCTCCTCTCAACTGATTTCATCATTTTTAAACTCTAAAGAGATCAAAAATATTCTTACAACTCCGGAGGAAATAGGATTATTTGCCGACAGATGTACTGAGGATTCATCAGTAGATTTTGCAAGATCCGAGAACTACGTGAATGAATTTTTAAGAGAAGATACGGTATATGTAATCCCCGGTTATTACGGGAAAATAAATGGAACGAGAGTAGCCCTGTTCGGGAAAGGAGGAAGTGATTATACTGCTGCTGCTATTGCAAAGTTGACAGACGCTGAATATTGCGATTTATGGAAAGATGTAGACGGATTTATGACCGCTGATCCGAAACTTGAAAAAGATGCAAAAAGGATAGATGAACTGACATACGATGAAGCTGCTGAACTCTCCTATTTCGGTGCCAGAATTATACATCCCGAGACATTCGGCCCCCTTAAAAAAGCTAAGATCCCATTGAGAATCTTTAATATTAAGAAATTTGCTAATACCGGATCTGAAGCCCGCCCATCAACAACAATTTCATGTAAAGGTATCATTAATAAAACTACTATAAAAAGTATTACTTACAGTAATGATTATTCAATCCTCAGAGTTAAAGGAAGCGGAGTCGGAATTCACCCTGGAATAATTTCAAGAATTTCAGATAGCTTTAACAGGATTGAAATTAATATCAGGTCTATTATTACAACCCAGACTTCTATCAATTTCCTGCTTGCTTCTTCTGACATGGAGCATGGTTATTCCTCAATCAGAAATATGGAGCTTCCCGGGGTTGAAAAGATCGAAAGAGAAGAGGATATCTCATTGATTGCAGCAGTCGGAACCGGCATTCGAGAAAGATACGGAATCGCTTCAAAAATACTCTCAGCCCTTTCGGAAAGGAAAATTAATATAAGGCTGATTACAGCAGGAGCTTCGGATGAAGCAATATATTTTACATTAAAGAAACAGGAGTGTTTTAAAGCAGTAACGGCACTTCATAAGCAGTTTTTCAAAAAAGGAGGAAAAAATGAAAGACAAAATTAATCTAAACAAAGAGACTATACTTTTGCACGGGGGTTATGATCCTGAAACCGGATTCGGAGCCCAGGCTGTGCCGATAGTCCAGTCAACTTCTTTCAGATTTAAAAACAGCGATCATGCTGCATCACTTTTCGGACTTGAAGAATTCGGAAACATCTACACAAGGATAATGAATCCTACAACTGATGCTCTTGAAAAAAGGATTACCGAATTTGAAGGTGGTTCGGGAGCACTTGCTTTTGCAAGCGGCATGGCCGCAATTTCAGCCTCAATTCTGACGCTGGCAAAAAGCGGAGATGAGATTATTTCAAGCAGCTCACTATACGGCGGCACTCACGATCTATTCAAACATACCTTAAAAAAATTCGGTATTAATGTTCATTTTGTTCAAATCAATGAGTTTGAAAAAATCAGATCCCTTATTAATGACCGCACAAAGGCAATTTATACCGAATCGATCGGAAATCCATCTCTGAATATTTCCGATCTGGAAACTCTTTCGGAAATAGCCCATACTAATGGTATCCCTCTGATTGTTGACAATACGGCATCCCCCTATATTCTTCATCCATTTGAACATGGCGCGGATATCATTGCCTATTCAGCAACAAAATTTATTGGCGGCCATGGGAATTCTATAGGAGGGATTCTGATAGATTCCGGAAGATTTGACTGGAGTAACGGTCGTTTCCCGATAATTTCCGATCCGGATCCCGAATTTCACGATCTGGACTTTATCGAACATTTTAAAGGATTTGGAAATATAGCATACATTTTGAAAGCAAGACTTACAATTCTGAGAGATATCGGGGGAGCAATCTCACCTTTCAATTCATTTCTCCTTCTCCAGGGACTTGAAACACTTCATCTCAGGATGAAAGAGCATTGCAAAAATGCCCTGAAAGTAGCGGAATTTCTCAAATCCGATCCAAATGTTGAATGGGTAAATTATCCGGGTCTTGAAAATGATGCAAATTCAGAGCTCGCAGGAAAATATTTTAAAGAAGGTGCAGGTGCTATTGTCGGCTTCGGAATTAAAGGAGGAATTGAATCGGGGAAAAAATTTATTGATTCATTAAAAGTCATTGCACATCTTGCAAATATCGGTGATGCAAGAACACTTGCAATTCATCCCGCATCAACAACCCATCAGCGTCTTTCTGCTGAAGAACAACTTGAAGCCGGGGTGACAGAAGACTTTATCAGATTATCCGTAGGGATTGAAAATATTTCCGATATCATCGGTGACCTGAAACAGGCAATAAAAGCAGCAGTGAAATAAAGTGAAAAAGATCGGTAATAATTCTGCAGGTATAGTTGAGAAAAAATACTTCTCATTCGCAGAAGAGAAATCAGATTATTTACTTCTCGATTCGGGAGCTTTTTTCGGTCCGATTACAATTGCATATGAAACATACGGAACTTTAAACAGAGAAAAGAGTAATGCTATCCTGATTGAACATACACTGACAATGGATTCTCATGCTGCAGGATATTACTCTGAATCGGATAAAAAGCCGGGATGGTGGGATGATCTGATAGGTCCCGGTAAAGCTTTTGACACTGAAACTTATTTTGTGATCTGCTCAAATATTTTCGGGGGCTGCAGTGGTTCAACGGGCCCTTCCTCAATAGATCCTTCTACGGGAAGATCTTACGGTACGGAATTTCCGTTTTTCACAATATCCGATATCGTAAGGTGCCAGAAAAGATTGATTGATTCCATGGGTATCCCCCGGCTGCAGGCTGTAGCCGGGGGATCAATGGGAGGAATGGCCGCACTTCAATGGGCTGCAGATTTCCCGGAAATGGTTTCTTCGGTTATCTCTGTTTCCGCATCCTGGAAACAATCACCTATGCAGATCGCATTTTCGGAAGTAGCAAGGCAGGCAGTTATAAGAGATCCGGACTGGAACAATGGAGACTACAATAAGGAGAATCCTCCCAAAAAAGGTTTATCCCTGTCCAGAATGATTGCGCACATAACTTACATGAGTGATATATCAATGGAAAATAAATTTTCACGAAGACTAAAAAAGGACGGGTTCAGCAATTCATTTGAGAATGATTTCGAGGTGGAAGGCTATCTTAATTATAACGGAAGTAATTTTGTTAAAAGATTTGATGCTAACAGTTTTCTTTATATCACAAGAGCGTTAAACTATTTTGATGTATCGGAGAAAAAACTAATATCTAAATTCTCAAATCCTCCCCCATCTTTCCTGATTATCTCATTTGACTCGGACTGGCTTTATCCGCACCGGCACTCGGAAGAAATCGCACGATTTTTAATGACTGAAGGAATCGATGCAACTTTTATTAAGATAGAGTCAACATACGGTCATGATGCATTCTTAGTGGAACAGAAAAAAGAATCTGAAATCATAGGAAGTTTTCTTGAAAGAATTCTAAAAAGCCGGAGCAAAAAATGAGATATGATCTTAGAATAATTGAAAATATGATCCCTTCCGGTTCCACTGTCATGGATCTGGGATGCGGAACCGGAGAGCTGCTGGAAATCCTGAGTGAAAAAGGGTCCATATGCCAGGGAATTGAAAATGACCAGGCAAAAGTTACCGACTGTGCCAGGAAAAAATTGAGGGTTTACAACCTTGACTTCAACAAGTGTCTTACTGATCTGAACAATGACTCATTCGATTATGTAGTAATAAATAATAGTCTGCAGGAAACAAAATTTCCCGAAGAAGTTATAAATCAGGCACTAAGGATCGGGAAAAAAGTAGTAATCGGATTTCCGAATTTCGCATTTTACAAAGCAAGATTTCAACTTTTCTTCGCAGGCAGAACTCCAATGACAGGCTCTCTCCCATATGAATGGTTCAGGACTCCAAATCTTCGATTTTTGACGATTGCTGATTTTCATTCATTTTGCCGTTCAAAGAAGATCAATATAGTCAGCAGTAAATATATATCCGGCAGATATAAGGTATGGTTCAGGCCAAATCTGTTCGCCCAAAAAGCCATATTTCTTATTGGTAAAGTTTAATGAACAAAGAAGCCGATCAGCAATTCGAAAAAAACTTGTAATTATGTTATTTTTAAACATTCACAATGAGAAACGGGTTTGATTACGACTATATTGTTATAGGGTCCGGATTTGGCGGAAGTGTCTCTGCATTAAGGCTGGTCGAGAAAGGATATTCGGTCCTGATGATCGAGAGCGGAAAAAGGTACAGACCTGATCAGTTCCCCAAATCGAACTGGAACCTCAGGAAATTCCTATGGACACCATTCCTTGGATTGTATGGGATTTTAAGAATAAAACCCTTGAAAAATGTTCTTGTCCTTGCGGGTTCCGGTGTTGGAGGCGGAAGCCTTGTTTACGCAAATACACTACTGATCCCGCCGGATAAGTTTTTTTCAGATAAAAACTGGAATAAACTTGTCCCAGACTGGAAAAGAGAACTCTTACCCCACTATCAAACGGCAAAAAAAATGCTGGGAGTCACAAAAAATGTAATAATGTCTGAAGCCGATAAATTACTTCTGGAGTATTCAAGGGATATAAAAAGGGAAAAGTTTTTTAAGCAGACAGAAGTCGGGGTCTTTTTCGGGACGCCGGGAAAAGAGGTTGAAGATCCGTTTTTTGACGGTGAGGGTCCTCCCCGATGCGGATGTACAAAAACCGGCCACTGTATGGTGGGGTGTCGTGACGGCGGAAAAAACAGTCTTGA
>CAZNLS010000129.1:0-6377 GCA_964573895.1 uncultured Clostridia bacterium
AACAGCATATAGCCGCCACCCATTGTATTTAGAACGCACAGCGACACTAACTAAAATTATAAAAATATGGATTCTAATATAAAAGGATTTGCTGGTTCAGCAAAAGGATTTACGAAAAGTCCTTTAGGAATAATAGCATTGTTTATTGTCCTAGTATATGGATTCGCATCATTGGTAGTTAGTTTTGGACAAAATATAGGAGATAATGTAACTCCCTTAATATATTTCATGGTTATATTTCCAGTGATAGTTTTCATTGGATTTATATAGTTGGTGGCAAAACACCATAAGAAGTTATATGGACCTTCAGATTATAAGGATGAAGATAACTTTTTAAAAGTACAAATGTCAACGGCAATGTCATTAGCCGCAGCATCGGCAAGACAACCAGAGAATAAACAAAATCCTGAGATATCTAAAAGCATCTAGAAAAGATTCTAGAGTTAGTTTCGAAGACTAGTAAAAGAGAAAAAATTAATAATTCGTCAAAGCGAATTTTATGGGTTGATGATAGACCAGAAAATAATATTTATGAAAGAAATGCATTTGAAGCTCAGGGCATTGAATTTAGTTTAGCATTGAATACAGTTGAAGCATTGGACTTAATAGAGAATTATGGTTATGTGGCTATCATTTCTGACATGGGACGCAAAGAAGGACCGCAGGAAGGATACAAACTGCTTGAACAAATTAGGAATTCTGGTAATCAAGTTCCATTTTTTATCTATGCTGGTTCAAATGCACCTGAACATAAGAAAATGGCAAGAGAAAGAGGAGCGCAAGGAACGACAAACAGAGCAGATAATAAAAACAGCTTACAACAATGTATAAAAATATTAGCCAATACAGTAGTAATATCTAAGGTTGTAGCCCGCTTAAACTTTTGTGTAACTTGAAAGGAATGAAGCCCGTAATCGGCTACCATTCTTATGCTTATCCGTTATCATTATTTTGCTTTTTATTTAGAAAACAAGAAAAGATAATCTGTATACAAAGAATGAGAAAACCCAGGCGATAAAGATCGTATAAAATATATAAAATCTTGTCCATTTCCATGAACCACTCTCTTTAAGAAAAACTGTTGTTGCCGCAATACAGGGAACATAAAGTAACACGAATATCATAAGAGCAAGTGCAACATTTTTATTTATTTTTTCATCTTCTTTAAGTTTTTGGGAAAGTTTCACCGAATTTTCATCTGTTTTGCCGAGAGAAAAAATAGTCCCTAAAGTGGATACAACCACTTCCTTTGCGGCAAAACCGGCAACGAGAGCAATGCCTATCCTCCAGTCAAAGCCGAGAGGTTTGATCAGAGGTTCGATCATCCTTCCAAGCCTTCCGGCAATTGAATTTTTGAGAATCAGGGAATTTTTCTCATCTTCAAGCTGTTGTATCCGAATCTCTCTTTTAGCGCTGTTTAAATCCCTGTTTTGAAGAATATCAGATATCTTTTTATCAAATTTGACTTCTATGCTCTCTCCCCTGGGGAAATTACTTGCCCCCCAGATCAGTATAGCTGCCAGAAGAATTATTGTTCCTGCTTTCTTTAGATACATTTTTGATCTGTGTCCGGATTGGATCATAAGAGATTTAAGTGTCGGAAGCCTGTAGGGCGGAAGTTCCATAACAAAAGGTTCCGATTCATCTTTAAAAAATGCCTTCTTCAAAATTTTGGCTGACAATACGGCAATGAATATCCCGAACAGATAAATACCGAAAAGAATATTCCCGGCCATTTGAGTTGGGAAAAATGCGCCGATAAGCAGTATATATACCGGAAGTTTTGCACTGCAGCTCATGAAAGGGATGATCATCATAGTCACGATCTTATCCGATCTGTTCTTAAGAGTCCTTGTTGCCATAAATGCAGGGACCGAGCAGCCGAATCCCGTTATCATCGGGATAAAGGATTTTCCATGGAGCCCTACTTTATGCATCATTTTATCAATGACAAATGCAGCTCGCGACATATAACCTGTCCCCTCAAGTATTGCTATTGAGAAGAAAAGAAGAAATATATTGGGAACAAAGACCAGAACTCCACCAACACCGGCAATTATTCCATCAACAACAAGTGATTTCAGCAATCCGTTACTGAACCAGGCTCCAATAATTTTTCCCATCTCAAGAAAACCTGCATCTACAAAATCAGTTATCGGCTTACCTATAGTAAAAGTGAACTGAAATATCGACCACATAATAAGAAGGAAAAGAGGAATTCCAAGGACACGGTTTATTAAAATTGAATCAACCCTGTCAGTGACGCTCTTTTTTTCCTTCCCGAAGTCGGATACTGCCTCCTGAATTGCTCCCCTTATGAATGAGTGCCTGTCTTCTGTGATGCATACTTCCGGATCTGTTTTATATAGAGAGTTGCAGATTTTTACGGCATCCTGAATCTCGGGTTCAATCTTCAGCCATATAGTTCTCTCTTTCACCTGCTTAAACACCTCAGGATCATTTTCAAGGAGCTTGATTGCAAGCCATCGGGGGTTATAAATACCCGAAAGCTCTACATCACTGTCTATTATCTGTTCTATTTTCCCGATAATTGTTTCAATTTTTGAACTGTATGTAAGTTTATTCTTCCGGATTGTAATACTCCCTTCATATACTCGGACAATATGATCCAGTAAAGAATCGATCCCCTCACCTTTTACTGCAGAGGTCGGAATTATATGAGACCCGAAAAGTTTTTCAAGAAGTTTTACATCCATCTTCATTCCTTTCTTTTCCACTTCGTCATTCATATTCATGGCAACAAGAAGTTCGGTTTCAAGTTCCATAAGCTGTGTTGTCAAATAAAGATTCCTCTCAAGATTAGTACCATCAACAACATTAACGACAACATCAGGATACTCCTCCAAAATAAAATTTCTTGAAATTTTCTCTTCCGGCGAGTATGCCATCAGAGAATATGTCCCGGGTAGATCGGTAAATTCAATCTTATATTTCCCATATTTCAGTGAACCTACATATTTTTCGACAGTTACTCCCGGAAAATTTCCCACCTTCTGATTGGAACCAACCATACTGTTAAAAAGAGTTGTCTTCCCCGAGTTGGGATTGCCCATTAATGCAACTCTGATAAGTCTCGTCCTACTCTCTTCTTTTCTTCTTCTCTTCCTTAACCTGTGATAGGGAGAATAGAGAGGCCCTACCCTCCTTCTGTTTAAATATCCTTCTTTCCTCCCGCTAAGGGAAATTTCGATCTGCTCCGCCTCCTCTTTTCTTAGAGTAAGGAAAAATCCTCTTGCTTTTATCTCGATTGGGTCTCCCAGTGGTGCAACACGGACAACTTTGAAACGTACTCCATCAACAAGGCCCATATCCAATATTCTACGCCGGATATCTCCGTTTGCATGTACTCTTCTGATTACTCCTTTTTCACCTTTTTTCAGATCAGATAATTTCATAGTTAAACTCTCGTGTTAGGTCTTAAAATATTTTGTAGTTTAAACTATAAAATTATCCATGTCAATCCATTACAATTGACAAAGATCATAAAAAACCTATAATTTTAGTTATGTTTGGGGAGTTACTATTCGAAGCCATATGGGAAACGCTTAAAATTGGAGCTATAATACTTTCCCTTATGATAATCCTTGAATATCTTGAGATCAGGTACAATAATAATCTCAAACAATTCTTTGAAAAAAAGAATCTGATTAAACTATCTCTTTCCTCACTCTTCGGGATTTTCCCGGGATGTATAGGTACATTTGCAGTTGATTCATTTTATATGTCCGGAATTGTCGGTTTCGGGGCAATTAACAGCGTTCTGATAGCAACTTCCGGTGATGAAGCATTTGCAATAATCGGGATGCTTTTTAAAAAAAACTCTCATATCACTTTTAGTTCGGTTGTTCTTCTTTTTTCCTCTCTCTTCTTTCTTGGTATTATAGGAGGTTATACAGCACTTTTTTATAAAAAATTACTGCGGATCAAACTAAACTCCAAATGTGAGATTATCCATAAGGAAGAGATCGAGGGAAAAGCTCCACATCCACTGCATTTTTTCCGTGAACATGTGATCAATCATATTGTGAAAAAACACTTCTTGACATTGATTGCCTGGTTATTTGTATCAATTTTTTTTATTTCTGCTATAGATTCCGTTTTTAATCTAAAGGAGATTGTCACTCACAATAAGGCATTATTGCTTGTGATCGGGGCAGCAGTCGGAATCCTGCCTGTTTCGGGACCCAACCTCTTATTTGTTTCACTTTTTTCACAGGGATTAATCCCATTTTCAGTCCTTCTAACCAATTCAATAATACAGGATGGACACGGATCACTTCCACTCCTGAGTTTCTCAGTAACGGATACAATTAAAATAAAGATATTTAATATCATTTTCGGTCTGTTAGTTGGTGGAATCCTGATGCTCTCAGGATTTTAATAAAATCATTTCGGAGGAAAATATGAAAGCTAAAATAAGCTGGAAAAGCGGGATGGCGTTTGAAGCTGAACTTAATGGTTTTAAGTTTCTCATTGATGCCGATAAATCTGTTGGAGGTAACGATCTTGGGCCGCGGCCTAAGGGATTGACACTTATCTCACTTGCAGGATGTACAGGCATGGATGTTATATCAATTTTAAAAAAAATGAGGGTTGATGTAGACAGTTTTGAAGTCTCAACAAATGCGGTTTTAACTGAAGAGCATCCAAAAAAAATAACCGATATTACTGTTACATATAAGTTATCCGGGAAAAATATTCCTGCTGAAAAAGTGAAGAAATCCGTGGCTCTTTCTGAAGAGAGATATTGCGGAGTTTCTGCAACATTAAAACCGGGGGTGAATATAACATCCGGAATCATTCTTAACGGAGAAAAATTAAAATAAATATGAACGCAATCGCGACTCCTGAAATAATTCTTAATTCCATTGCCAGGCAGGTAAAAAAACTGGATCCCCCTGTTGAAAAATTCGAAAAATCAATCAGAACTTCACCATTCAGGATTCTAATCTCCGTTCTTCTCAGTTCCAGGACTAAAGATGAAGTTACAATGCAGGCATCCAAGAAACTTTTTTCAGTAGCTGCAACACCCGAAAAATTGATGAAACTTTCACAAAAAAGGGTTGAGGAGTTAATTTATCCTGCCGGATTTTTCAGACAAAAAGCAAAAAATATAGTAGAGGTTGCACGAATTATCCACGAAAGAAGCGGATTAATTCCGGATTCAAGGGATGGGTTGATGTCACTCCCGGGAATAGGCAGAAAATCTGCGAATCTTGTATTGGCTCTTGTTTTTAACATACCTTCTATTGCTGTTGATATTCATGTCTTCCGGATATCAAAGAGATTAGGATGGAGCAGAGCGGAAAAACCGGAAAATGTTGAATCCGATTTGAAAAAAATATTTGAAAAAGAGAACTGGAACAGACTAAATAAAACCCTCGTAGGTTTCGGTCAGACTCTCTGCAAACCAAGGAATCCAGCGTGCAATCTATGTAATATTTCAAATAATTGTGAATTTTATATTTCACGGAGCAAAGTGAATCCCAAAGAAAAATGATCAGGGCTGAAAATCTTTCTCTTAAAATTGACAAATTTATTTTAAATGATCTCAATTTTAGTATAAGAGAAGGTGAGTTTGTTCTGATTATAGGTCCTAATGGTGCCGGAAAGAGTTCACTCTTAAAAATTATTGACGGGATTATCAGGTATGAAGGATCTTTAAAGCTTAATTCCTTAGAAATCAGGGATATGACAAGAAGAAATATTGCACAACTCATCTCATACCAGCCGCAGCAGATTGATTTTTCCATGCCGGTTACGGTTAAAGATATCCTTATTGCAGGCAGATATCCATATCAATCATACTTTCATTCATATAGTGATTCCGATATTAAGATTATGAAGAATATATCTGTAAATTTCAGGCTTAACGATTTTGAAAACAGGGAAATAAATACTCTGAGCGGCGGGGAGAGAAAAAGGGCATTAATCGCATCATCTTATATTCAGGATGTGGAAATATTTCTTTTTGATGAGCCGTTCTCATCACTCGATCCCGGGGAAATTGTAAATATACTTAAGATACTTAAATATCTTAAAAAAGAGGGTAAAACCGTAATAGTTGTTTCGCATAATTACTCATTATTCAATAAAATTGCTGATAAATTAATTGCTTTAAAAAATGGCAAAATTATATATTCCGGAAATTATACAAATGACACTGAAATTTTAAAAAGCACTTTTAATATTGATTTCAGGACAATCAAATCGATAGATGGTGAAATAGTCATACCAGCAGAAAAATGAGCAATAGAAAATTAATTTTTTTCATAATTTCAGGATCAATTCTTCTGGTCTTCGCCCCGTTCATAGGAACAAAGATCACAAACCTTGGAAAAATATTTTCCGATCCA
>CAZNLS010000130.1:0-6249 GCA_964573895.1 uncultured Clostridia bacterium
TATCTGACCGGGCGTATTCAGGTGAATATGAAGACCGTTCCGGCCCTGCAATTGTGAAAGTCCTGGAAGAAAACGGGATTAATACAAAGATACACTGTGTAATAGTGCCTGATGATAAAAAAAAGATCAAAAACGAGCTTGAATTGAATCTTGGGAAGGATTATATCTTCACTACCGGAGGGACCGGAATATCTCCCAGAGACTTTACGCCGGATGTTACCAGGCAATTCTGTGATTATGAACTTCCGGGAATCCAGGAATATCTTAGATCCGAATCATTAAAGGAGACACCGTTTGCACTCTTCTCGAGGGGATTCTGCGGAATTAAAGGAAAAACGATAATTGTTAATTTTCCCGGATCAGTAAAGGGTGCGGCATTCTGTTCTAAATTGATGATCCCTCTTCTTGAACATGGTGTAAAGATGATCAGAGGGGAAAAACACTAGAATTATTCAGTTTACATACTTTACATGGTTCCCAATTTTTTATAAAATATATGTGAATGAAGAAAAAGATCATCGTTGCCGATGTTGATAAAAGCATTGAACAGCTTGCGAGGACTTATTGTAATCCTGCGAAGGTAACGGTTGGTTTTCATAATAAATGTGCCGAAGTCCTTCCGTTAATCGAGATTGAAGGTCCTACTATTGTCTTTTTGAGCCTCGATCTGTCTGACATTGACGATTTCGCAGTTTTTGATATTTTGAAGAGATGTACAGGGGAGGGAACTCCCGATATCTATATTGTCTATTCTGATAAATCGGAGAACCTGTTAACGAATATACGGAAAATGAAATTCAAAGCTGACGGTTACATGAAAAAACCGCTTGATAAGAATGATGTTGCGGATATCGTTCAACGCAGTTTCGACAGTTCATATTATCTTATCCCGTCAGATGTAACAATGAAAGAGATACTGGATGATGATGATATCCTTGACCTTGGAAGTGTGGCAGAAGAGGTAGAGAAACCGGAGATGGATACGGAGGATCTAATTATTGACAATATTACAGTTGATATGGAGAATAGTGATCCTGGAACCAGAGAAGACTTTAAAACCGATAATATTGAGAAGATTGAAGCGGGTCCTGTGGATGATGAAGTTCCTGAGCTTGAGGATCTCCCATTTAAAATAACCGATGATGATATGCAGAATGAGATTGCCGAAATGAATAACAAGCTTGAAAAAAAAGAGAAGGCTTTCCTTGCGGAAAAAAAGAAACTTCTCCGCGATATTGAGACTTCCGAAATTCTTCTAAAAGAAAAAGATGAAGAGAGGCTTAAGCTTGAGAAAAAAATGAATGATATTCAATCCGATTATGAGAAGAGGCTGGATAAACTGAATGATATGTATAAAGGGAAATTGAAGGATTTCAGGGAATTTCTCGACAAATCTCTTTCTGATCTCGATGAAAGCTGAACATGAAATTTACTGAATTTGACTTTGATGCCGATATATTGAAGGGTGTCGAGGCGGCCGGGTTTACGGAGTGTACTCCTGTCCAGGAAAAAACATATAAATATTCTCTGAAAGGGAAGGATGTCTACGTTCAATCCCAAACCGGGACAGGGAAAACAGCCGCATTCCTGCTTACGATATATAAAAATTTTAAAAATCCGAAATTCGGGTTTAACAAAAAAGCACTAATTATTGCCCCGACGAGAGAACTTGCAGTCCAGATTGAAAAAGATGCTGATGAACTCGGGAAATTTCTCGATTTGAAAGCAGGATGTTTCTATGGTGGTGCCGGATATAAATCTCAGGAAGATAAGCTCAGGTCGGGAGTGGATATTTTTATCGGGACTCCCGGAAGACTGATAGATTTTGTCCAGAAAAAGATGATAAATCTGAAGGAGATAGGTTACCTTGTCATAGATGAAGCCGACAGATTGTTTGATATGGGTTTCTTCCCTGATATCAGAAAAATTGTCAGAAAAATGCTGCCTTACAATAAGAGGCAGACAATGCTGTTTTCAGCGACCATGAGTGTTGCAGTTAAACAGATGTCATGGGAATATATGAATAACCCGGTAACAATAGAGATTGAACCGGAGCATGTGACAGTGGATGCAGTTGAACAGTATCTCTATCATGTCGGAAAAAAGGAGAAAATCAATCTTGTCATCGGGCTGCTGAATAAACATCTTCCGAGAAATGTATTAATTTTTACAAATATGAAGTCAACAGCAGTGAGAGTCCATAAGTACCTTCAATTTAATGGGAAAAGCTGTAGATATTTAACCGGAGATCTCCCACAGAGTAAAAGACTAAAGATCATTAATGATTTTAAGAGCGGTAAACTTGATATCCTCATTGCAACTGATGTTGCTGCCAGAGGATTACATGTTGAAAACCTTGAGATGATAATAAATTATGACCTTCCCGGGGATTTTGAAAATTATGTTCACAGAATTGGAAGGACTGCGAGAGCGGGAAAGAGTGGAATTGCGATATCACTTGCCTGCGAGAATTACATTTTTAACCTTGAAGCAATTGAGAAATATATCGGGGGGAAAATACCGGTTTTGTATGCAGATGATGAAATGTTTGAGAAAGTTAAAAGAATTCCCGATAAAGAATTTTATAACAACTCAAAAAGCAGGAAAAAACAGGGTGCTGGGGGAAGAAAAAAATCTATCGAATATTCAGAGCCGAAACATAAAAAATATAAAAAAAGAGAGAAACCCGCAATTCCCGGAGATAAAAAAAAATCAGGTGACCGGGTTGATAAGAGACCGGATAAGAAAAAGAAGAATAATCCGGTGCATTTGAAAAGCAGTTCAAAAAAGATAAATAAAACGGGAGCAGGAAAGGGTTCAGTGAAAAAAGCAATGTCACCCGAAGAAAGGCTGGAATATTATAAAAAAAAATATGGGGACAGTTTTAGTTTCAGTGAGGCTCCTAAGAAGAAAAAGGGACCGGTCCTTAAGAAGATATTCTCGGTTTTTAAAAGCAGGGGTTGATGAACATCCTTGCTTTGGAGGGAAGCCCGAGAAAATCCGGAAACTCATCACTTATTCTTGAAAAATTTCTTGCAGGGGCCGAAAAATCCGGCTCCTGTACAAAACTAAGAAGAATTAGTGATTTAAATATCGAAGAATGCACCGGATGTCTGAGGTGCAATCTGATAAAGAGGTGTTCACTCAGGGATGAAGAGTGGAATAATCTCAGCAGTGAGATTCTCGATTCCAATGTTCTTGTTTTTGCAACACCTGTCTATTTTCACCATTTCCCTTCGGGAATGAAAAAGGTGCTTGACCGTTTCAGATCCTTTTTTCATGTGAAGATTACAGGGGATGGGTTGATCCATACCCCCTGGCATAAATGGTCGAAGGATATAGTTCTGATTGCGGCAATGGGGTCACCCGATAAAAGTGAGGCAAAACCGCTTGTTGACCTTCTCAATTATATGAAAAATATTTTGGGAGAGAATAACAGAATTCATTTTCTCTTCGGGACCCGGCTCGCAGTCTCAAAACAGATAATAATGAGTGAAGAAGAATTGAAGACCCTTTATGGAAAAATTGATCTTCCAATTGAGTTGTCTGTATCCGATTTTCAAAAAAACCGAAAGCTTTTGAATGATAGTTTTGAGTTAGGGAAAAGACTCGGAGGTTAAATTGGAAGGAGCCGAAAAAAAATCTGTTCCTTCAGCTTTGACAATTGCGGGTTTTGATCCCGGTTCCGGTGCGGGGATCATGGCAGATATTAAAACTTTTTCCATACTCGGAGTCTATGGAACTTCGGTAGTTACAGCTCTTACCGCACAGAATCATGAGAAATTTTTAAAGCTCGAGCCTGTTGGAACCGAAATGATAATATCTCAGTTTAAAGCGGTTTATTCAGGATATGAAATAGATGCTGTAAAGATCGGACTTGTACCTAATGAAGATGTTGCAAACTTAGTTGCGGAGTATATAGCAAAATTAAATAATCCTAATGTTGTAACCGATCCTGTTTTTTCTGCAACGAGCGGAATGAATTTTGCAGGGAAAAAAATTGAAGAAATTTATATGGAAACACTCATTCCGTTATCACGATTAGTGACTCCTAATCTTGATGAATTATCCCGCCTGACCGGAATGCGGATCGGAAATGCTGATGATTTGGAAGAATCGGCTAAACGATTATTTGATAAGTGCGGCACATCGGTCCTTGCAAAAGGAGGACATCTGAAAAAGAGTGCACTGGATATCCTCGTTTCTGAAAAGGGAGTTGAAAGATTTGAAACTGAATTAGTTCCGGATATAAATACACATGGTTCCGGTTGTATCCTCTCTTCAGCTGTATGTGCTTATATTGCGTCCGGGTACGGGTTGGAAGAAGCAGTGTTAAATGCAAAAATATTTATGAATACTCTGCTTGAGAGTGGAACCGTGATTAGACGGGCCGGGAAAATCCTCGAGCCTGGTTCATTGCTGTCAGGTAGTAAACCGGAGAGATAAAATGGTAAAAAGAGAAGAATTTAATAAATATTTGAAAGAGTTTTATTCTGTCGATCAGTTCGAAGATTATTGTGTCAACGGCCTGGTTGTGGAGGGAAAAGAGGAGATTGGAAAGATAGGTTTCGGAGTATCATTTAATCTGGAATTATTACATATGGCCAACTCTTCCGGGTGTGATGCCCTTGTTGTTCATCATGGAATTTTTGATAAGGGACCATTTGCAATTAAGGGATATCTGAAAGGGCGATTGAAAAAATTGTTCGACAAGGATCTATCTCTCTTTTCACTGCATCTTCCTATGGATGCCCATCCTGATATTGGTCACAATGCACTTCTTTTTAAAGCAGTTGATGCTGTGATCGAAACTCCGGTTAAATGGGGATTTACAGGGAGGAATTCAGCAGGATATGATCTTGACGCTTTGTGCAAAAAATTTGCGGAATTTCTTATACCTGCCGAGTTAAAAAAGGGATTCCCTCTCTATGTATATACGGGCTTGGGAGAAGATGAAAAAGTACTGTTCAACAGTTTTGGAGTTCTGGATAACGGCCCTGTGATTCCGGAGAGGATTCTTATTGCAAGCGGCGGGTCAACCGATCTTTATGAGAGTGCGATACAAATGGGAGTGGATACATTTATTTGTGGTGAAATAAAAGAGCAGATCCCGGCAATATCCTATGAAACTAAAACGAATTTCATAAATCTCGGTCACTACTATTCGGAGCGCCCCGGTGTTCTGGCATTGAAAGAGAAGGTTGAAAGGGAATTAGATGTTCAGTGCGAATTCTTCGAGATCCCGAATCCCGTTTGATTTATTTTTGATAAACTTGTAAGGGATCGGGGGAATATCGTGATTTGAATATAAAAAAATCGAGGTTAAAAGATTAAAACATTTTATGCTTTTTACAGTGGGAAGGTGAATTTGCCCGTTATTTAATATGCTTATTTCTCTCGGGAAGGATTCTCTGTATTGATACTCTCTCTTGTTTTGGCATACCTGTAGCGGAAAACTACTGCCTGGGAGAGCCACGTAAGCCTCTGTTCATAGGAGAGATTTGCAAAATCAGTGTGACCGTCAAAATCGGTTCTGTCAAGTTTTTCAATTAGTCCGTCAAATGAATCTTTGCTATTATTAGAAGGATTTTTATCACTGCTCATTTTTTATTTTACTCTCCAAAATAATTTGTAATTCTTCTATATCAATGAGGTCCTTTTTCCTGGGGTTACGAATATTTTTCTTCATTTCCAGCAGCTTTTCAATTGATAAAACGTTTATTTCAAATTTTCCGATATCGATTTTCAGAATATCATTTTTTAAATATTTAAATGATTTTTCTTCTTCAATGAAAACATCTATTTGACGAAAAGGAAGGTTGGGATCGACAAATGTAAAGACCAGGGCGCCTTTTTTGTTAATCATATTCTCTCTTTTTTCACGATTGGTGATAAACTCAGGTGGAACCGGAGCTCTTGGAACAAGATTCAACCTGTTAACCGATCGGATAAACTTATCAAGATTTTCTTTTGTCATATCCAGTGAAATGTCTATATCCATTGTCATTCTCTCGACACCATGCAGAACAGCCGCAACTCCTCCACAGATAATAAATTTTATATCAGCACGGGTCAGCTCTGTGATAATCTCTTCCAGGTAGTTTTCCAACTGCTTTCTCTCTTCTTTTTATTTATATCTTATAGCAAACATTATAACAAGTAGTTACAATGGTTACACCGGTTATTTGTGGTGACGGTGCTTGACTTCTTGACAGTATCATCTTTTTGTTTACCTCCATCGTGCCCTTT
>CAZNLS010000131.1:0-6243 GCA_964573895.1 uncultured Clostridia bacterium
AGCCGATATCAATTATTCCCCGCGGGAGAACCTGGACCTGAAAATGTTTACTGCAGATATCTATGGAAGGGGGAGTGGTTTTGTCATTAGGAATTCTGTGAACAGTTCTGATCTGCAGTCTGTTCTGTTAAAAAAAAACCTGCAGCCTGTCTTCATGCGGATAAAAAGTTACGGCCCGGGTGAAATTTATTTGCCATTCCCGGACGGATATGGGATCGATCCTGCATCGGTTTCCGTAAATGATGCCTATCCAAATCAAGGTGATCTTTTATTCATATCCGGATCATTCAGGCTGAAGATGAAATCCGGAGGTATTGTTAAATATACTGCTTTCCCGGCAGATGAAAAATTTGGAATGAACAGCAGGGAGATGAGATTTTTTCTCAGGATCCCGAGAAGTGTTAAATTTGAGAGTAAAATAGAAGATATTTTAAAAAATGTAAGGAACAAGACCATTTCCAAAAGAGTCGAAACAGCATTAAAACTTACCAATATTCTTCTTAAGTACGACAACTCGGTTGAGACTGCGAGTTATTTTAAAAATTCTTACGGCAGTGATAACTGGCTGAAGGAAGTACTTGAGATAGGGGCAGGAGATTGTGATGTGATTAACGGACTCTTTGCCCTGATACTGCGAAAAACCGGAATCCCTTCAAGAGTTGTTGTAGGATTTAATGGAAGTCAGGGGCGTGCCGAACCAGGATTGCATTCGTGGGCTGAGTTTTTTGACGGTTCATGGAAGAGCATGGATGCATCGGTATCAGCACAGGTAAGGGACCTTTCCCAAGGCACCGGCGGGAAGTTGAAGAGAGAATTTTATTTCTCCATATCAGATAAGAAACCGAACCGGGGATTGCTTGTTATAATTTTACTGGCAATTATTGTTCCTGCTGCTCCTCTGATCTCTTTTCTCCTGAAAATCCGTAAAAAAAGAATGGATATCTATTCCGGATTTGATTTTAGGAACAGAGCTGAAATAAGGCATGATATTGCTGAAATCGCAAAAAGCTACCTGCTTAATCCCGATATTTGGGGAAGAGATCTCGGAATAGATGAAAGGAGGATTATTACTACTCTCAATGGAGAGAGGATATCTATTAAAAGCCTTATCAGAATGGCTCATGAGGGGAAATGTTTTTCCGGAAGTAAAGATAATCCCTATGTAAGTGAATTGACCGGCTCAAATGCAATGATTGTAGACAGAAATGATAAGATTTTTGAACCCGTGATCAGAATTATTCCCGGAATTTTTAACCTGGATATACTAACTGAAATTTTCAAAAACAGTGATGAATCCGGGAAGGATATAAGTTGTAAAAATCTTATTAATGCATTAAACAAATCTCTGCAGCGCACAGGGCTTACCGATATTGAATTGCTCTATGCACCCAAATTAAAAAATGAGGCATTAATGGATATTGACCTTTCCGGTGTAGGAAGTTCTTCTTTCTTTGCTAAATCAGGACTGCCTGAAAGATTTATTGCGTTAAATCCCACTTCTGCAGAGACAGAGTCTGTTCTGTTAAAGTACACTGTGAAGCCGTTAGTTGCTCTACTTGAATTTATGGAATATATTGCAGATAATTCGGTCTTCTTTGTTAGAAATTGTGATGCTGTTAAGAGAGAATTTATTAAGGTTATTATTAATGAGGGAGTTTAAATGAAGGATCCGGATTTACTCTATTCTTTTGATCTCTGGTCATATCTGAAAAAGAGTGCGCTTTATACTCTTCGGTCACCTCTTCTGTATCCGGTTGAATTAATGAGAATGGCAGTTGCAAGAGGTGCTTCGCAGATTCGTATTCATATTGGAAAGGAAAAGTTTGAAATTTACGATAATGGGCCTGGGATAGATACTCAGGAGCTAATGAAAATAAAAGAAGTGATGGATAATAATACGGCTTTTAAAGTCAGGAGATCACATATAAATGATCTAAGGGCGGGTCAGGCTACGGGAAATCTTGCCCTGTTTGCTCCAGGTTTTAAATCAATCACAATAGAGAATAGAAATATTTCGGGCAAAATCAGGTTGACTATCAGAAACTCTGAAACCGAACTATCTGATCAGACTGATTTGGCTGCAGGAACGAAGATCATTATTCACCGGCATAGTTCAAATACGGCGGAGGAGATAGAAATATTAAAGAGTTCAAGCCGCTGGGCAAAAACGGATATAATCCTGAATGGAAAAGCAATTGGAAAAGAGTTGACTATTCCCGGGACACTGGTATCTATGAAAATGCTGAATGCGGAGAAGGAATTTCTGGGATATTGCGGTATCCCCGAAACCGATGAAATGTGCAGAATATGGTTCATGAAGGACCAAATCGTTACCGGAAAAAAAGTGATCCCTCCTTACCGGGGATTCATTTTTTATGCTGCGGTTGAGACTGAGGATGAATCTGATTTTGAAATAAGTAAATTGATCCCCGGAGTGAAAAGACTTTACCGTTATATAGCAAATAATTATCATTCCGTAAGTTTTGAACAGAAAAAGAGGATTGAACAACTTCTCTTTTTTCATTTTCGTGAGAGTGGAGAGAGGGAGTTTATTGATCTTTTCAGCCCCTTTATGCTCTGTTTTTCAAAGGAAAAGATCAGCTATTCAGATGTAGAGAAAATAGGTGAAAAGAGAATTATTTATGCAGTCCGCACTGCCGATTCCGGTCGTGTCAGGGCAGGGAAGAGTAGTCCGGAAGTCCTGCGGCTCTCTCCACTTCAGAGTGATTTTCTTATAAACAGAATGGGTATGAAAGTTGTTTTCATTGATCCTCACAAACAGAGGCCTGAACTTAAAATAAGGATTAGGATGTTTATGAATAATATGAGAGATATGTTTCTTTTAAATCTTTCTTCAATTCCCGGCAGATCTGTGGATCCTGAACTTCTCTGGAAAGAAGAGATTGGAATGTTAAATATATTAAACGGCTATTTAAATGGTGAAGGGAGGGGAGTGATCTCCCGGTTCGGATTTGATTCGGCTGAAGTGAAAATTTCAAAAGGGCTGGCATTTTATCCTCTCTACTTTAAGAAGGGTGAAGGCGGATTAATCAAAAAGAAGATCTATATTCATCTGATGAGAAATTCACTCATTGTAAAAAAAGCAGCCAAAATGATTGAATCGGATGAATCAAATTATAATCTGATGAAGAGAATGATTTTGCTTGAACTTAAAAGAGCCTTTTCTTAATGATCACTAAAAATGAATCTTTAATTCCAGATATGTCCTTTTTTCTTTTGTAGAAAAAACAGTATTTTTAAAACTGCCAAATCTTTTGTTTCCTTCCAACGTTCCTGAAATGTAAAACGGAGTATGGGGAATTCTCAGGCCAGCGGTAAATTTCAAAAATGTCCTTGAATCATGAACCCCGGAATCATCCCCGATCTCATTTTGGAATCTGTCAACACCCTGGATAGATGAGAATCGCTGATATTTGGCTGAGCCTGAGAATCTTAATATTCCTGCCGAAAGAGAAGCGTAACTTTTCAAAGTATATCCGAATGCATAGTAATAGCCGTAATAGGAGAGTGTGGTTTTTCTTCTGAGTTCAAAGAGGTCATTATTTTCTGTATATTTATTCAGTGCATTTGAAGTGACGAGTGAAAAATTCAGGTAGCCGTTCAATTTAAGCTCGGTTGTTAAACGGCCTGAATCAGTTCTGTAGTAGAAGACAGGACCGGCAAGATTGATTACAGCAAGTTTATCCTTGAATTCAGTGGGCTGCGGAGGCTGTTCTCCTGCTGTAAAGTCATAATGATATTCACCCTTGTCATAATCCACAATAGATCTTTTTTTGAAGAGTTCAAACCCCGAGGAAAATCCGTAAAATAATTTGTTGCTCTTTATTTTGCCTCTTTTTCCGGTTTTTTCTCTTTTTTCAGCTTTTCCAAAAAGTACTACTTCTGTTTCAAATATATATTCTTCCACACCCTCAGATGAGAGAGATAGGTCGAGAGATACCGATGTATAGAAAGTTTTATTTAGTTTTTCCGAATATTTTTTACCCTTGTTCCTGCTAAATTGGGGAACGTTTAAAAATGTTGAACTCAGACCCAAATGGGTTAAATTTAGATTACTCTCTTTATTATGTAGATAACGGCTCTTTTCAAAACCAGCAGAGATTTCAACTGTTGGTGCATTTTGATACTCCTCCCTGAAATGGTTCCGCCATTTTTTTTGGCCGATCAGATCATTCAGAGCAAAAATAGGATTAATTATGTATCCTGCAATTTTTGGAACTACTCCTTTCCTGCTCAAAAGATATTTGGAATATTGGTACAGCGGTTCACCGATAGGAAGACCGCCGAGCCCGCTGAAAAAAACATCATTGATTGAAATTACTTCGCGCCATTCGGTTATATATTCCCATGATAATGAAGAACTGAGCTCAAAAAGCAGTGATTCCGGGATGTTGAGACGGTAATATCTTGCAATGTTGAAGAATGCGGCCCCGGAGACTCCATGGGTCCAGTTAGTTAAAAACGGGTTTGAATCAAATTTAATAGCTTCGGTCGTAAAAAAACGTCTCTTCTGGTCCTTCCAGGTAAGTCTAAACTGCCAGTCTTCAAGCCATTTTGTATATTTTGACCAGTAATTTATTGAGTCTGCAAGGATGAGACTCCAATTAACCAGGATTGCTTTCCCCACCTTTTTATTCTTTATTTTTTTCTCCGCCTCAGCAGCTCCCGCATCTTCACCGGTATTACTGCTGAGATGAAATTTTTGAACGGCATCTTTGAAATATATGGAATATTTATTTTCTTCATCTTTTGCGAAGAGAAAAATTTGTATCTGAAATATAAATAAGACAAGTATTACTTTTACAATTTTTTTCATTTCTTTTCCGTGAAAAAATTCTATGAAATTGAATGTTCGTTTTAACATATTTCCGATATATCTGTCAATTGATTTTGAACCACCCCTGAAACTAAGGATGATCAACAATCAACCACACAAAAGATCCCGCATAAGATCTTTTAGAAAAGGTAATTATAATAATTTGAATCTTTTATGTGGTAAAGAATATGCCGAAATTCTTCTCCAATTTCATGTAATAGATTATATATTTCCTCTTCTTCCAAATCTTTATGTATTAGTTGTGGAAAGAGTTCTTCAATAAATCTTCTGAAAGATTCATTTAGCTCTGTCAAACTGTATGATAATATATCTGACTCTTTAGCTTTCCCTGTGTCATAATTATTAACTTTTTCGCATTTTGAAAGAATTTTTTGTAAATCTATCATCAATTTCACATTTTTTCTTTTCATGACTTTATCCATTTAACTTATTATAATATAAAATCATCTACTATTTAAAAGCCATTTCAGAGATATCTTCTTTTAAATCACCAGTTAAATTTTTTGGAATTCGTAAATATAAAAAGTCATGTATTTTCTTTTTTGGAGTAGACAATGTTATAAGTGATTTTTCAATAGAATTAGTAACTGAAAGGAATTTTTTATCAATTGGATTTATTAACTCTAGAATTTTATTAGATAGCGTTTCCCCAGTTTTTTCAGTAATTTCAAATAGTATTTCTCTTATCGAAATATCGTTGATGTATTCTTCAAAACATTCTCTATATCCCAACTCACACTTATTTACAAAATTTTCCCATTCATTAACCAAGTTATTTAAAGTTATCTTTTGCCCTGTGAAACTGGAGATGTCTTCTAAAACCTTATCTAATTCTAAAAATTCTTGTTTTGAGATTTTATTATTCATTTTATTATTTTCCCCGGTTGACTTTTAAAATACTTAAAGCCTGTTTTAGGTTTAAAATATGTTTTTAAATAACCTTTGCTACTGATACTTATGAATTCATTAGTTGCTTTATTATAGATTCTTGTAGTACCACTATTGGGATCAAGCTTTTTAAAAATGTTTTTTGAAGTTTTTTGATTGGCTAAATTAAAAGCACCTCTAAGATATTCAATCGAATTTTTATATGGAAACTCATTTCCATGTATTTCATAGTGCTTTAGCCATTTTCCAGGTTTAAATCCCTTTGTAAACTTTATCCCACCGACAAAACCTAATGCAAATTTCGGATTGGACAAATCTTGAAATAGATTTTTCCCTAATAGTTTCAACCCACCCTTAAAATCACCTTTTAAGAATAATCTAATAGGTGCATTATTCCACCAGTTTGAAATTGATTTAAGTACATCTCTCCCATCAGGATCAAAGTGGGTGATGGGATTGTTGGCGCAGTAGGCGTAAAGGTTCCAGAGTTGGGGGTT
>CAZNLS010000132.1:0-6179 GCA_964573895.1 uncultured Clostridia bacterium
TTAAAATACTAAATGATAAAGTTATATTATTCCCTTCAACAATATTCTTATCAGTAAAGTGATTAAATATTAAGCTTAGGTTGTACCCCGGGATTGTTATTATAAGCCAGACCAAAGCTTTGAAATTACCCCAATCATAAATACTTAAAAAAGCTGAGCAGAAGAACATTCCCAAAATTAAAAACATGATCTGAAAAAATCCGAAATATTGTTCACTCTGGATATTCAAAAGAATATCTGAATGGTAAATGAAGAAATAAATGAGAATTAGAAATAGTAAAACCAATAGCCTGGGTATGAGTTTTTTTATTACTAACTCTGTTTTTGTAAGTGGCGAGCTTATAAGATATTCCATAGCTTGATCAGCTTGTTCTTGCTTAAACATATTGATCCCCAGATTATAGGATATCCACAGGATGATCACCCAGAATAAAAATTTAAACATCTTTACAATATTTACTAAAAATGGAACATTTTTTTCTCCGAAAATAAATAATGCAGTAAAGAATAACAACATGATTACAACTCCTGAAAGAACCCTGAGTCCCGCCGATTTTATAATATCTTTAATTTCCTTTTTTATCATTTGATAATACTCCCTATTCCATTTTCACTGGCCGAATATCCTACTGAACAGAAAAATTACCAACAACATAATGATGAATAATATTTTTTTAAACATTGTGTTCTCCCTGATTAATATTCATATAATAAAAACAAAAATTGACGCAACCAATAAGATCAACTGCGGGATCAGCGTAAACAGTGAAAACCGTTTCCCCTCAAAAAAGCTTTCCTTTAAATCAAAATTTTTAAACGAATAAAAGAAAGCAATAACGGATACCAGTGAGACAATACCCATTCCGGTGAGGAAAGATATTATTTTTGTGTCATTGGTATTTGCAGATTGAAGTTCCATAAGAAGCAATATCTTATTCAATGCCACCGGCACTACAAAAACCATAACAAGTGTTGCCAGGCTCGATACAGCAATCCAATTTTTCTGCCTGAAAATCGAAGGGAAAAAGCTGATGAAAAAAATAAATAGTGCCCAGATTACAAAGAACTTCGGATTGATAAATACTGAATGTGAGAGCATATTGTTTATCTCAACGCTCGTATGGGAGAGAAAAACCAGAAAATAAACAATCAGAAACATTACCAATACCGCCAACCTCGGTAAGACTTTATAAAGAATAATCTTAGAGCCGGGTATGGGGGATGAAAGCAGGTATTCAAATGCATTGTCCTTATTCTCAGACTTGAAGGCACCGGAACCTAGGCTCCCCGCCACAATGGTCAACACCAGGGCAATCAGATACAGATCGATACTCCCGGATATTCCCACCTTTTCAGAAATGGCCAGGATTTCTTTGCCCAGGAAACCGGGAAAAATTTTATTGAGTAAAAGAAAAAGTCCCAATATGAGCATCACAGGTAATGCCGCTTTAATAACATCCCGGAGCTCTTTTTTAAGCATATTCCCCCCCGATGAATGCCGTGATAATTTCAGTCAGGTTCAGGTCGATAATATTTCCTTTTGTATTAGATCTCATATCTTCAGTAAAGGGATAAATATAGATTTCGGGAAAATTCGGGTTTCCTGTTTTTGACAATACCGGAAAATCCTCAATTGAATCCTCATTTTCAATCCTCTTTACTTTGTTTTTCAGATCTTCAATTTTTTCATCAACCGCGATCTGTCCATTTTTCAGCAGCACAACCCTGTCCACAAGGTTTTCGATATCGTGGAAATTAACATTTACCATGATCAATGCAATGCTCCGTTCCGACATCAGATCAATGATCTTTTCCAGAAATACTTTTCGCAAATAGGCATCCAGTGAATGAATGACCTCGTCAATCAGAAGCACTTCAGGGTTTGCGGATAAAACAAGTGACAGGAGCACAATTGTTCTCTGGCCGACAGATAATTTTTTGATCACCTGGTCATAGGAAATTTTCAAATGTGACAGCAGTGAGTGATCAAATTCTTTAATCTGATACAGTGATGAATGGAGATCGATCATTTCATTCACTGTCAGGCTTTCATAAATACTTAGTTTATCTGAAATAAATCCAATCTTCTGTTTCGGCTTCACCCCAAGGACATCGCCATATTCTATTTCACCTGCATCCGGTTTGAGGACTCCTGCCATTAGTCTCAACAGAGTACTTTTTCCAACTCCATTGATTCCGGTGATCAGGCATGACTCTCCCTCAGATATATGAAGATTGAAGTTCTGAAAGATCTGCTTTTTCTCATAACTGAATGCCAGGTTATTTAGTCTTATCATCGTTCACCTCCGAAGCTTTCACTTCCCGTTCATTTTCTATTTTTTTTATCTCTTTATAGATTTCATCCATACTGAATCCCAAAGTTGTGGATCTGGAAACAAATTTCCTCACTGATTTCTTGAAGGTATTTATTTTTTCCTTTGAGATTCTTCTTTTATCGGTTTTAACAAAATACCCTTTTCCGGGCAGTGAAAAGATGAAACCTTCAGTTTCAAGCTGTGAATACACTTTTGCGATGGTATTGGGATGAATTTTGGTTTTTGATGCCAGGTCCCGAATCGACATTAACTGATCACCGGGCACCAGGGTCTCAGAGACAATATGGTATTTGATCGCCTCTTTGATCTGCTCGTACACAGGTATTGCTGACTTTATCTCAACTTTAAACTCAAGTACCTTTATTTTATTTTTCACTGTAACACCATTATGTGACAGTGTTACAGTTTTGTCAACAAAAAAAATATTTTCTGACAAAATCGGAAAGAATTATAATCTCATATAACCGACTGACGGGAGACCGTTTCCTTTGTATGTATACTTTCAGCTCCAGACGTGAGAGTAATAGTAGATATACAAAAGGGTGATGGTGTTTGACAATTTGACATTTTGAAATGTAGGGGCAGACCCGTGTGTCTGCCCTGAAAACAAAACAAAAATCCTAAATAAGGGCGGACACACAGGTCCGCCCCTACTTATAAAAAAATGTTCTAAAATATTACAATTTGTTGACACTTTTTAGAACATATGCTATATTATTTCCGGAGCGTGAACATGGTTAAGATAGGCAGAAGAATAGAAGAGATTCGTAAGGAGTTAGGATTAAGCCAGGAGGAATTTAGCCAATCCATTGGAATCAAGCGGACATCTTTATCAAAAATAGAGAACAATGAAAGAAAGCTGACCGCAGAAGAGCTTCAAAAGATTTCAGGTATATCCGGAAAAAGTATGGACGAAATCCTGAACTCAAATCTGGAAGCTAAAGTGAATCTGCAAAAGGGGAAAAATGATCTGAAAAAAAAATCGGTTAAATTGAGGATCAATGTTCCACAACAAAAATGGGAGAAATTTGAGCAGGTGCTCCTGTACATCCTCGGGGAAGTGGGATCCAAACCTAATGTCGGGGAAACAGTGATCTATAAGCTGCTCTATTTTATCGATTTCGATTACTACGAAAAATATGAGGAGCAATTAATCGGAGCCACCTATTTCAAGAACACCCACGGCCCCACTCCCAGGGAGTTTAAAAAAATAGTAAATAAAATGGAGAAAGAAGGAAAGATTGAAAAAGTAAATAGTGAATATTTTAAATATTCCCAGAAAAAATACCTTCCTAAAGTCAACTACGATTTTTCTCTGCTAAGCGCCAGGGAACTTGAACTGATCAACAAAGTACTTAAGAAGCACGCCGACAAATCAGCAAAAGAACTTAGTGATTATTCACATGGGGATGTCCCATGGCTGGCTGTTAAGAATGGAGAGAATATTGAGTACGAATCCGTTTTCTACAGAACACCGGAATACTCAGTCAGACAATATGACGAATGAAGAGTTAATTATTACCAGATTACCTGAATTTGAGAGAGACCTGAAAAAACTCAAAAAAAAATATCGAACATTAGAGGAAGATCTGTCAAATTTAATTAAGATTTCAATATCATTGTTCCATTTAAAGGGAATCCCCCAGGGTATTGTTGATATCCCTGGATTAGGACTTGCACCTCAAAAGTTCTTCAAAGTCAGAAAATTCGCATCAAAATCCATAAAAGGAAAAGGAGCCAATACCGGTCTACGCCTCATCTACAAATTTGACGAAGAGACCCAAACAATCGACCTTATCGAAATCTATTATAAAGGTGATAAAGAAAATGAAGACAGGAAGAGAATCATAAAAAATTATAGAAACACCAATTGAGTATTTATTTCTTAGGTAGGGGCAAATGGTAATTTGCCCTTTAAAAAAAAACGAATATATGGTGATAAAAAAACGCACCCGGAGCGACTCGAACGCCCAAAATGCCATTATAGCCCAGATCTGCAGGCTGTTTTCAGCATTATGTAAAATCAGTATTAAGGAATTTTATCTACCCTAAATCAACCCCTCCAAAGCCACAAAGGGCACCTAAATGGCACAATTAAATAGTGAAATAAAAACTGAATTAGAATATTGATATCTCGCCCTAAGATAATTTACATAAATTTTAAATCAAAGAAAATCAATAAACTGACCCGCATAATAGAGTGGCAGGAAAGTTATTTTTTGCTCTGGGATTGCACCAAATTCCCGGGTGGAGAACACAATCCCTCCCGGGCACTCCGGATAGGTCTTTAATGCCAGATGCAGGCTTTTTAATGACCCCGAACTGCCGCTCTTTACTTCAACAGGATAGATCTTTCCTTTGGCAGATACAATATAGTCAACTTCCGCAGTACTGCTTTTTTTATTTCTTGCCCAATAAAACAGATTCTCACTTGTAGATGTATGCAATTCCTGCCCGACAAATTGTTCAGCAAGAGCCCCTCGATACAGGTTCATCAGATTTGATTCCTCTATTTCATTCTCGATAGAGATTCCGCTCAATTGCTGCCATATCCCGATATCCAGCAAAATAGCCTTAAATTTTCTTGAAGAACTCTGTACATCCAGAGGAAGTTCCAGTTTTCCCACCGACGAGACTTTATTTATCACTCGTGCCTTCAATAATAATTCAAATGCTTTTTTTATTGTGGGATTAGAGAAGGAATCAGATAACCTGGAATAAGCCAGTTGATTCCCGATATTTTTTGACGTATTTACAAAAACTTCCTCCAGACAATCCTTATTGGAGTATGAAGCATATTTTCCAAAATCATCTTTAAAAGAATTGAACAGTTCGTTATGAATTTTGAAAGATTCGATCAGACTACCGGTTTGATAAAAGGATTTGACACTTTCGGGCATTCCCCCGATAAAAAAGTATTTCTTTAATTCCCTGAGCAATAAATTATGTATGGGTTCCGGCAGGACTTGAGGTTTGGAATGAATAATTTCCACGAGTTTATCATTCCCTCCGGCTTCAAGATATTCTGAAAATGACAATGGCGCCATTTGCATATACTGAATTCTACCTACTGGGAATGAAATTTCACTCAATGCGAATTCCAGCAGGGAACCTGCAGCAATGACATGCAGACCGGGCATATCCTCATAGAAATATCGAAGCGACATAATTGCCCTGGGGCAACTCTGAATTTCATCGATGAACAGTAATGTTTTTCCGGGACTGATTTTCGTATTGGACAGCACTTCAATGCTTTGAATAATTGATCCCGGATCCAGATTTCCTTCAAATAGAGAGTGAAAATTTCGATTCTTTTCCATATCAAGATTGACTAGATTTTCAAAATGATCTGAACCCAATTTTTTTACGCTCCAGGTTTTCCCCACCTGACGAGCGCCCTTCACAATCAGCGGCTTTCTCCTGGGGCTATTCTTCCACTCCAGAAGTTCTTTTTCGATCCTCCGCTTCATTTTCCTCTCCTTACTATATAAATAATAGCATGAAAATTTAAAAACACAAGGATATTTTTAAATTTTTCCTTTTAATATACAAGGATGTTTTGACAATCCATTGGGGTTGAATCGGACTTGGGGACGTAGTGTAATATTTTCAAGAGCCAAACATCAATAAAATTACATGCCACCGACTGATGTGAGACAGTTTCTCTTGGTTGCATACTTTCAGCACGAAACGGGAGAGTAAAAGTAGATATACAAAAGGGTGATGGTGATTGACAATTTGAAATTTTGAAATGTAGGGGCAGACCCGTGTGTCTGCCCTGAAAACAGAACAAAAATCCTAAATAAGGGCGGACACACGGGTCCGCCCCTACCAAAAATAATA
>CAZNLS010000133.1:0-6160 GCA_964573895.1 uncultured Clostridia bacterium
CGTAACTTATTCAATGAGCCTCTTTGAGTATATTGTTTTATTTTAAAATAAATTAATTTATAATTCTGTATAGTGGAGGGGGCTTATTTGTTTTTATCATTATATCACTGGCAAAAACTACAATTTCATCTATTGAAGAGAAGGAGATAGATCTCTGGCTTTCACGTGAAAAGTTGAGAAAAAGATCTGAAGAGATAGAGAGTCTTAAAAAAACGGAATAAAAACTGATTTGAATCTTTAAATAGTAGTATAATTTCTGTTAATATTCTATGTGTTAAAAAAATTAAGAAAACCGGGTGCTATTCTTCTTTTTCTATATATTATTTACAAACTTATTCCCGTTCCCGCCCCCGGTTTCCGATCAGATTACAGTTCTGTAATCCGTGACCGATCAGGACAGATCTTAAGGATTTTTTTAAATAAAAAACAACAATACTGTTTCCCTCCTGAAAAGCGGTTTATTCCGGAAAAGTTAATGAAGTCTATTCTGATGTATGAAGATAAATATTTTTTTTATCATCCCGGAGTAAACCCCGTCTCGCTGATTAGAGCTGTTTTTGATAATCTACTTAAAAGGAGAGTTGTCAGTGGTGCCAGTACTATAACGATGCAGGTAATCAGGATCTGGGGGAAGAAGAAAAGAACGATCCTGAATAAGTTTGCAGAGATTTTTCAGGCATTGAAACTTGATCTCAAATATTCAAAAAAAGAGATATTGCAAATGTATGTTAATAATGCCCCATATGGTGGTAATCTGATTGGAATTGAAGCTGCTTCTCTTAGATATTTTGGAAAAAGTCCTGAATTCTTAACATGGAACGAGGCTGCACTGCTTGCTGTACTACCTAATTCTCCCGGAAATATGACTCCGGTTATAAACAGAAAAAAACTTATAGAAAAAAAGAATAAATTGCTGAAAAAATTATTTAAGAATGGGGAATTCAGTAAGAATATTTTAGAGATGAGCTTAAAGGAACCTTTTCCGGATAAGCTTAACAGACTCCCCTTTCAGGCTCCTCATCTATCCAGATTTCTTGCAGCACGGTACGGGGGGCAGGGAAAATTTGTTGATACATTTATAGATTCAGATATTCAGAGTAGAGTTTCAGGTATCTTTAAAAGAAACATGGAATATTTAAATACTCTTGGAATATCAAACGGTGCGGTTGTTATTGCGGAAACAAAAAGCGGAAAAATCAGGGCTTATTGCGGATCGAAAGATTTTTTTGATGATAGTTCCTTTGGGCAGGTGGATGGTGTGCGTGCACCACGATCATCCGGTTCTATTTTAAAACCTTTTCTTTATGCAATGGCTATAGATGAAGGTTATATTCTTGGAAAGACTCTCATCAAAGATATTCCCTCATATTTTGGGTCTTTTTCTCCCTCAAATTCAGGCGGAGGTTATGACGGGATCGTTACCGCTAAGGAAGCTTTGATCAGGTCATTGAATATTCCCGCTGTCCGTCTATTGAACAGGCTTGGACTTGAGAAATTCTATCTGTTTCTTTCAAGAGCCGGAATAAAAACCCTTGTGAGGTCTCCTCATGCTTATGGTCTGACTCTTGTTCTCGGAGGAGCTGAGACACGCCTGCTGGACCTTTTGAAATTGTATCGCAGCCTTGGTAATCATGGTGATTTTTCCGATTTGAAAATAGTAAAATCAAATAAAATTGAAAAATCCGGTAAAAATGAACTTATTAGCAGTGGGGCTGCATTTCTTATCCTTAATATGCTTAAGGAACTAAAAAGGCCCGGTGCAGAATATTACTGGCAGCAATATACAAGCCGGAATCCGATTGGATGGAAAACCGGTACAAGTTACGGGCAAAGGGATGCGTGGTCTGTGGGAGTAAATCCATCGTGGACAATTGCTGTTTGGGTAGGAAATTTTTCGGGTGAGGGAAATAATAATCTGGGAGGAGCTTCATGTGCTGCTCCCATTATGTTTGATATATTTAATTCACTGCCGAAAATTGACGAGCTAAAATGGTTCAAAAAGAAAGATAGCTCATTGAAAAAAGTTGAATTGTGCAGTGATACAGGATATCTCTCAGGTACCGACTGTCAAAAAACCGTTATTTCAATTGCACCCTCGGGATCGAAATCATTGAAAATATGCCCTTTTCATAAGACAATTTATACTACTCTTACAGGGGAAGAGAGGGTCTGCTCACTCTGCTGGAAACAAGGTGACTATAAGAGAACAAAAATTCTATTCTATCCGCCTGATGTAAGTCAGTTTTTGAGGGAGAATGGAAATATTCTTCCATTCCTGCCTCCCCACAAACCTGATTGTCCCTCTGTCAAAGATTACAATCCGATAAAAATAATTTATCCGGTAAATAATGCCCGGATTCTGATTCCAAGAGATTTTAACGGAGAAGCCCAGAAGGTAACTTTCAAAGCAGCAAGTGCTGTAAGGGGGAGAAAGATCTACTGGTATATCGACAGGAAATATTATGGATATACATCAAATAAACATAAACTGTCCATAACATCATTTAATGGGAAACACAGACTTGAAATTATTGATCAGGAGGGCAACAGGGCAAGTGTGAATTTTTTTATAACTCTTTCCATAAAAAAAAAATAAACTTTATATTAATTTAGATTATTCTTTTTTTCGCCAAAATATATGGATGCAGAAAGAAGGAGACCTCCAAAAAGCAGTCTGAATATATTTCCCTTTTCTCTGAAAATTATCAGTGATACAAAAATCGCTAAAGGAATTTTAGCATTATTGAAAATTGACAATGTAACTACTCTGCTTTTTTTGACTCCATAGTTCCACAAAAAAAATCCGATTCCGGATGCTATAATACCCAAATAGAGAAGTGTAATAATATTTTGTGTGTTAAGGACCAGGCTGTTTTTATCCGTGAAGATCAGAAATGAGACAAAAGAGATTAAGAAGCCTCCGATATAGAGATATCCAAATACATTTTGATCTTTTAATTCACTGTTGTTTCTCATTATATTTCTATATTCCAGCTGACCCCATGCAAAACAGATGTTTGAAAGCTGCAGAATGAAGAATCCTTTTAGGGAATCACTTGAATTAATTCCTGAATAGAGTATGATTGCGGCTGCAATTATTGAAACAAATGAGAGTAAAAACAGAATTTTATCAACTGATCTCTCTCTAACTGAATATATGATTGATATATATAGCGGGGTAAAAATTGTGAATAAAGCAACTTCATAACTCTGCAGGTATTTGTAAGAAAATATATAAAAAATATACATTAATCCATACTGAACGGCTCCGGTTAAAATCAGGCGAAATTTTAATTTTGTTATAATTCTATATTTGAACAGAAGTGGGAAAAATAAAATTGCTGAAAGAAACAGTCTGGCTGTGGAGATGAAGAGAGGATCTAAACCTGCGAGATTATTTTTTATCAAACCAAACGAAAAAGCCCAGATAAAAGATGCTGATAACAGATAGATCATTTTAGGCCGGGAAATTCCTCTTTCATTTTTCCCGGTATTCGGTAGAGTGATTCTAAATAACTTCCCGGTGAAAAGTTTAATCCTTTTCTTTTTTGAAGGACTTTTTTGATTTTACTTCTGAAATTTTCTTCTGTTTTGTAAAAATTTAAGTTTGTGTGAAGGAAATAGATTGCAGAAATAAAATTAGGCTCAATTTTCAATGCTTCCAGCGCCATGATTTTTGCGGTTTCTTTTTTACCGAACCTCATTAGTATATCAGCTTCTCCAAGCTTTACAAAAGGGTTAAAAGGGTCAAACTTTTCATGTTTTTTCAATGGTTCAATTATCTCATCCATGAGTCCTTCATACATTATTCCTCTCTTTGCAATTGAAAGAAAAAGGTCAGACTCAAGTAGATACGGTGCTGCATACCTCCGGTTAAGATTTTTTGCTTTTTTTATATCAGACATTGTAAGTAAAAAGAAATCAATATTTGAACTTTTTTTAAATAGTTCAAAATATATCTTTGCTCTTGCATAATGTATTTGGGCATCAAGTGGATTATATATTGATGCTGTTTGCAGATTTTTCAACGCCGCATCCAAAGTTGAGGCATTTTTTGCTTCTGATATTTTTTTTTCTGCGATAAATGGAATTATATAACCGGCCAAAATGGTTAGAACAAGAATGAAAAATATGGATATATTTATAAATGGTGTCAGAGAAATAAATCTTGAGTTTTCCGGAAAAAGTGATCTGATTAAAAATAAAAAGAAAAAAAAGAAAAAAATTTTAAAAATAATATTAAAAAGCAGGCACTGAAAAAGAATATATAGAAGAAGTATCTTTCTGATATCCCCTAAATCACCCCTGAATATTTTTTTGAAAAGTGCAAACGCAAGAAAAAGTAGAAAAATTAATCCTATTATTCCGGTCTCTGAAATTATTTTCAGGTAATCACTGTGTGGCGATCTCGGAGTTTTAAAATAATTTGCGGGTCCTTTTTTCTGTTTAAAATTAAATTGCGGAGATAATTCTGAAAAATTATCTGCTCCGACCCCTGTCAATGGGAAAGCCTGAAACATTCTCAATGAGAGTTTCCATATATCAATTCTGTTGGCAGAATAGGGATCTTCGGATAGTGAATGTTTAAACATTTTGATGACAGGATTCGGAATAATAACTGTTAATAAAATGATTGCAAGAACATAAAAGATCACTTTTCTTCTCTTTTGAAGAATCATATAAACAGATAGGATTATTACACCTAAGAATGCAGCCTTTGATGCTGAGATATAGAGCGACGCTGCTGATATACAGAGACAGCCAAAATCAAAAATCCTGAATTTTTTAATGATAATATTTAGTAAAATCAAAATTGCAGCACCCGATGTTACTCCCGATAGAATAGGATTTTTAAAAAAAAATGTATTATCTCCTGATATGATAAAAACTGTAAGTCTTATTAATGAAAATAGAGTTATCATATAAGATATAACTCTAAGATTGCTTATATCCTCTCTTGTTTCATGAAACCTTGCAATAAAATAAATTGATACAAGCAGAATATCGAAGGTGAACAGGAGTGAGTTTAAAATATACCGGGAAGTGAATGTTGTTATAATAAGAAGGATGTTAAAAATGAGTAATCCCATACTGAAGCCTGAAATGCCGATATTCCCGGAAGTTATGATCCTCCTGAAAATAAAAAAACTTATCAGAATACTGAATATCAGAAAATATGCAGCAGAGGTCTTGTCAGGGAAAAAAAGCAGAAAGAATAGAATTATCATAAATTCCATCTTCTCGTTAAACATTTTCAGCCTGAAAAGAATTTCTGTAATTGTCATTATTCTCTCATTTTCCTGACTTTAATTTAGACCCCAGACCTGATCTTATATATTCATACCATTTAGTGTAGTCGGTATTTATTTCATTCAATTGTGCTGCCTTAAAAGCATACCACAAAGAAGTAAAGTACCTCTTATTGATCTGGCTGATCCTGGATTTTAGATAGTTTCCATAGCCGGAGAATTGATTTATTTTTAATGATTGGTTCAACAACACATCTGCTTTTTTATACTCTTTATTAATTAGGTTTGAAGTTGCCAGTCCCAAATAATTCTTGTAATTAAACCTGTTTATTTTCAGGGAGGAAGCATATTTATTGTCTGAAATTTTGTACTCTTTTTGTTTTAAATGAAATTCTGCATTTGAAGTTAACTGTGAAGAGATAAATATCATCAGGTATAATGCTGAAATTAGAGGCAATAAGATATAACTAATTTTCCCGGGCTTATTTTTTTTTTGGTAAAGTTGAGAAAGAATAATTGTGAAAAGTATTGCAGAAGAAAAAAAATAGATACCTATATCTATCAGGTTAAACAAAATTGTAATTATAAGAAGAGGCAGATACAGATTCACAGACCCGGTAGTGAATTGAAATATTTTTTTTCTATAGAAAAAAAGCAGCACTAAAAGAAAGAGAAGAGTGAATAATCCGACTTCAGCCGAAAACTGCAGAATAAAATTGTGGGCATAAATTGATCTCGCTTCATATTTTCTTGTGTATTTCTGAATAATATTTTTATAATTACCCAATCCTACACCAAAAAATGGATTATCCTTGATTATTCTTACTGCCTGGTTCCAATTAGACAGGCGCAGCTTCACCGGTTCAAGTTTTTTTGCTTCGGATAAACGGTTTGCTGTGATTGAAAAAAAG
>CAZNLS010000134.1:0-6039 GCA_964573895.1 uncultured Clostridia bacterium
ATAAGGAAATTAATAGCTGAATATTTTTTTATACTTATATATATGATTACTTTAAGGATTAATATTCCTATATTATTCTTTTTATTTTTTTATAACATTTTCATGGAGGAACTATGAAGAAATTAGTGTTTTTTGTCATTTTGATATTTGTTTTTTCCCTATATATGTTCAGCTCGAGCAGAAATCTTCAATTCGAAGATATGTTTACTGTTGGAAGGTTATCCTCAATTTCAATTTCTTCGGATAACCGGCTGATAGTATTTGCAGTCAAAACAGCGGATATAAAAAATAATAGTTATAAAACTGATCTGTTTTCAGTAAATATTGATGGTAGTGATCTAAAAAAAATATCAAATTCCAAAGGAAACAATTCGAATCCCAGCTTTATTAACAGAAATAATATTGTGTTTATATCATCAAGAGACGGCTCGATGCAGCTATACAGGAAAAACTTATCAACGGGAGACGTAAAAAAAATATCTGATGTACCTGGTGGTTTAAACTCATATTTATGGGTAAAATCTCTCGGAAAATTTGTTTTTCAAAAGGATATATTTCCCGAATCCGAAACTCTCCGGCAGAGTATAGAGAAAGAAAAGGCTTTAAGTAAATCCGGTTTAAAAGTGAAAGTCCTGACATCGTTGATGTACAGGGTATGGAATAGCTGGAAAGATGGTAAAAGAAGCCATATTTTTCTTCCTCTTGATGAGGGTTTTAAAGATCTGACACCAGGTAATTATGATACTCCTCCGGTAGATCTCGGAGGTTCTCAGGATTTTAATTTCTCATCAGACGGTGAAAAGTTTGCTTATGTAAAGAACGTTGATAAGGAAGTAGCAATTTCAACAAACAATGATATTTTTTTTAAAGATCTAAAAACAGGTGTCGAAAAAAACCTTACAAAAAATGAAAAAGGGAGTGATGTAAATCCGGTATTTTCGCCTTCAAGCAAATATCTGGCCTACATATCTATGAAAAGAGAAAGGTTTGAGGCAGACAAACATAATATCACTCTTCTTGACCTTAAATCGGGTAAAAAAAATGTTATTACTAAACAATTCAAATTCAGTGTTAATGAATTTATTTTTTCTCCGAATGGGAGACATATATATTTCACAGTTTATGAAAGCATATATCATCCAATATACAGATATACTTTAAAAAACAGAAGAATAAAAAAAATAGTTAAAGATGTATTTGCTTCTAATCTGAAAATTACTTCAAACGGGAAGAAAATTGTATTCTTAAATCAAAGTGTAGTTTCTCCCAAGGAGATTTTCAGTTTTAACATCTCAAAAAAGAAACTATCGCCCATTACAAATTTTAATGGCAATAAAATAAAAAATATCCAAATGAATAGAATTGAGAGATTTTCGTTTACCGGTGCTAAAAATGAAAGGGTTGAAGGACTTCTTATTAAACCTCCATTTTTTAAAAAAGGTAAAAAATATCCCATGGTGTTCCTGATTCACGGGGGTCCTCAGGGAGCATGGGGAGATGATTTCCATTACAGATGGAACCAGAATATGTTTGCATCTCCCGGCTATGTAGTAGTTGCAATCAATTTTCATGGAAGCAGGGGTTATGGCCAGGATTTCACTGATGCTGTCACAAAAGATTGGGGAGGAGCACCTTTCATGGATTTAGTTTTAGGGCAGAAGTATGCTGTAGAAAATTTCAATTTTATTGATAAAGACAGAATAGCCGCTGCGGGTGCTTCCTACGGCGGATTTATGATCAACTGGATTGCCGGAAATTATGATAAATTTTCCTACCCGTTCAAGTGCCTCATCTCCCATGACGGTATTTTTGATGCGAGAAGTATGTATTATTCGACCGAAGAACTCTGGTTTGAAGAGTGGGAATATGGTGGTACTCCGTGGAATAGCAGTCTTTATGAAAAATTCAATCCATCTCGTTTTGTTCAAAAATTTAAAATTCCAATTTTAATAATTCATGGAGAAAAGGATTTCAGAGTCCCTGTTTCCCAGGGTTTAATGCTTTTTACCGCTTACCAGAGAAGAGGAATAAAATCAAAAATGTTATATTTTCCTGATGAAGATCATTTTGTCCGCAAGCCGAAAAATGCAGCTTTCTGGTGGAAATCCGTCTATCAATGGATAAAGGAAAATATAAAATAGAATAGATTAAATTTAAGGAAAAGCAGTTATTTACTATCGTTTTTTCTTTATTTCAAAATCTGCGTCAGAGAAATCGTTCAAACTTAGATTGGACTTAATTCGGATCCTTATCCTGTAGTCTTTTCCTGCAGGAATATTTTCAGGAATCATCCATGCAAAATTACCCTTATTTTCCGTGCTATGAGCTATTGTTAAAAATTTTATGCCGCTTTTATATAGAACTATTACTATTTCAGTCTCTTTTTTGGACAAATCCCCGCCCCATATTATGGGAACTACTGATCCCGTGTAATAAGTTTCACCTCCATTCGGTGAAAGGACAACAGGGATTTCTGTTTTTGAAAATACGGGTCTAAAAAAAATAAAAATTATCAGGAAGAATTTTATAATGGTTTTACAATACTTCATATCTATATATATACCTGTAATTGAGAATATCTCAAAAAAAAATCAAAATGCCGGGAGGCGGAATTGAACCACCGACGCAGGGATTTTCAGTCCCTCGCTCTACCTACTGAGCTATCCCGGCACTAGATAAATGATAACTGAATATTTTGATTTAGTCAATAGATTCAGTCTCAGTTTGAATAAAAAATTAAATAACGGTTAACCAAATATGATATAATTTTTTATTATGAAAAACAGAATACTTTTATTTTTGATTGTAACTGCATTTATTCTTTTTTCAGTCAATTCCTGCAAAAAGAAAACTGCTTTTAATGGCAATATACTGATCATTACTCTTGATACAACAAGAGCGGATCATATCGGGTCTTACGGATATAGTAAAGCAAATACACCTAATATTGACAAACTTGCAAATGGTGGAATAATGTTTTCCAACTGCTATTCTGCAGTTCCCCTGACTCTTCCCGCACATACTTCTATATTTACAGGAAAGTATCCCCCTGGTCACGGTATCAGAAATAACGGGAGGTATAAACTTTCAAACCAGGCTAATACTCTGGCTGAAGTGCTGAAGAAGGAAGGATTTACCACATATGCAGTAATATCTTCATTTGTTCTTCAATCAAAATTCGGACTTGATCAGGGATTTGATATTTATGATGATTCACTTGATTCACATGTTGCTGATACTACTTATAATTCCCAGATTGATGCCCAAGCTGTGTATGGAAAATTCTCAGCATGGCTTGAAAAAAATCGGAGAAAAAAGTTTTTTGCCTGGGTTCATTTTTATGATCCCCATACTCCATATGTCTCCCATAATGAAATAAAAAATGGAGAAAAGAAAGATTTTATCAAACTTTACGACGGAGAATTATCCTATATGGATCTGTATATCGGAAGGATAATTGAAAAGCTGAAAAAAGAGGGTATATATGAAAATACCCTGATCGCTTTGATTGGAGATCATGGCGAAGCCTTTGGAGAACACAAGGAATTTGCCAGTCATATGGTTTTCTGTTATGAGGCAAATCTAAAAGTTCCATTCATTTTATTTAACAAAAAACTAATAAAAAAGAGTATAAAAATTAAAGATAACATTAGCATTGTAGATTTCATGCCGACACTGCTGAACATTGCCGGGATAAATTCCGGTTCGAGGTTTGACGGGATCGACCTGGGATCATTAATCAACGGCGGCAAAATAAAAAAAAGATCACTATATTTTGAAAGTATGTATGGGAAAGAGGAATTAAACTGGGCACCTCTAACCGGAATTATTGATGGCAAAATCAAGTATATTTCACTTCCCAAACCGGAATTATATGATATTTCAAAAGATCCCTTTGAAACCGATAATCTGTTTATTAAAAAAACTTTTTTGGCACGAGAACTTGATGCTAAATTAAAAAAAACAGTTTTGTCACTCTCTTCAGGATCATCCGGAACAAAAATAAATCCTGGAAAAAAGGATTTAGAAAAATTGAAGGCTTTAGGGTATATCTCTTCCTTCACTTCGAAATCAGGAAGAAGCATTGATCCTAAGGATGGGATTATACTGAATGTTAGACTCAAAAAGATCTCATCCAGACTTAAAACCGGCAACCTTAATATCCTGGAAAAAGAGCTCTTAGAAATGAAGAAAAGTAAACTCGGGAAAAAAAATTTCATGGTATATGACTTTTTGTACAGGATTTATATGAAAAAGAAAAAGCAGGGAAATGTAATGAAAATTCTTGAAGAGGCCATAAAGAATCTTCCTAATTCGATTCCTTTTCAAATTAACTATGCACTAAAATTAATGGAATCCGGCAGATATAATGAGGCAATCACAGCCTGTAATGAAATTATTAAAATTGATCCGGGATTTACAAGGGCATATAAAGTTCTTGCTGATATTTATAATTTGAAAGGATATATTGAAAAATCTATTGATAATTATAGAAAGGCAATAGATACGGAACCGAATAATATATCAATGAAGATTACTTTTGCAGAAAAACTTATATCAGTAAAAAAATATAAAGAAGCTCTTGAAATTTATAATTCACTTATTCAAATGGAAGAAGTAAAGGCAAATTCCGGCCTGGTTTTTAAAATTGCACTTTTTAATACGAAATACGGATCAATGGAAAATGCTTCCGACCTTTTTTTATTAATTGAAAAAAATGACCCCAGGGGGAAATATTATTTTTTTCACTCGTTAATTCTTGCAAAAATCGGTGATATAAATTCTGCAAAACTTAAAATGAAAATTGCATTTGAAAAATTCAGGGAGGAACTTACTCCGAAACAGAAGGAAATTGCAGTCAGACAGCTTAGGAAATGGTCCCGGGAAAATTAATTAAAAACTTTTCATATTATTCAACAGGGGGATAGTATTCAATCTCATACGTCTGATCTTCACCATTTTTTAGCCAAATACTGATAGATCCTCCCATTGAGTTCTTGTAAGCAGTAGGGTAGGTGATCAAATTTATGTGCATGTCATCATGCCCGGGCCATTTAATCTTAAATTTGTTTTCACCTCCCGGACCAATTGTTATTTGGGTGTATTCCACTTGTGCAACAATAGTTAGTGAACCAATATTTTTTACGATAATATTTGCACTCCCGTTATAGTTACATGAAACGAGTGGAATAATCATTAATATTGACAGTAGAAATAATATTCTATTTTTCATTATGTACCTCTTTCTTATTTTACTCATTTTACCTATATATAGTTTAATATTCAGGTATTGTCAATTTAATTAAATGATTTCACTATTTTTTTTAAGTAAATTGAGTATATGTTAAAATTTCAGCATGAAAAAACAAATTAATTCAATAAAATTGATATTAGTATTGACTCTATTGTTTCCACCACATGCAATATTGAATTCAGCCTCTGTTTCCGGGAAGAATATACTTTTTATAACGCTTGATACAACAAGATCTGATCATATAGGATGCTATAATGAATCTGTTAACTTTACTCCAAATATTGACAAACTTGCAAGAGACGGGATATTATTTACCGATTGCTATTCTGCAGTTCCTCTGACTCTGCCTTCCCACTCTACAATTTTCACGGGAAAATATCCTGTAGCTATTAATGTAAGAAATAACGGACGATATTTTCTTTCAAAGGAAAATACTACACTGGCAGAACTATTTAAAAAAAAGGGATACTATACTTTTGCAGTTATTTCATCATATGTTCTCGTTTCAAAGTTTGGACTTGCCCAGGGATTTTTGAACTATGATGATTCTCTGGATGCAACCGGAAAAATGTCAGATTACAAGTCTGAAATTTCTGCCGGAAAAGTCTATAACAAATTCAAACTTATTCTGAACAATATAAAAAGCAAAAAATTCTTTGGATGGATTCATCTTTACGACCCCTCTATTCCCTATTCTCCCCCCGGAAAATACAGGAAAAAATTTAGAAGAGATCCCTATAGCGGGGAAATTGCATATATGGATGAAATAATAGGAAAAATTATAA
>CAZNLS010000135.1:0-6005 GCA_964573895.1 uncultured Clostridia bacterium
TTTTTATACGTGAGCTGAACAAGTGCGCGGTTACCCAAACAGCGGAATACCGAGACTTGTCCTGAAATTGATTCCGAATCTCTCATTCTCATATATAGAAGCCAAAAGCCCGAGAACCAGCGGATAATTTGCCAACTGGGCGGTTCTATAGTTGAATTTATCAGTATAATAATAATTTACTACGTTCCGTTCAAAATTCTCTCTTGCTCCTCTTTTTAACCCTATCAGCTCGTGAAAATCCATTATAAAGAGGTCCATAAACCCCCCGTAAAGGAATGAAGTGCGGTTAAAAATCTCAATGTTGAACCTGTCAGAAATCCCATATTGAAATCCGAATGTTGCTGAAAAGAGCTCGAAATCATTAAAAGTACTCCTCGGAACATCGAACATGAAAACATTTGAATATAACAGATCTGTAGAGATGGTATATTTCCCCTTTTTCAGAAGATCATTTCCTGAATATGGGAAATGAACAAAGGACTGTACAATAGGGAATTCCACATCGAACGTGAACAAATGAGGAGAGAAAAGAAAAATCAGGATGCAAAAGATACTAATAAACTTTGAAAGCTTCATCTGATTTAATATCATAAAAAGGTTCGGGGTTCAAGAGAATTTATATGATCATGCACTCTTTTCATGACAATCATGATTTACTTCATACGGCCGATTTGTTAAAATTTTGTCATGAAAAAATTGAAAGATTTAAATACCTGGAGAAAAGGAAGGGATTTTCTTGGAGTTAAATATCCGATTATTTCAGGTGCAATGACATGGATCAGTGATTCCAAACTTGTTAAAGCTGTCAGTGATGCCGGAGGATTCGGAGTCCTTGCAGCCGGGAATATGCCGGCTGAACTTTTCGAAAATGAAATAAAAGAATTGTTAGATAAAAAGGCAAACTTTGCAGCAAATCTGATCACTATCGCTCCAAATTACAGGGAACACCTTAAAGTTGCTTCAGAACTGGGTGTTAAACATATTGTATTTGCCGGAAGTTTTCCGAGGAAAAATGAGGTTCGGGAAGCCAAAGAATCAGGGGCCAAAGTTACATGTTTCGCATCAACAGAATCCATTGCAGACAGAATGATAGATTATGGAACAGATGCACTGATCCTTGAAGGAAGTGAAGCGGGAGGTCATATAGGGCATGTTTCAACAGGAGTCCTGATTCAGCAGGTTCTCTTCAATTATTCAGATATTCCAATATTTGTTGCAGGGGGGATTGCAACGGGCAAAATGATAGCTCATCTTTTTCTAATGGGAGCATCCGGAGCACAAATGGGTACGATTTTTGCAATGTCAGAGGAGAGTCCGGCACACCCGAAATTTAAGGACAGATTTATCAAAGCCAGATCAAGAGAGGCAACGTCAACACCTCAGTATGACTCATCACTGCCGGTTGTTGCTGTCAGGGCACTGAAGAATCAGGGAATGGAAAATTTCGGAATTCTGCAGATGGAGCTGCTGAAAAAGTTAGCTGATAACAAATTAACAAGAATAGAAGCTCAGTATGAAGTTGAAAACTACTGGGTCGGAGCTTTGAGAAATGCTGTTGTAAACGGCGACATCGATAAAGGATCACTCATGGCAGGTCAGAGCGTGGGTTTAGTAAATAGCGTCAGGTCTGTAAGTGAAATAATTGAATCTCTTATTGATGAGGCTGATGAAGAAATTAACAGGGTTTATAAACTATTTACAAATTCTTAGATTTCAATAATTCCGTCGTGTCCTCTTTTTTTTCTCCCATCTACCAGCAAATACGGCGATCCTATATTAAAATCAAAATAAAAAAATCTTAACTCTTTTGAGATCTTAATAATATTCAAAAAAAAGCTTTTAAAAGTCGTTGAAATAAGGAAATGGACACTCTCCCCCCTTTCACCATTTCTGAAAATATACCCGTATCCGGAGAAAAGATAATGCCTTCCTTCTCTTGATTTCAATTTCAGAAGAGAAACAAGGATTTTATTACCTTTTCCCCTGAAAAGTTTTGTCACGGGAATCACTGTGGGTTTAATAAAAAGATTTGAAAAATTAGTTCCTATCATTTCTGAATCATTTTTTCTAAAACCGTTGCCGGTTAAAAGTAGTTTTTTATCTACTGAATTTTCTATATTTGTTACAGGATTTCCGAAAACTCCTTTTTCTATCAAGAAGGTCTCTGAAGCCTGAACCCCTTCATCGTCAAATGGCGCAGAACCGGGTTCAAAATCAATAAATTTGCTGTCTAAAATATTAAGGATCCGTGGAAAATTTATTCTATGCTTTTTAATTCTTCCGGGAGTAAAATTGAGGGAGAAGAGTCTTAAAATTGTCGATGAAGCTTCGGGAGAGAAAATTAATCCGGAATCGTAGTAGTCGGGCTCAGAAGGATTGTCCAAAGAACCAAGAAGATTATACGCTCTCTGGACGAGCCGGGAATAATCTATCTTCAGGAAGTGGGTTGAAGTTCTGCTCACTGAGACCTGGTTCCCCTTAAGATAAAAATCAAGTTCAAGTTTAAATCCTGTTCTTCTGAATTTTTCCTTCATGCCTTTTGTATTTGCAAAGTAGTATTTAAGTTCATTCTTAATCAGCCTGGCGGAACCGAGTTTCAATCCGGGGAAATTGAGACAATTTTCTTCCACCCTTTCTTCTATTTCTGAAAAATCTCCTGAATCTATATTCTCGTAGCCGGGATCATAAATATTCAGTTTTATATTCTTTGCCTTTTTTGGCATTGATTCCGCAATTTCAGAGAGTTCCCCGGAGATAGGATTAAATCGTGTTACATCAATTATAGAATTTTTAAGTTTTTTAAGATTCTGCCCTGAGCCTGATAGAGAGAAACTCCCGTAAAGTCCTGAATCACTAATAATCCTTCCAAACAAACGGGTTGTCCCGGATATGGTCTCGCGCTCATTCCCGAAATATTTCTCAAATTTTGCAGATCGTATTTTTCTTACAGAAGTATCAGCTGTAGTGAATCCGTTTTTTTTTATTATTTCAAGTATATCAGCTTCCATTATAACTCTTTGAAACAGTTAAGTTTGAAATTTTGACAGTTGGCTGACCTAATCTGACATTAAGAAACTGCCCCTTTTTCAGGCAATAACTGACCCCCCTGTCATATTGAAAATCCGTTCCTATCAATTCCACTCCGTTAAATGTTTTATCAAGTTGCCCCTGTACAACTACCCTTCCCAGAGGCGCAGAGATTTTTCCATTTTCTATCATATAAGCAGAATTTATGTAAAAATAGAATAAATTTCTGTTAAATATTACTTTGCCTTCACCAAATTCTTTTGCATAAACCCCCTTTTTTACGGAGGCAAGAATTTCTTCCGGATGACTTTTCCCGGGCATTATATAGATTGAGAACATACGCGGAAGCGGTATTGAAGAAAAATCCTCCTGTCTTGAAAACCCTCTGGACTTTATTCCAAGTATGTTCCCGTAAAAAGTATCGGATATCAGGCTTTTTATTATTCCTTTTTTTACAAGATAATTAGAAGTATTTTTTTCTCCTTCATCATCACAATTAATATTACTGAAAAATTCATCTTTCTTATCGTTAAGACAGATATTCAACTTTTCCGAAACAGCTTTTTTGCCGATGTCTTTAAAAGTGAAAGGTGAATTTTGGGAGGCAATATGGTCTGCTTCGAGAGAATGCCCCAGGATCTCATGAAAAAGTATCCCGCCATCTCCGGGACTAAGGATTACCGGTACACTATATTTAAAATCAGAATTAACTGAATTCCGGTTGCACTCCACAATTTCCTCAATCCTGCTCATCAAACCGCTATAGTTTATCTTTTGACCGCTTGTATTGCCTTCACCGATATCAATATACTCTTCATCTTTTTTTATTTTAATTCTGATCAGTAAAGATTTGTGCTGAAAATAATTATTAAATTCCCTGTGGCTTCTTATGATCAGCCTCCTGTTTTTAAGGCTTTTGATCACAATATTCCAGGATTCGATTGAGAGATTGTCAAGAAAATCAGCCAGCGGAGCTGAACGTCCGGCTTCAACCGACGGATCAAACTCCATTTTGTCTCTATTTTTTTCTCTTTTATTTTCGATAAATTTCGAGCTGAGTTCAGATTCGGGCTCTGTTATCCTGACTTTTTCATCTTTTCCGAAAGACCTTTCAAATATTCCGTCCCTGCAGGAGTTTGAATAGGAATATCCTTCTTTGGATGAAATTTTTAGTTTACGGATCTCCGAATTCTCAATAAGTTTTACTCTATCATTTCTCATTAATAGCAGATATAAATTAATTTAAAAAAGATTTTTTGATCTCTATTGCCTGTTTCCGAGGGAATTTACAATTTTTAATTCTAATTTATGGATGACTGTCATGATTCCATATCCGGGATCCCTGAGAATTGAAAATTTTAATTCAGTAAAATAATCCTTTATATTTTGTTTGAGAACCGGAAGAGCCCTTTTTTTTGTAGAATAGTGATCCCAGACATCCCATATTATAATTCCTATTGCAATAATAGAACCGATGAATTTTCCCCCTGATTTAAGAGCTACTTTGCTTCCGGTTTTAGTAGCAAGCTTAGAAGCAAACTTTGTACTCATTTTAGCGGAAAGTTTTGCACCGATTTTTGAAATTACAGGTTTTATTGCACGAAAAAGAAGAAAAAGACCCCCGGCTCCTGCCCCGGTCAGAACTTTTAGAGAAACAGAAACCTCTCTTGAAGCTTCAACATTTCCTGCCATTCTGGATATATCACTTATATATCTTTCCCAGTCTGCACGTTTTATTTGGTATTTAACGGGAATCTTGTCAAGATCTCCGGACAGGCTTTTTGAGTAACCGGCGACAATAGAGTTTATGATCCTTTCCAATTCCATTTGGGCAATCTGCGGTCTCAGTACTCTTGAAGAAAACTCATCCTGCACTTCTTCGGTTATCTTCTCTGCAGCTGACGGGCTTCCGCTGTCAACCCAATGCCAGATCTGTGCAAGAAGGGCATCAAGTCCCATTTTCTGCTGAGTCCAGTATCCGAAATACCAGGGAAGAAAATTATTATCAACCCTCTTCATAAGGCGTCCTATCCAATTATCGAGAAGCTCTGAAGCCCTGTTTTCAGCACTCTTTCTGCTCCTTTCAAGAGAGGATCTTATCTCTTTGTTTACTCCTTCCCAGTCAATTTTTTCCAATACGGGTTTTTCTATTTCACGCCTGTCAGGTATTTTAGCGGAAGATTTGAAGAAGATCAGTTTCCCAACTCCTGCAACAAGAATAAGAATGGCAATTGTCCAGAGAACCTTGCTCACTGCCCGCAATAATTCACTAATGTTACCGAGAGTATTTTTGCCTTTAATCTTATTGCCTCTCTTATCCACCTTTTTTTTCGTTTTAGTTTATTGTTATTCGACTACTTTATTTTCGTCAACATCTACCTTCACTCTCAAAATCACAAGAGGTTTTTTAAAGGCATTGGTTCTTATTCTTAGAAAAGTTGAAAATAAGCCGTTTTGAAATGGGGAAAAGGTGATCTTCACAAAGGCAGACTCTCCTCCTTTTACAATTTTTTTGTTAAATTCAGTTGAAATTTCAGGTCCATGGGATATTTCAAGAATCATCATATTAATATTACCCACATTTCTTATTTCAACAACTGTAGAGGGTTTATCACTCATACTGATTTTTCCGAAATCCACTGAATCCTTTTCAACTTCCGCAACAGCAAAATTCTTCAATCTTACAATTCCGGTTAAAGTGAGATTCATATAGGGATTTACTTTGTCATTTGAAGATATCGTTACAGTCTTTATAACCTTTCCCCTATAGCCTTTAGAAAAAAATTTTACCGGGAGTTTCCCTTTTTCACCCGGTTTATAAATCTTTTTTTCAAGAGTGGAATAGGTACATCCGCAGGAAGTGTTGATATTTTTTATTTCAAGATCCGTATCTCCCGCATTTTCGAATTCATAGACGAGAGAAACAACTTTCCCGCTTTCAATGTCACCGAAATCTATTTTTTTCTCTTTTACTTTTA
>CAZNLS010000136.1:0-5776 GCA_964573895.1 uncultured Clostridia bacterium
TAGCAGATATTGATAAAAATGGTAATATTTCGGGTGAAAAACTGCTTTTAAACGGATGGGCGGAACCGTCCGGAATAACATTCAGTCCTGACGGGAAATGGGTTGCATATGCACTTGATGATCTGAATTTTAATTCAGAAATTTATATTCAACCTATCGATAATAGCAGGAAACCTACAAATGTAAGTATGCATCCCCGAGGAGACTATTCGCCGGTTTGGAGCCCTGACGGATCAAAGCTGGGGTTTTTGTCTATGAGAAACAACAGTACTTTAGATGTCTGGTTTGCATGGCTGAAAAAGAGTGACTGGGAAAAAACAGCAGAAGACTGGGAGGATGGTCCTGATTCATCTTTGATTTCAAATCTATATACGGATAAATCTTCAAATCGCGGTTCAGATAAAAAAAGGAAAGGAGACAGTAAAAAAAAGAAATTGATAAAGGTAAAAATTGATCTGAAGGGAATTTACAGGCGACTTGTCCAGGTAACAAGTTTGCCGGGAGATGAAACAGCACTCTCAATTTCAAAGGACGGAAATACATTCCTGTTCTCCGCTGATTCACCCGGAGCAAAAGGAAAAGTCCTGTACAGTATTAAGTGGGACGGAAAGAAACTGACCAAATTTTCAGGTCCGGGTAATAATCCGAGAATGTTTGTCAGTGATTCTTCCGGAAAATTTTTATACTTTATTTCCGGAAGAGGAACAATTGCAAAAGCGGATGTGAAAAGTAAAAAAATAAAATCTCTTCCCTTCAGAGCATGGATGAAGATTGAGTACAAAAAAGAACTTGACCAGATCTTTGAAGAGGCTTGGAGAATGCTTAGAGATAATTTTTATGACCCTCAATTTCATGGGAAAAATTGGGCAAAGTTAAAGAAAATTTATAAACCAATGTGTATGAAGGCTTCTGTTGTACAGGATTTCAGAGATATGTACAATTTAATGTTAGGCCGCCTGAATGCAAGTCACATGGGAATGTATGGAAGCGGCAGAGAAGTCACTCAGAAAATTACAACCGGTCTTCTTGGGATAAGAATCAACCCGGTTTCAGAAGGAGTTAAGGTTGCCGGAGTAATCGATGGATCTCCGGCTGGAAAATCAGAAAGCAGATTATATACCGGAGATACAATAATCTCCGTAGGAGGGGAATCTGTCACCAATAATATTAATTTCTGGTCTCTTTTGGCAGATACCGGGGGTGAGAAGGTGCTTCTCGGAGTAAAGAATGAAAAAGGGAAGTTCAGAGAAGTCATAATACGTCCGGTTACATCTTTAAGGTCACTTCTTTATGATGAGTGGGTTGAGCAGAGAAGAAAATTGACAGAAAAATTTTCCGGAGGAAAACTCGGTTATCTTCATATTCAGGGAATGAATATGTCAAGTTTTGAAAGGTTTGAAAGAGAACTGGCTTCAGCCGGGTATGGAAAAAAGGGTATTGTAATTGATGTCAGATATAATGGAGGTGGCTGGACAACCGATTATCTTATGGCAATTCTGAATGTTAAACAACACTCCTATACTATTCCCCGCGGAGCTGTAAAAAATCTTGGCGAGCATAAAAAATTCAGAGATTTTTACCCTTTTGCAGAGAGACTCCCGTTCTATGCCTGGAACAAACCGTCTATTGCACTTTGTAATGCATCCAGCTATTCAAATGCAGAGATTTTTTCACATGCTTATAAAACTCTGGGGATCGGGACTCTTGTCGGAGAACCCACTTTCGGTGCCGTGATATCTACCGGAGGCTTAAGACTCATAAACGGGATGTATGTCAGGAAACCTTTCAGAGCATGGTATGTTAAAGCAACCGATAAAAATATGGAGTGGGGACCTGCAGTTCCAAATGTTATATTGAAAAATTCTCCGGATGAAAAGGAGAAAGGAACAGATTCCCAGCTGAAAAAGGCGTGTGAATTACTTTTAGATCAATTAAAGAATAAATAAGCTTAATATTTTTCTAAATTTTTGTTTGAAATCAAGTCTTTAAAGTGAGATAGCTGCAGATTGATTTTTATTCATTAATACTCTAATCTTGGGAAGGTAGAAGAATGAATTTTAATCTGATAAAGAGAATTATAGATTCTGCTGAAGATAAAGAGATACCTCTTGGATACTATTTCTACAGTTTTGTTTTTATAATTACATTAAGAAATTTTCTTGAAATTTTTTCAGACAAATTTTTACCTCTTACATTCACTAACATCCTTCATTATGATCTCTCGTATGCTGTTCTTGCTCTTGCCATGATACTGCTGATAGAAAAAGCAACCGGAGAGGATATTGAAAGCATTACAAGGATTGCACTCATCTCATTTGTAGTTCTGAATATAGTTCCTTTTGCAGATCTGCTGATCAGTCTTGGGAAAGGTTTTGATATAGCCTATCTCCGGCCAAAAGATCTATCAGATCTTGTAGGGAAATTTTTTACCTTCTTTGGTTCATTTGGAGAAAAGGGGATATCACCGGGAATCAGAATAGAGGTATCCCTGGTTTTATTGGGATCTTTCATATATATCTATGAAAAAAGAAAATCTGTTATAAACTCACTTTTTTATACTTTAATAGTCTATTGTACTCTGTTCATCTATCTTTCTTTCCCATACTTTATTAAAAGATCGCTCTCATTTCTCAGGCTGGATTTTTCAGAGTCAAATACACAATACATCCACTTCTATCTTTTAATTTTTATTTTTTTGGGATTAAGATATCTATTCATAAAAGAGAGAAAACTGTTTCTTATTATATTCAAAGATATTCGTCCATTAAGAATCATTCACTACTTGCTGATGTTTGTTTTTGGAATTGTATTGGGTTCAAAATTTTGCACTTTAACGATAGATGATGAATTCCCTCTTTCAATAATTTTTATCTTAGCAGCCATAATTTTAGTATGGATTTACTCGGTGATGAAGAATAACATATCTGATGTGAAAATTGATTCTGTTTCTAATCCTAAACGACCGTTGTCCTCATGTTTAATTGATGTGCAGAAGTATGAATATACGGCAAATCTGATATTCCCGGCGGCTCTGTTGTTTGCGGGAGTATCGGGATTTACATTTTTCTTTTTTATTTTACTTTTTGGAGGAAATTATTATCTATACTCTATGAAGCCTCTCAGGATCAAAAGAGTACCGGTTCTGTCCAAACTTGTGATATCGGGAAATTCCCTCATACTCATAATGATGGGATTTTGGTTTGTTACCGGAGGATTAGAATTTTTTCCTCTTCGCATTATTTTATTTTTCCTTGTTCCTTTTACTCTTGCGATAAATTTTATAGATATTAAAGATTATGAAGGAGATAAGAGAGAGGGAATCAGAACGATTCCGGTAATTCTTGGATTGAAATGGGGCAAATTCATCATTTCACTTTTTTTTGCTATAACCTACTTATGGTCATATTTCTTAATAAAAAAAAGTATTGTGATTCCATTTTTGATTTTGTTTTCCATAACACAGTTTATACTGATAAACAGAAAAAACTACAAAGAAAAATATGTTTTTGTAGTTTATTTGTTTAGTTTATCCGGTGGTTTAGCATCACTTTTATTTTTAAAAATCCCTTTAACTTAATATGAAGAACAGATCGGTATTAAGACTTTTTAAAAATTTTTTCCATGTTCTTATTGGAATATTTAAAAAAGAGAATTACAAACGGGTGGAATTACATACCAGCCTAAATTTATCAATAGTAGTGCTTTCATGTATAGGGATCTTTAGATTTTTTTTAAGCATTGGACTTGGAATAAGATTTCACGAAGGAGTATGGTTCATTCTCGATCCAGGTGTATTTTTTACAATGATATTTTTTCCTGTTTTTCTTGCCCTTTTCCCGGCAATGATAGTTGATTACAAATTTTCAAAATGGGGAATAAAAAATTCAACAAAGAATGTTCTGGGTCTTTTTACATCTATTCAGGTTGTTCATATTTTTATCCCGTTCTTTGAGTTTATTCAAAAAAAATTTGCCTTGCAGTGTTTCATCCCGCTCATCCCTCAAAAATATTATATACCTGTATCAATCTCTCCTGTTGCCACTTCTCCTCTTATTTTTTTAATTACAAATGCCTGTACACTCGGGATCACGATTGCCTGGATAATCTCAACAATAGCAGTGATAAGATTCGGATTTTCATTCAAAGTTCCAACTGTTAAGTTTGTACTCTTAATGATGTCAGTGTTTTATATAATATATGTGATAACATATCCTACATACCTGCTCTTCTTTTCCCATGGGAATAATTTTTTCTACGGTATGATATACCTTCTGGGATCCATAGGCCCCTATCTTTATTTTAAACAGAGGGGAGTGGAATGATGATCAAAAGTGATATTTCCAGAGCCATTTCGGGATTTGGGAAGATTCTTTTATATCCTTTTAAAAAATCGTCAACTCCGTTTTTAAGGTCCGAAATTTCTATTATTTCAATCATTGTTATTGCGGGACTAATTGGAATACTGAGAAATTTGCTGGAGGTTTGGATTGGTGGAAAATGGGCAAATATGTGGTTTTCGATGAGCCCGGATATATTTTTCACTATGTTCTTTTACCCGGTTTTTCTGACATTTTTCCCGACTGTTATTTTGTATAATATATCATGTTTATTCAGGTTGAAAACTGAAATAAGAGAGATTTTACGTGTCTTCTTTTTTCTCCAGGTTTTTCACCTGCTGATTCCCTTTTTTGATATGCTGGCAGCTCTTTTTAACATCCCGCATAGTTATCTTTTCCCTGTAAAAACATATATAAAGCTGATATTTTCACCACTCGCTTTTACTCCATTCATTATTCTTTTTACAAGACCTACTTCTCTCGGTATTGATATCGCATGGTTTTTTACTGCTGTAGTAATGCTCAAATATTACCTGAAGACCCGCCGGTACTCTTTTTTCAGAGCGATCATATCGCTTGGAATAACATTTTATATCATATATATGTCAATCTATCCGAACTATACATTCTTCTTAAATGAGAGGTTAAGAGGGGACAATTTCCATTTTGGCTTATTTTTTGCAGCAATTTCAATTTCGTCAGTGTTGATATACAAATCTATTTTATCCGGAAAAAATGAATTAAGAAGTTAGATACTTTTATCTAAATTTTGAGGAAATTCAGCTGTTTAAAATATGGTTGTAATTAGCCGAAATCTCTTTCCACTCAAGGAGAAACCATGGAGTGAAGACATCACTTTCTTTTTCTATCCAATTGTCCAAATCTTTAGGATTTATAAATTTCCACTCGGCTATCTCAAGAGGGTTAGCTATTATTGTCCTGTCTGATCGTCCTATGAAGACTGAACAGAGTTCATGTTCACTTCCCTTATCCTTGTATCTGGCAAAATATTCAAATTTATAAAGAAATTTCAATTCCGCGGATATACCTATCTCCTCTCTCATTCGCCTCAATGCTGCATTCTTATAGGATTCTCCCGGAAGAGGGTGACTGCAAACAGAATTTGACCAGTAACCCGGCCATAATTTTTTTTGAAAGCTCCTTTTATGAATAAGCAGCTTCTTTTTTGAATTGAATATGTGAATAGAAAATGCTCTATGCAGAAGGGGGATAGTTTGATGACATTGATCCTTATTTTGAAATCCGATAATGTTATCGTTTTCGTCTACGTGAATCAATTCCTGAATCGATTTTGAAGTTTCAATTTTTATATCTCTCATTCAGTTTCCTCTGAAATTTATCGAATTAATAATACTTCAGTGCAGTCTTGCAGTCAATTGCTATGGAAATTGGAGTTGGCAAATAGTATATGCCCGGCC
>CAZNLS010000137.1:0-5748 GCA_964573895.1 uncultured Clostridia bacterium
CTCGGTTGACATAAAAGCGTTTATTTGTAATATTATCCAAAGAGAAAACAAATGGAATGTGAAAACAAATTAAAAAACAGTGATCGTTGCAATTGCACCTATCCGGGCTGCCCGAGGCACGGGAACTGCTGCGAATGCATTGCTTATCATAACCGGATGGATCAATTCCCCGCTTGTGTGTTTTCAAAGGAGGCAGAAGCCACATGGGACCGCTCCTTTGAAATGCTAAAAAAAGATAGAGCCGGCAGGATATAATCCAGCCTCAATTTCCTGTCTTAGTTTATATATCCGAGAGATTTAAGATTTTCCCGTTCACCTTTCGGGAGTTTTTTCAGATCGACATTCCTTGCAGAGGTATCAAGGTTGTCATAAAAGTTGAGCCAATTCAAAAATTTAGTCCTGAAGAGAAAAAGTATATCTTTTTTATCCTTAGAAATATCTGATAGAGGATCCGTATCAAGGTTATACAATTTCTCAGAATTATCCTTAAGATCAATTATATAATACCAACTCCGCCACCTGATCCCGAAAGACTGGGGTGTATTAAAGGAAGTTGAAAATATGAACCTGTCATCTATTTCTGAAATATCAATTGATTTGAAAAGGGACTCTCCGTCAAAAACCCGTGATTCCCCATAGAGTGACATAAGCGTTGGAAAGAGATCTACAAGCTGTGTCAGTCTTTTGATCCTCCTGTTTCTCAGATTGAAATATTTTGGAAATTTAACAATCAGCGGAACCCTGGTCGTTTCATTGAAAACATTACTGCCATGACCCCATGCTCCATGTTCATAAACAGCCTCTCCATGGTCGGCAGTGAAAATTAGTATGGAATTATTATATTTTCCTTTTCTCTTGAGCATTTCCACCAGTTTTTCAACCGAATCGGTAACATGCCTGATTGAAGAGTCATAATCATTAATGATCTCTTTTTTTTCATCCTCAGTATACACATGTCCTTTCTTATCATACTCGGCAATCCTGAATATTACTCTTTTTCCATGTTTTGAAATTCTTTTTCCAAACATATCCCTGTAGGGAGGCGGGGGAACTATCGGAAAATGCGGTTCCCTGAAATGAACATAGGTAAAAAGCGGCGATTCATGCTGCACCCAGTCTTTAAAAAAATTGATGTTATTTTTTTTCAGGTATCTCGGATCATCCCATCTGAAAAATGCTTTATGGTACTCAGTCACTCCCCGCCTGAAACCAAAGACCATCGAAATATTTCCCGCCTCAGTTATGATGCCGGTTTTATATCCTTTTGACTTGAAAAACTCAGGCATGATAAAAAGATTCCTGGGCAGTTTACTCCTCAAGATTAGAACCTTATGCCTCTGAGGGTAGAAACCGGTAAAGATGGAGGCGACACTGGAGCGAGTAAATGAAGCATTGGCATATGCATTCTCGAAGACAACCGACTCTTTTGCCAGCCTGTCAATTGCAGGAGAAGTGTCTCTTTCATAACCATACAATCCAAGATGCGATGCGTGACAACCGTCAATAAGCATGATGTAGACATCCGGCCGGCCATTAATGCGTGGAATATCTAATTGCTTCTTCCTGGTTTTTCTTTTCCTGAAAGTGAAACTGAATTTGTTCATACTCCCGGAAATCACATTCAATTCGATGAAGCCAAGATCATTGAAATTAATATCATAATCGAGTCTCCTGCCGCCGTTATTCCGAAGTATAAATTTTTTCAATTCAACTTTTTTTACCCCGTTAAGGAATTCCACTTTTCTTATTGATACGGTTCCGGATCCTTCTATTTTAACTTCTCCTTTCCCGTATGAAAAAAACTTTACTGCTTTATCACCTTCATTCAGTATCGGACCGGATGCGTTTTTTTTCTTTTCTGTCCATATCTTTGCCAGTTTTAGAGCACCTTCCCCTGGAGTCCGGAATTCAATAAAATTAAAACCCCTCAGGAGCGTTACATCTTTATTAACTGTTCGTGTTCCTGATGAAGGAAATAGCCTTATCTTTTTTTCCCCGTTAATGAAAATTTCACTATTCCCCTGAGACAGTCTGTATTTTAAACCAAGCAAAATTTTAGACCCTTTTTTACGAAAAATGATCAATTTTGAGTTTTTCCTGTCGGATACATAAAACTTTCCTTCCGTTTTAAATCCGCTCCAGACTGCTTCCCGGTTTTCGGAGACGGAAATCTGATCCTGATCTTTTATAAAAAAAATATCCGAAGTTGTCAGGGGTTCAATCCTTCCCTTTCCGCACTCCGCCAATAGAATTGAAGCGACAGCTATAAGTATAATAAACCTGGTTCTCAATTCTCCCCTTTTAAGTGATTCATATCAAATTATACTCTCTGATTGTAATCTTCACAAATAGTAGAAAAAATTATTTCTTAATATCTTTCATGGCAGCTTTCCGGCCGGACTTGTCACATTAAAATATAGTTGGTATATTCTTTTTAATTGAAATGAAATTAAAAATAAACTTTAGTACAATAATGCTTATAATTATTTTCTTCACAGGTTCATTACTCATATTCCTAAATACTTCAAAAATATTCCAAAAAAAAATAAAAAGTCTCGAAGTTTTAGTATCCGGGAGTGATAATAGTTTGAAAAAAGTTGATTTCCCGTTTTCCCTGAATCCAGGGAATATAAGAAAGTTTGTCACCCGGATACAATCGGAATCAGGAACCCCACGCAAACTGATCTTTAAAGGAATACTGCTGATTGAAGAGAAAAGAAACTATGAATTTAATCTCAATGCAAATAATTCTGCATCAATAATGATTGATGGAATGGTAGTTTTGAGATCTTCAATCTACAAATTACAAAATGTAAAGAGTTCTCCAATTAAATTAACTCCGGGAAAACATCTAATTACAATAAATTTCACTCCATCCGAAAATGAGTGCTATCTTTTTATTCGATGGAGACAGCCGGGAATTTCCGATTGGATGCCTCTGCAGTCAGCCTCAATCTTTTCTCCATCTGCCATTTCAATTCCCGCAGAGAAGTTAAAAACAATAAAAAACAGGATTCAGTTAAAGAATTATCTAAAAAATCTTGGGATAATACTATTAATACTTTTGTTTATTTCCCTGATAGTTAAAGTTATTTTTATTATTTCGAATACTAATGCTTCAGGAAATAGTTTTATCCGGATCGGCAGAAATCAAAGTGGGAATTTTTCCGAATCTATAAGATTCAGAGAAGTAGACCTGACAAAAGGATTTGCCGGATTTTTAATGATAGCAGCACATATTGACGGAGGAAGGTTCTTTTACTTCGGGACGTTCGGAGCAGCTCTTTTTTTTCTGTGCTCGGGAATTAATACAATGATCTTCTCAGTAAGGAATTATGACAAAAAGAATTTCACCCTTTACAGTCTATTTTTCTCGATCCTGCTTTTTTTTGGAGGGTATACACAAATAGTTATTGCTCACGGTACAAAAACCGGATTGATCCCGGAGTTTCTGCAAATCAGTGCCCTTTCCATTATTATAATTTCTATATTAATAAAAATTTTAAAGAAACCAGCCTTAACTGCTTATCTATTCCTGCTGCCGTTTTTTATTTATATAATATTTAGGAGCAGTTTATCTTTTTATGGGAAAGGAATTTTTAGATTTTTTTGGGGGAGAGGTTTTACTCTTTTACCATGGGTTGGTTATTTTCTTTTTGGATTATTTCTCTTTTTATTCAGAAAAAATAAAAAGATACTTTATTTGACAATTCTTTCAAATACAGCCTTATTCATTGTCTCTTTTTTTATACTTAATATTCCGATTGTTAAATTTAAAATGACACTCTCTTATATTGCAGCATCACTCCTTTTTCTTACATTGATATTTTATGTATTCTCATATATTAACAGTAAAATTACCAACATGAAATTAAATTTTATCAGGAAAAGTCTGGAACTCACGGGTAGAAATTCCCTTCTTTTTGTCTATCTGCACTATGCAGGGATATACTTCTTCAAACCTAAAAGTCTCGAAACCTATTACCCGGTCAACCTCTTATTTCAATCGGTAGTAATTTTTTTAATCCTGACAATAGTGATATTTACTTATGAAAAAATCAAATACAAAAAAGATATAATCTACCCTTTAGCCGGCATTGCACTTATTCTAATACTGCTCAGAATATCAGATCTTTTGTATATCAAAATTGACTTAAAACTTATTGATATTTATATCGGAATAATATTTGCCGTTTTTTATGTTTTTTTAAGAAAAAAACTAAGAACTATTCTAAAAATTTAGTTGCTTATGAACGTGTAAAGTAGAGTTGCCCGCTGCTTTGCTGCAGTTCATATACGATATAGATATTACCCTCGGTATCAACTGCCATATCAACTATGCTCGTCAAAGAAGTAACAGGAGATTCTGCCGACCAATTATTTCCTTCATCTATTGAGCGGATGTAATGAAATATCGAATTTCGCCGGTATATAATATTAATATTTCCTATAGGATCAATTTTCATTACGGGAGAATATCCTTCAAGATCCCCCGATACTTTTGACAGAAACTTCCATGAAGTTCCATTATCCTTCGACCTGTATATATTTATATTGTCCCGGAAAGGTAAAAATGAGTTTGACAGGACGAGAAAAATATTCCCGTTCGGTGAAAAATCAATATCCGGAGAAGCAGTCACTCCGAAGGCAGTGTCTTCAGAGCTCCAGGAAGACCCGCCGTCTAAGGAATAATTTGTATGAACATTTGCATATTTTGATGCATAATCAGGCCACGCTTTCCATGCAACAACAATTCTATCCGAATTATCACCTGATATTGAAGGAGTGTATATAGTTCCATAGCTTTTCCAATCCGCTGCCACATCGACTGCCGAAGAAAACAGGGTCCCCCCGCTAGATGACCTTCGAAAGAAAATGTGACCGTTGTTCGCAGTATACTGTCCCCAGACTATATTTATATTTCCTGAAGAATCTGAAAAAATATCAGATTCCAATGGCGAATTGGTATCACTGCTTATCCTCAAGGAAGGACTCCATGTTTTGCCGCCGTCATTCGATTGGGAATAATACAATCTGATGTTGTAGAATATGACATCTATTCTTCCATCAGGCCCCACATCAATTCCGGGGTTGTAACATCTTTCATCTGAAGAAAAAATATCAACAGGTGATGACCATGTTTTACCACGGTCACTACTTCTGATAAAAGAGATATAGTATTTTGGTATTGAATTGTCATACCTTTCAAATACAATGTAGACTTCCCTATTTCCATAACTGGCGATTGCCGGGTTAAACCAGTTGTTTCCAGACGGAGAAATTTTAACCGGTGTGGAAAATTCAGGATCGTCAGTTAAAGAAAGTGTCATCTTGTTCGATACTGAATCGTTAGGATTTTCCACAGTTACATCAACTGATGCCGGCGCACTCATATTTCCCGACCTGAGCAGATCTTTTTGGGGTGAATTTGTAAAAAGATCCGTTTGAGATAATTTACAGCTCAAAGTTTCACTATCCGAAAACAGAGTGATCTTCGAGTCTCCGTCAATTTTGATTACTGAACCATTCTCAAAACCGTTTCCCGTTACGGTTAGTGTGAAAGCCGGCATATTTGCAGCTCTCGATTCGGGAGATATGAGAGTTATTTCAGGTCCGTTTTTTTTACAGGACGGAAAAAAGATCAGAATCAATATCAGGCAAAACGATAAAATTTTATAAAATCGCATTTCCCCTCCTAAAAAGTCTTACTACTCTGGCACTTATATACGTATATGTCAATTTACAAAA
>CAZNLS010000138.1:0-5735 GCA_964573895.1 uncultured Clostridia bacterium
AAAAAAGGTATATGATGAAATAAAAGATAAAAAGAAAGTCCAAAAATCCCGGAAATGAACAATATTCTAATATAATCATTATGCATCCCTCCGCTCGTCATAAGTGGAATAACGGAAGAATATCCCTTTCTGTATTTTCCATCAATAAAAACAATTCTTTCATCTGCAGCTGAGAAAGAAACACCAAAAATTTTTGAATATAAGGGCATTTTTCCCCAAATTCGAAAATATCTTTTCCACCTCCACATTCTGCCGTTAAAGGCTCTGTCAATTTTAGATTCTCCCCTCACAACTTTCATTTCTTTTTCAATCAACGGATCAATATTTGAATTGATGAATCCCTGAAAATATATTCCTGCAAAAAGAAAAAAAAGAAGAATTATCAACACATTCTTCGACTTTTTTAAATGAAAAATAATATAGAGTATTGTCAACGTGAGAAAAACACCCCAACTTGCCGTATGTTTTATTGCCATTAATCCTATAATTGATAAAAAGAAAATAAATGGGCTTAATTTTTTAAATCTATTTTTTTTCTTTATCACATCTACTCGGGAAAGAAGGAAATAGTAAGTTATCATCAATACAACTATGATAATGATTGCATAATTCATTACATCAGCATAACCTCCGGCAAATCTATAACCACCTCCCCTTCCAATCGTCAATCTTCTAAATGCCTGTGGATTAAAAAAGTAGTTATAAGGGATCATTAATAGAGCAAACATAACTGAATATAAAAAAGTCTGGAATATACCTATAAGATCTTCTCTATTACGTATAAAATGGCGAAGATAAAAAAAGAGAAGAACAGGAGTAAAATATTTGACAACATTTCCAATTGCACTTAAAGAATAATCAGTAATTAGCAGTAAAAAAAGATTTATAAAAACAAAAATTCCCCAAATGAACATTATTTGATCAATTTTTGTTCTTTTTTTTCTCGGGAAATTTCTTGAATTATAACTGAAAAAAATAAGTATAGGTATTAAAAATCCAATTATATATAATGGGGATAATAGTGGAGATATTTTTTTTAAATTATAAAAATTATCAATAATTGTCCTAAAGAGGACAAGGTAAATAAACCATTTTAGACACCAGGGCTTTGATCTAACCCATAGCTTCCATTCAATATATCTCATTAATCTTTAATTATTTTTAGCACATTTACAGCATTTTTCAAAAAAAAACCATTCAAAATTTTATTCCCAAATAAGAGTTTCTTACAGACTTCCGGTGTATTATCGGTACTCCCGTTTTCAACAAGAATAAGTTCTAAAATATGCTTTTTTATCCTTTCAGAATCAGTAATGAATTTTTTTACGAATTTGCCAAGGGAAGCTTCTTCATTGTGAACGGGAACAATGATTGTTGCTTTTAAAATTTTATTATCTTTCATATTGAATTCAATCCCGACTCAATCGAATCTTCCATACTTATATAATCCCAAAGCCCATATCTCCCGATAGGCGTAATATCATTCATCTTTAATTTTGAAATAATCTTTTCCACATTCATTTTTCTTTCATGATCAAAGTGAACGTATGCACAATCAATCCAGTTTGCAGCAATAACCTTTAATTTTTCCTTTTTTATCCATCCAAGATCATCCAACTTTTCAGTGAGAGAGGAAATGACATCCGTTAATGGCGGCATTTTTTTTTGATAGTGAACAGATGTCTCGATATAAAATGCATTTTGCTTATGATGAAAATGAGAATCGGGAATATTAGAATATATTCCAACCCGATAAAAAGGTATCTCTTTCTGAGGAATATAGATCCAATGAATATCACTGATTTCTTCGGGAAGATCACCTTCGGTTAAAATATTTAAAGAGAGAACCCTGTTGTGACTCAACTTTTTCCCTGGCTCTTCCAACTCTTGATCTTTAGTCATCATACAAAATTGACGAAGAGGAACCGATGAGATTAACCTCTTATATTTTATCTCATACCTGTTTGTTTTAACTCTCTTTTCTTTAACGTCTACTTCAAAAATCTTTTCACCGAACAGGGTCTTTTTCAGTCCTTCAGCCAATCCTTTCGCAAGAAGCCCGATCCCGTTATTTTTAGGATACCAGAACTTTGAGTTATAATCTTTTTTCTGAAGATCTCCTGTTTCAAATCCCGCTTCAACCCTGTTTTCGGTAGGAGCGGGAAAGAATCTTTTGACAGAATCAAGTGAAAGTTTGTCAAGATCGATATCGAGAATTTTTTCATTATAGGGATATAAGAACAATTTACAAATCTCTCCTCCAAAATTGGAAAAGAGATAATCTTTAAAGGAATTGTTAATTAGATTTTTCGATCTGTTCCTGTATGATTCTAAACACTTTTTCTTTAATTGTTCCGACAGATGGAAAAGATTGTACTGGAATGGTGCCGGGATCCTCTCTCCATTTAGATATATGATAGATTTTCTGTCAACGATCTGCCATTTTTTATCATTCTGATTTGCAAAAGGAATTTCGGACGGAGTTTTCCACTTACTAAGATGCAGAAAGTGACCGGTATAATCGAAAAGTGTATCACCGATGCTGATGGATCGTGTGAGGCCTCCCGGTTCAACATTTTTATCAACAATCAGATAGTCTTCGCCCTTTGATTGAAGTTTTTTCGCAGCAGCACATCCCGAAATACCTGCTCCCGCTACAAGAACATCTGTTTTTATTTCTTTCTTTGAAAATCCTGCCATTTTTCCCTATCTTTTTTATTATAAGCAATTCCTTCTCTTTCGGCAAAAGCCTTGAATCTGTACACATTAATATAACCTAACATTATCATCAGGTACCACAATAAATGTTTTATCAATAAATGGTTTCAGAAATATTAAATATAATAAAAAATCTTTTTTCTGCCTTATCGTAATCAGCAAAAGAAGTATAAGAGACAGAAATGATATTGAAGATAGTATTAATTTCATTCAATTCTATTAGATTGATTAATCTTAATTAAATCCATAAATCCTTCAACACTTTTTTTTATATTTGCATTGTCTTTTATATAGTCACTCGCACTTTTTCCTATCACTTCTGCCTTTTTTGCGTTATTTAAAATCCAATTGATTCTTTCAACAACTTGCTCTGTATCTTCAAAATTAATTGCAAAACCTGTTTTCCCTTCAACTATTAAATCAAATGTTGCACCTGCATTTATGGATGAAATACAAGGAACACCTGCAGCCATTGCTTCATTTAACACTAAACCCCAAATATCAAAATTAGTCTGAAACAAAAAACAATTAGATCTGGCTAGATATTTCGGTAATTCATCTTTTTGTTTAAAACCGATAAAGTTCACATACCTTGAAATGTTTTTTTTAATTACATACTCTTCAAGGCTCTTTCTATCAGAGCCATCACCGATAATCTCTAATATGAAATCTTTTCTCTCTTTTTTTAGAATTGAAATAATATCCAATAATTGTTTTACTCCTTTTCTGGGAACCAGATATCCGATATAAGTAAGAAATTTTTTCCTTGATGATTTATGAATCATTTTTCTGATTTTTATTGTTTCTGTGAAAAAAAAATCCGTATCAACCGTGTTTATGGCAATTTTTATTTTTTTTTCATCTATTCCTAAAGATTCTAAATACTTTTTTGCTTGGGTTCCATATGCTATAAATCCTGAAATTCGTTTCGAGATTATTTTCCTGAAAATCGTTTTCAAATGAGAATAATTTTTTGTTTTACCTAAAATTGATCCCGACCAGATTATTATTGGTGTTTTATTCCAAAATGATCTTATCCAAAGTTTAAGTGTTCCGATTGAAAACCCGATAATTATTATTTTTTCAGGTTGAAGTTTTCGTAAGACAGCAAATAATTCTTTATAAGTAAAAATGGTTTTTTCAGAATTCCCTAAGTTAAATTTAGCAGATTTTAAACAGAGATAATTAAACTCGGAATCATTTAAGTTCAATTTAAATTTTCTTCTTTTATAACTTATAGCTCCGAAAATAACACTAAAACCTATCCCTATATCGGTAAGTTGGGAATTTAATTCATTGAATAAAGGAATCCTATAAGGATTAGGGATGTTAGTGATAACAACTACGCTTTTTTGATTATTCAAATTATTTTTTATTTTAGCCATTTATTAAACCAATTTATCAAAAAATAAATTGTCCATAGATTATTTGTATATTTTTGTACTCCCATTTTTAACAATTTAACTTGATTGTTTAATTCACTATAATTAAAAATATTTGTATCTGAACAAAATGTTTCCAAATTCTCATCAATATATTCTAATAAAATATCGCCGGCCCATTCCTTTAAAGGGACACAAAATCCCATCTTTTCCCTGTATAAAATTGAGTCAGGCAAAATCCTTCTTAATGAACTTTTTAAAATAGATTTAGGTACTCCTTTTGCCATCTTGTAAGTAGAAGGTATCGACAGAGCTAAATTTACAAAATTGTGATCCATAAATGGAGAACGTGTTTCAACCGAATTAGCCATTCCGAGCATATCAGACCTGAAAAGAAAAAAATTGGGCAAAATAAATTTATATCCAAGATAGCTCATCCAATCCACTTCTGTGACATTTCTCTTTAAAATCATATTATTAAAATTTTTTCGATAATTCAAAACTGTATTATGACTATCTAGTTGTCTATTCTGCTTTAAAAATTCTTCCTTAAATATTCTTTTTTTCAAACCCTCTTTAAAACCACTCGTACTTCCCCAAAAGAACTCCTGATTTTTAAGGGCCCGAATTAACATTTCATGATTTGGTGAGTCGGCATTAAAGATCTTATATGATTTTTCAAAAATTTTTTTTATTACCCCGGGCAGTTTTAAATAGGTTTTGTAAAAGGGATATAATCTTATATATCTTTTCCAGTTCGAATAACCTGCAAAAAGCTCATCACCTCCGTCGCCGGTCATGACTACTTTAGTTCCGTTTTCCCTTGCAAGTTTTGAAATAAAATATATTGGAATGGCTGTAGGATCAGCTAATGGTTCATCAAAAATTTCAACGATTTTTGGAATAAAATTTCTGATCTCTCCAGGTGTAATAAGTTTTTCAAAATGCTCAGTATTGAATTCATTTGAGATTTTTTTTGCAAATTCTAACTCTGTGAACTTCGGCATATCTTTAAATCCGACTGAATATGTTTTTATATTTGAATGTGATTTTTCTCTCATAAGGGCAACTACTGCACTGGAATCTACACCGCCACTAAGAAATGCTCCTACCGGAACATCACTTATCATTCTGTAATTTACAGATTTATTCAGTTCGGAAAAAACTAAATCCTCAAGTTTATTTTTATCCAATTCAGAATAATCAGTATACTCTATATCCCAATAGGAATTATATTCTTTAATCCCGTTTTTATTCACACTCATTTTGTAACCTGGATAAAACTTTTTTATATCTTTAAACATAGTTTTTGGAGGTGACAATTTCCCGAAGGTTAGAAAATCATATAAAGATTCATTATCCAATTCCGGTTTAATCCACGGTAAGTCGAATAAAGCTTTTATTTCAGACGAAAAAGCAAACATTCCATTTTTTAAAATATAATATAGAGGTTTTTGACCTGCCCTGTCTCTTGCTAAAAACAATTTTTCCTTTCTTGCATCCCAAATCGCAAAAGCAAACATTCCATTAAAGAAATCCAGACATTTCTGGCCAAATTTTTCATACATTGCCAGCACAATTTCCGTATCACTGCGAGATTTTAATTTAGAATCTTTTAAATATAATTCTTTTAAT
>CAZNLS010000139.1:0-5722 GCA_964573895.1 uncultured Clostridia bacterium
CCTCTTCCAGTGCTTTTCACATGCTTCCCATTTTCTTTTATAAATCATCTTTTTTACATCCGGTATCATGCAACCGATAAAAAAAGCCAGAAGGCCTATTAGATAAAAAAGCCATTGTTTTCCGGTGATTTCGACATTGTTCTGAAGAACATCGAGCGATCCTATGAAGAGGTAGAGGATATAAGCAACAGGAAAAATATATAAAGGAGAAAAAACATCAATTTTTTTCCATCTAACGATTGTGTACATTGCATAGAGAAACAGAATAAGGAGAAAAATGAATTTTACGAAAAACTTTATATCCATGGATTCAATTGCTCAATTTTTCGTCAATTGACAGCCCTTCTCCCATTATTCTTTCCATGTTGCAATAGCTTACACATCGTATAAAAGGCCGTTTTACTTCCTTATTTGAACCAGAACGTAGGGATTCAAAAAACTTGAAAGCCAGGGCCCAGGCAAATGATACATATAAAATTCCGCCGATGATTTCAAAAATCTGGATCTCAATCGCTCGAACGCAAAATAGCCTTTCAAAGGAACAGGTTGGAAAGATCGTGCTCCCCCATTCTCACAAAAAAGTCTTTTAACTTCCGAATAGGACAGAAGATGATATTTCCCCCAAACTGGGTGAACATTGATTCCGGTCTTCTTAAAAATATAGCTCCTTAATCTCTTTTTGGAGCTTAGATCATCGGTCGGACCATGTTGAATATCAATAATGAAGTGCTTGTTGGGACAAGAAATAAGAATACGTCCGTCAGGCTTGGTAACGCGCAATATTTCATTCACATATTGCTGCCGAAGTTCCCAGTAATTGCGGGAAAGTGTGCAATGTCCAATCCTGGTACCAATATGCTCAATAACACCCAAGGAATAAACAACATCAAAAATCCCGTCAGAAAAAGGGAGCCGACCTGCATCACAACAGAAGAAATGCCTGGAATCATTTTGTACCTGATGCCAAAATACAGAGAGTTGGGGGAGGTCAATTCCATAGGCATCGTATCCTTCTTTATTCAGTTGAGAAATTCCTTTTCCAATACCGCACCCAACATCTAAAATTTTTTTAAAGGACTCTTGAAAGAAATACGATTTCAAGAAATCTTGGTAAATTCTACCGCCGCAGGATTCTTGGGCCGTGGCATATTCCTCAGTTGTAGAATCAATGTCATAATAACTAGGATCTTGTATGAATTCAAAATAACCATAGTTGTTTTTTTTAAATTGGTTGTCACATTTTTCACAGAATAGTCCATCTTTCATTTCGCGAAGTTTCCCATGACAATCTGGACACACAACGAAGGGGGATAAACATTCAGCGCCGGTCATCATATCCTAATTCATTTTACATCGATTAACATTTTCTTAAGCTTAAAAAAAGCTTGTCATATTTATTTGTAATGACATCCCAGCTGTAGCTTTTTTCGATCCTTCCCATTGCTTTCTTCCTAAACTGTTCTATTATGTGAGGATTATCGACCAGGTACTGCATTTTCTCCTTCAAATCCTCAATATCATTTTTTTTATAAATAAGGCCCGTCCCTTCAAGAACTTCAATATTCTCAGGAGTACCGTTAACCAAAACACAATTTCCAAAACCCATTGCCTCGATTAGAGCAGGATGAGTCCCCCCCACTTCGGTGGCATGCACATAGCAGTAAGCATGAGATTGCAGCTCTTGATAGCCCTTCCCATAGATGAAACCGGTAAAAATGATCCTTGGATCATGTGTTTTTTTCAATTGCTTTATATATTTATCTGCGTAGGGAGCTCCCCCAACAATAATGAGTTTATTCTCTGTAGAGACTTGCTCGAAGGCTTTTATGACGATATGGGCGTTGTTTTCAGGTTCAAGACGGCTCACATAAAGGAAATACTTATTTTCCTCTATACCCAATTTTTTTAAGATCTTTTTACTAGAAAGTTTATCATGATCAGCACCATAAGGAATCATGAAGGAATTCTTTTTGTATTTCTTCCTGTAATATTCCTGAATGACTTTTGCATCGGAAACGATCACAGTTGGAAATATTACAGAAAAGAATTCCCCAAAATAATACCAAAGTTTCCCGGCCCTCCCCCATTTTTTTCTCCTCCTTTCGATTCCATCGACATTTACAACTACTTTTTTCCCGGCTAATCGAGGCAGTATCGAAAAAATGCTGTTGGCAGCATTGACTATAAAAATTACATCGTATTTTCTAAAAAACGAATGCAATATGCACAAAAATGTATGGAAAACTGTATCGAAATACTTATGGCTTATCGTCGGCAGGAGAACGATTCTTATCCCTTTGTAATATTTCTTCTTATAGTCAATAATGTTTGATCTTCCATAAACAGTTATGCTGTGCCCCTTTTTTAGGAGCCGGGGGGCTAATTCTTCGATAAATGTTTCAAATCCGCCGTAACAAGCAGGGATGCCGCGAAACCCCATTATTGCGATTCTTAATGAATTTTTATCCTTCATTTTTGCTTTTCAGCAAAGACTATCATAACATCCAATGGATTGATGTAGATCGTCTTTTTCTCAATTTTCAAATGCCTCGTGAATTGGCCTAAGAAATCAGCTAAGGCCTTGTTCCACCTTCCTAATCTGTTCAAAAAAAACCGTATGCTTACATTCTTCCCGATCGATTTAATCTGAAGGACTTTAAACCCATGCTTATTTAAAAGAGAAGAGATCGTTTTTTCAGAAAAAAACCAATAGTGATCCGGGATAAACTGCCGCCATTTTCCCCTCATGAGTTTGTATGGAAGGCTATTTATATTAGGCGTCTCTATGACTAATAAACCAGCTTTCTTTAAGAGATTCCCTGTTTTGGATATCTCATAATTCGGATCTAATAGGTGTTCGATCACATGAAACATGACAACAATATCTATTGAATCATTTTGAACCTCTGCTTCGGCGAGAGTTGCCGTTTGAACATCCAGCCCAAGATGATCTTTTGCATACATCGAAGTGGTCTTGTTCGGTTCAATACCGATGACATCGAATCCAAAATTTCTGGCTTGCTCAAGAAACAGGCCTTCTCCACATCCTATTTCAAGAAGAATTGTTCCTTCTCTTGATTTATTCCAAACATTGTTTATCCTGTTTATTCTATCAGCAAAGTTAATCCGCCGATTTTCCATTTCTCCGATTTCAACTTCACGACGTACATTCAGTCTGTCTAAGGCAAGGCCGACATTTTTTGAATAGGCCTCACTTCTTTCTCTATGTGATTGAAAATCCTTGATCAGCTCGTTCTGATTTGAAGGATCTACCCAAACCAGCCCGCAATTTTTGCATTTTATAACTGGACTCATAAGAAATTTATGGTCGAACATCACTTCGTTATTGGTACCGTTGCACAGATTGCATAACTTTGGGTAATTCACTGCTTTCCCTTGTCGAACTCTTCCTCATAAACAGTAAGAGTTTTTCTTGCTGCAGCCGTCCAACTAAACATCCGTGCTTTTTCAAATCCTTTTTTCTTCATTTCCGCTTTGAGCCCCGGGTTAGAAGCGACTCTATGTATTGCTTGTGAGATCTCATCGACATTATTAGGATCAACTAATATCCCAGCATCTCCAACCACTTCAGGAATGGAGGATACATTCGACGCTATCACAGGACATTTGCAAATCATGGCTTCTAATGGCGGCAGTCCAAACCCTTCAAACAGCGAAGGATATACGAATAATTCAGCAGAACCAAAAATTACAGGGAGGTCTTCATCATCAATATATCCAGTAAGAACGATATCATTCTCATACCCAGAATTTTTTATATCCGTTAATACTTTATCGAATAAAAAATCTTTATAGCCAGCAATGACTAAGCTCAAATCCAACTTATCTGAATCTCGCAAATTTTTATAGGCAGCAATAAGTGAGGATAAATTTTTTCTCTCGTTTAGTCTCCCGAGGGAAAATATAAATTTTTCTTTAATCCCATATTTAGCCAATATTTCTTTTCTTTTTTTGCTATTACTCTCTACAGTTTTACAGGAGGAAGATACGCCATAAGGAATGACTTCTATTTTGGTTCCATCTATTTTACAAAATTCGCTAATGTCATTCTTTGAATAACGGGAACCGCAGATTACTCTTTTTGCTTTTTTTGCATTTAAAGGAACCAATATTTTCAACCGATATCTCTGGAATCGGTCAAAAGTCTTAGGGAAATGAATAAATGCCAAGTCATGAATTGTGACTATCAATCTGCCTTTATGAACAGGCGGTGCGTTATACTGTACATGCAAAATATCAAGCTTATCAACTAAACTTTCTTTGGCAAGAAATATTGGAATCCTGAAAATAGGCCCTTTGTATTTCAGAGATTTTATTCGGAAATTTTCGCTGCTTTTTAAATTTTTATAAAAAGGATGATTTCCGTTTAGGGCATAGAGAATGTATTGATTTTGCCTGTCTACTTGAGAGAGTCCAACAAGGAGACCACGAATATAAGTGCAGTTTCCTGAACCATCTCGCTCAGCTGCGTGAGCATCAATACCTACCCTCATTTTTTTTCATTCATTTAACTTGCAATTTGAGAACTCAGCGGCTTCTTTTCAATACAATCATGTTTACGTTGACACATTCAGTTTCTGCCAGATTTTAACCAAAAGTTCCAGTAAAGTAAATACACATCTGAGAGGTCTTTTTCAGCCAATCTTTTTTATGCGTAATGATATAGCCGGCAAAATAAAAAATCGTCCGGAGAGCAAACCCGGCTGCCATAATCATCCTGAACATTATCGATTGCGTGAATCCCTTTTTATCCCTCACATAGGAAACAAATGATTTTATCCATTGGTTTGAGATAGTCTTGCTGCTGGCACCGTGAAAATGAATTATTTCAAGATGCGGCAAAAAATAGATCTTCCATCCCAGACGTTTTATTCTTTCACACCATTCCGCATCCTCTGCATACATAAAATAAGATTCGTCTAAACCTCCTGTCTGATCAATGACTTTTTTTCTTATGAGCATGCATGTTCCAGCGACCCAATCAACTTCAAAAGGTACAGCCATCTTTCTGCGCTTCCTTTGATTAATAAATAATCCCTTGAAAGTTAACGGGAATACAATGGACAAAAAAAGAAAGTAATTCGTGTCAGTTATCAATGTTGGGCTGAATCCGCCCCCACTTTGAAATTTTCCATCAGGAAAACGAAGAGCAGGAGCAGACACTCCTGCCTCTGGATTTTTTTTCATAAAGTCTATCATTTTTTGAAGCGTATCTTTTATTAAAAGTGTATCTGAATTCAACATTAACACGAAGTCACCTTTCTCAATCAACTTAAAGGCCTGGTTATTGGCACGGGCAAAACCGATATTTTTTTTATTCTCGATAATAATAACATTCGGATACCCATTCCTTAACATTTCTACACTATTGTCTGTCGACGCATTGTCCACAACAATTACTTGATAAGAATTTTTTTTGAGTGCAGAAGATATGGAATCGAGGCATTGTCTCAATAAATCTTTCGTGTTCCAGTTGATAATGACGATGAATAAATCATGATCGTGTAGCTGTTTATTTGTCATAGCTTTGCAATAGTCTCTTTCGTATTTTTCTTCAACTCAATAGGAAACTCTTAATCATAAAAATATCATCATAACGCCTCAACCCATTTCAATGGAAAATGAACCAAACATCATTGGAATAATTCATGCTAATCAATATATCCCATTGCTTTCAATTTCTCTTTAATTTTAGTGTCAA
>CAZNLS010000140.1:0-5674 GCA_964573895.1 uncultured Clostridia bacterium
AAGGCCGTCTATCTACAACCTGCACTGGCGTCATGGAAAAGATCAGACGGTTCCCTCCGAAGCGAAAAGGGGACACCTTGGAATGCTTATCAACGGCTGGGCCGGTTCGGGTGGAGACGGACTTCCGTGGGCATTTCGTGAACTGAAAGCAGGAGTGCTGGTAGGTGAGAGAACCCTTGGTATTCTTGTTGGACCCGCAACAGGACACAGACTGATTGATGGCGGAGGAATAACTGTTCCCGGAGCAAGATTGTACTATAATAACGGAAAATGGTTCCAGGAAGGTGTGGGTGTCAGACCGGATATAAAGGTTTGGGATGATCCTAATATTCTAATGAAAGGAAGAGATCCTCAGATAGAAAGAGTTGTTTCCGAGCTCCTAAAGAAAATTAAAGGTAGTAAACAGGGTATGGTACCTGCACCTCCGAAAGAGAACCGGACTGCTGAAGGATTAAAAAAGATATATAAATAGAAATCGGAGGGGGATCACTGATCCCCCTCTTTATAATTTGCATTTACAACTGCTTTATAATCTCATCGGTCATTTCTTCGGTTGAAGCGGCACCATTTTTTAAAGCTTCCGGAGAACCTTTCAGTTTCATCATATCGTAAGTTTTTACTTTTCCCTCGAGTACTACTTTTGAAATTGCTCTCCTTATCTTTCCGGAGAGTCCGGTTTCTCCAATGTGATCCAGCATCATACATGCAGATAATATCATTGCTATCGGGTTTACTATTGAAGTTTCAAATCCGGCATATTTTGGAGCCGAACCGTGAGTCGGTTCAAAGATTGCCACATTTTCACCAACATTTGCAGAACAGGCGAATCCCAGTCCTCCAACTAGTCCTGCAAAACCGTCTGATACAATATCTCCGAACATATTTCCGCTGACGAGCACTCCGTAATCTTCCGGATTCTTGGTCAGCCACATCATCTGGGCGTCAATATTTGTGTTCCAAAGCGATATTCCTTCATACTCCTTCACCATCTCTTTTGCAAGTGAAAGCATCATTCCGGAAGTTTCCCTTATAACATTTGGTTTTTCACAGATTGTTACAGACTTATAACCGAATTTATTTGCATGTTCAAATGCAGCCCTCAGGATTCTTTCTGTTGCTTTTTTTGTAAAAATTCTGGTGGAAATTGCGAGCTCTTCTTTTGGTGAATTACTGAAATTTTTCATTTTAGGATGTGTATTAAGTGCATCATAAACCTGTTGAGGCGGATTGGTCCATTCAACTCCACCGTAAAGGCCCTCTGTATTTTGTCTGAAAATTACAACATCAACTTCAGGTTCTTCGATTGTGTCACCTTTTCCCCTTCTGATAAAATTAAGAGGATTACCCTTGAATGTTTTACAAGGGCGTGTGCAGATATCAAGATTAAAATGCTGCCTCAGACCAACTATCGGGCTGTAGTATACGAATCCTTTATCCTTCAGAGAAGGGTCGATTTCTTCAGCAGCTTCTGTTTTTGGTTTGGATGTAATTGCTCCGAATAGTGAGAGGCCGTGCTTCTCCAATAGATCGACAGTTCTTTGGGGGAGGGGATTACCCTCTCTGCACCAGAATTCCCATCCTATATCAGCTTCTACATAATCGGCTTTAAATCCTGCTGCATCCAGGACTCTTACGGCTTCCGGTAATACAGTTTTTCCGATACCGTCTCCCGGCATCAAAACGACAGTGTAATCTGACATTATTAATCCTCCTTATATTTTTGTTAGTTAATATTTATTGAATCGATGATTTGATATAATCTATCAAACCACCCTCTTTAAGAATAGATTTGACTGTTGATGGATAGGGTGAAAATCTAAACTCACCTCTTTTTGTTAAGATTACTCCTTTTTCCATATCTACGGTAACCTCTTCTCCGTCTTTTATGGAATCCACGGCTTCCGGGGATCTAATCGCCGGCATTCCTGCATTAATCGCATTTCTGAAGTATATTCTTGAAAATGATTTTGCGATTATAACTCTGATACCGGAATATTTTACGGCTACGGCAGCCTGTTCTCTCGAAGAACCCATTCCAAAATTTTTCCCTGCTATCAATAAATCTCCCTGATTAACTTTTTTCACAAAGTCCGGGTCCAGATCTTCAAGAGCGTGTTTTGCCATCTCTTCAGGCTCCATTTTTTGATAGGTGTATTTTCCGGGGAATATCACATCTGTATTTACATTGTCACCATATTTCCATGCCTTACCCTTAAATATCTTTTTCATAATATTCTCCTGGGATCGACAATTTTCCCGGCAATTGCAGATGCAGCAACCGAGATCGGCGATCCGAGATAGATTTCGGCATCCCTGCACCCCATTCTTCCCTTGAAATTTCTGTTGGCCGTTGAAAAAGTCACTTCTCCCGGAGCCATTACTCCTTCATGAGCTCCAAGACACGGACCACATCCGGGATTTAAAATTATTGCTCCCGAATCAACAAGTGTCTCAATGGTTCCGTCTTTTATCGCGGCTTTATAAACTGATCTCGATGCCGGAACTATCAGAGTTCTTGCTTTGACTTTCTTACCTCTTAATACTTTTGCCGCTGCCTGCAAATCATATAATCTTCCGTTTGTGCAGGTTCCTATCAGTGCCTGGTCTATTCTGGTACCTTCCACTTCACTTATCGGTGCAAAATTATCCACGGTATGGGGCTTCGCAACAGTTGGAACAATCTCAGAAGTGTCAATTTTGACTATTTTGAAATATTTTGCATCCGGATCGGAATAGAGAGCTTCGAATTCACTTTTTGCTCTTTTTTTAAGGAATTCGAAAGTCTTTTCATCAGGTGGTACATATCCGCATTTTGCACCCATTTCTGCTGCCATATTAGTCAAAACCATTCGTTCTTCAATTTTCATTGTTTTAATAGTTTCCCCTGTGAATTCGACTGCTTTGTAATCTGCACCGTCCGAATGTATTTCCCCAATTATGTGCAGAGTGATATCTTTTGGTGTTATCCACTTCTGAGGAGTCCCTGTGACTTCGATTCTTATAGTTTCAGGTACTGAAAACCACAATTCCCCGGTAGCCCATATTGCTGCGACCTCCGACCTGCCTATTCCTGCAGACAGAGCTCCGAGGGCTCCGTATGTAGTAGTATGTGAATCTGAACCTGCAATCAGTTTCCCGGGCATGGCAAAACCACTCTCAACAAATATCTGATGGCAGATCCCGTTGTTTATATCAAAAAAATTCTTTATACCCTGATCTGCAATAAATTCTCTTATTTCCTTGTGGTTTATAGCTGATGATTCCTTTGGAGCAGGGACTTCATGATCAAGAATTATTACGATCCTATCCGGATATCTGACTTTTTTTAAACCTATCTTTTTAAATGTCCTTGATATTGCGGCGGCGTTGTCATGACTCATAACAAAGTCCGGTTCTACTGAAACGATGTCTCCGGCTGAAACCGGTTTCCCGGATTTATTACCGAACACTTTCTCTGAAAATGTTTTTCCCATTTTATCTCCTGAAATCAAATTTCAAAGAGTGAACATTCTATTAAAAAATTTTTAAGTTGTAAAGATTTTCCTAATCTTTTTTGTTTACATATTTTGATGATTCATTTTTTTTAAAAAAATATTTAAAAAAAAATATTTTTTTGGTATTCTGTTAATGTTTAACAGGGACATTCCCTGAATTTTCCGGAAGATTTTGGGCGTCCGGGCAAACTCAAGGAGGAATATATGAAAAAATTATTTTTATTAGTGTTTATTTTGTGTTTAATATTTCCGCTTGAATCCCAGTATGGAAACAAACCACCTCTCAGATATGCAAAAGAGGTTAACAGGGTGATGGCGGGATACAGTGGAGCAAACTGGATTGTATCCCCTAATGAAGAAGCCAGGGGGGATCAAAAAGTATCAAATGCGAGAGAGTGTGATATTCGTGCCGTTGCATCCGTAAATGATGCGAGACGTCTCAGAGTTGACATATATCTTCATAATCCTCTCACCTACAGGTACAAAGTATATTATGCATTTAAGGTCATTTACAAATACGGCTCTTATGACACATATATTTATTTTCCAACCACGAAAAAGTTCTATTTTGGAAAATGGAGCAGGGACGGAAGACTTTTGGAAAGCCGTACACTGGCAAGAGATTCTTATGGAGATACATGTTTCATTACTGCTTCTTATATAAGAGGAGTAAGAAAACCAAATACTGTTATTGCACTTGTACTTGATAAAGACAAACATATTTCAAAGATCGGGCGTGGAACAAAAAAATATTTGTCGGCAAGATTTTTTACCGGATTTGTAAAAAAAGGAACCGAAGGGAAATGGACACGCGGTATAAGAGTTGCAGATTCTACAATGGATGTAAGATTGGGATTCGTGAGGTGATTTACTTAATAATTTTAAAGTAGATTTATTATAAAACAGATATTTTTTGACCAGGGGATTTGTATGTTATAAAATCACCCGATGAAACTTTCAGAATTTAATTTCGATCTTCCTGCAGAAAGGATAGCACGCTTCCCAACCGAAGAGAGAGATTCATCAAAATTGATGCTGATTGAAAGAGATACTGGAAAAATCACACATCACACTTTCAGAGATCTTCCTGATATTCTTAACAAAGATGAGTTCCTGGTAATGAATAATACTAAAGTGACCCCTGCAAGAATGTTCGGAAAAATTGGAATGGCAAGAGTTGAATTCCTTATTATAAACCGGCTTGATGAATTTAAAGCCGAGGTTTTTGTAATGCCTGCAAAAAGAGCCAAAAAGGACACAGTTATTAAACTTGATTCAGGCAATGAAGCAGTAGTAATTGAAATTGGAGAAAGAGGGAAGAGAATTTTAAAGTTTAAGAATAAGATTGATGCTGATATGACTTCCGGATACGCACCGCTGCCGCCTTATCTTAAAAGAAAATATGATGAAGCCAAAAAATATCGGAAATTCGATCTTGAAAGGTATCAGACTTTATATTCAAAAGTACCGGGATCTATTGCAGCTCCCACATCCGGTCTTCATTTTACTGATAAATTGTTAAAAAAAATAAGTAAAAATAACAGGATCCTGGAAATCACTTTGAAAGTAGGGCCTGCAACATTTCAAAAAATTGAAGTGGATGAAATAGAAAATCATAGAATGGGGACTGAACTGATAAATATTAAAAAAGTTGTTCTTAATGAAATCAGGACTCTCAAAAACGATGGGAATAAGTTTGTTGCTGTCGGGACTACAACCGTCCGGTCTGCTGAAAGTTTTGCACTACTTGATGAAGAGAAAGAGTCTTTTGAATCCGATCTCTTCATATATCCGGGTTTTAAATTTAACTTGGCCGACAGGATGATTACCAATTTCCATCTTCCTATGTCTTCACTCTATATTCTCGTCTCTGCTTTTGCCGGTCTGGAACTGATAAAAGAAGCATACAGTCTAGCAATCAGTAAAAAATACCGTTTTTTTTCATTCGGTGATGCGATGTTTATCAGATAAATAAAATTTATTAGCATTTTTTTTTCCAAAATTGTTGCATTAATCGGATAGTTAGGGTATAATTCGCCTGAAAAAGCGGTATTCCCTTTTTCAAAAAATTGACACTTTTACTATAGGTGTGGTATACTTTTTCAGTTTTTTAGCTGGGAAAAATGCTGGCGTAGCTCAGTTGGTAGAGCAGCTGATTTGTAATCAGCAGGTCGGGGGTT
>CAZNLS010000141.1:0-3891 GCA_964573895.1 uncultured Clostridia bacterium
TTATTTCTAAAGGGTTTTTCATTTCAATATTATTTTAGTTATTCATCCTTAAAAATTCCATTAATTTCTATATCATAAGCATCTTCATCATCCTCTCCTGCTGCTATCTCTGCCACTACATCGTAGATAGTTAAAGAGTATTCCGATGGGTCAAAGCCACCTGGAGGTGTAGTGCCTTTATAAACCAAATTCCATTCACATTTGTATCTGCAAGCAAACTCATGCCCGAATAACCTGATACTGCCATCTTCGACAGCTTCAATATCTTCATCTATGGGCTTATTCAATATTTTCATCTTTCAAATACTCGTTCAATTTAAAAATCGTTGCATTGAGATTCCATTCTAAATTCATTCCTGAGAATTTAACTCTTATGCCAAGTTCTTCTATTTTGAACGAAATACTACTCAATCCCTTACCGTAATACCTTAATTGAAATAAGCCATTATAACTAACAGCAATATCCATTAATTTTGCAATAGCCTCATTTGTTGATAGTGATTCTTTAGAATAATTCATCGTCTGTATTTTTATATGTTGGTGAAAAATCGTCATCGTCATAAAATTCGTAATTTGTTCCTTCAGGATTCAATTCAAACATGACAGGATCATTATAGATTGTACATTTTCCTCCTGTCTCTGTCTCCCTGACTTTACGCACATGGATTTCCATTACTCTTTCCTTTTCTCTTGACTGTACTTTCCTGTGATACGTAATAAAGAAATCTCCTGAATTAGCAAACAGGACACCATAATTAGTATCAGCCTTCTGTGGCGCAGAAGGTAAGCCATCTTTATCTGTCTTACGTGCAGCCCCCGTATGCGTGTGTAAGTTTAACCATATCATCCTTTCGTGTTTCCTGCAAAAGAATTGCAACTCGGTAACAGCTTGTTCGTGATAATTATATGTATTGTATCCAGGAGTTAATTTAACCTTTAGGGCATCATAGGGATCAATAGCAAAACCATTGAAGTCTGAGTTCATAAATAATTTTAACAGTTGCTTATAATCATACAAATAATTATTATCAACGAAAGAAAAATGTTTATTTAAAAATCTCGTCCCTTCCACCATATCGCATTCATTAAGTATTTTCTTTTGAGAAAACTCAATAATTTTTCTTGCCATAAACCCATTGCTGTTTTCGCCTGAATAGATCATAAATCTCCAATTATTCTTTTGCGCTTGTTTAACAAATTTCCACAGCATCATAACACTTTTCCCAACATTATCGAACCCATTAATAAGATACAATCCATTTTTAAAACAGAAATATTTATCGAGATGATAAACTCCTATCTTATCTCCCTGCCGTAAGGTATCATCAATGACAGACTTCAGATAGATATTTATTGTGTCTAATTTAGCAATCTTCGCAGGAGGAGTATCCGGTTCTTTTTTTCTACCATAGCCATTGTCTATAAGATATTTGTGTAATGCTTTCCAATCATCATTAAATTCGAGTTTCGCTAATACAGCAACAGGACTATATGCTTTTAAATCCTGAAATTCAGTAGAGGTAGAAAAGACTGTGAACCATTTATTTTTTATATGGTAAGAAGCTGACCATTGGCTATTGGTTTCTCCTGGTCTCTTCAATAAGATATTATCTTTGTTTTTTCCTGTTTCCGTCCATCCATATTTTAACAATACAGGTATAGCACTTTCTCTTTCGTTATAATCTTTAAATATTTCATCCATCTGTGCATTTTCATCGACAGAATTGAAAGCGACACCACAGGATAAAATTTCCATTCTTTCATCCTCAGTTATAAGCGGAATCTCGTTGAGGTGTTTCTGTATAAAAGAATATCCTTTTGTTGGATAAACACATACATATCCACCTTCCCCTCTTGTCTCTATAAGTATCTTGATCTTCTCTCCTGATTTTTTTTCTTCTTCTGTTGCTTCTCTTCTTGCAATCTTTTTACTTCTCCCAATAGTAGGGCAACGATAAAACAAATGATAACCATTATTTTGCGTCTTTTGAATAGCTATTCTTTCTCTTAATTCTTTCCTTATTGAAAGGAAAAAGCTATTAAAAAGTTTTCCTGTCAAATCATACTTGCAGTCAATATCAATGACTTCAAGATTACCTGACACTTTACCACAAACTAATCCGATAGCTTTAGCGCCATCAAACCCGTTCAAATCTTTTATGATCTTATTTTGAGAATTAGACCATTTGCCTAAAGGTACTTTATTATCCCCTATTGGTATTACCGACAGGTTTAGATTTATATATTTTTCTGCTACTTTTTTTATCATCACATATTACTATACATCGCAAGTTTTTCGCTGCGTGTTATTAATTCAGGGGTTGCATACATATATTCGCTTTCTATATGGTTCTTTGAACGATACATATTTGTAATAGCCCTCATAAAATCACTCGACCTATATCCCTCTTTTAGTCTTGCAAAGAATTGTCTTTTGCTTTTATTGTCTCCTCTGAAACTTCTTTTTTTGCCTGTAACTTTAAGAGTTATATTATTAAACTCATTAATAAATATTCTGTATTTTTCTTCCATTGACTGCTGTTCTTTTGTCTTTTTAGCTTTATTTCCTGCCACAGCTAATGATTTCACATCTTCGTATCCAACGATTTCAACAATAGTATGTTCATAAATATTATGAATAAGAATATGTCCCTTATTTGATAATAAAGACAAGGCATCAGTTATTAATCTACCGTCCATTGACAGGGATTTTTCTGCTTCCTTAATATTGAAATCAAATTGTCCTTTTTTAATTGATATTAATTTAGCTTCGCCCCATAGCACACCATCATTTGAATTAGATTTACACAGACACCATATATAAACTTTAAATGCCGGTGAATTAATGATGTTACTATTGATAATATTTCTTTTTAATACTACGTATTCATCCATATTCATTCGTTACATTAAGGACGCTATTCTGATGATAGTAAACGCCAACAACATTACAAGTTCAATGATAATAACAATATGTATATGTTTTTGTTTCATAATATTTAGCTTATGAATAGCTTATTTAATCGTAATTTTAATTGTCTCGCTTCCTTCTGATTTTATTTTTGCAGGCAAAATCTCTATACCCTCATCATCAAAAGATGCTTTAAATTTAGAAGCAGCCTTCATCTTCTCTTCGTATTCTTTCTTTAGTTTCTTGATTTCTTTTTCTTTTTTATCAAGCTCAATCCATGCTGAATCGTGGTTATAAGAATACCTTTTTCCTGTATTCATTTTATCAAATTCAACTCCACAGTATGTGTTATCGAATCCATATTTTTCTGCTTCTTCCAAAGCGCCATCTTTAATTTTAGTCATTAACTCATCTAATGTTTTCTTTATTATGCTTGCATTAATATATGTATGCAGCACATTCTCTTTTCCTTCATCAAGAATTTTAGTAGCAAGATCGTGAGCAACATTGTTTATTTTTGCTTTAGTAATTTTAGCGCCAAAGATTGAAATAATATCTTTCTTGTTGCTTATAATCATGCTTTCTTTTTCAGGAAAAGGAAGCGATAAGTTTTCTTTTTTTACGTCATTCATTATAATTATGTTTCATAGGTTTAACAAATTTTATCATTTAATCAGTTGTAAATATTTTTTATTGATACGTTTTTTCAGAGCCTCTATATCATCAGGCAGGTAGCCATCTTTCTTAGCTGCGTTTATAATAGATACTGCTTCGTTGCTAAGTTTTTCAGCATCATCATATTCTGAAATAATCTTATCGTAATCTTTTGGTGCATCGGGAAACAATGCTTTAAAGTTTTCATCTGAAGTTGCCTCCTCATTTGGTAATTCATCCTTCTCATCATCTTCTTCTTCATCTGTTGCGGTATCTTCTTCCGTAGTTTCTTCTTTCGTAGCTTCATCTTCTGTATCATCTTCTGT
>CAZNLS010000141.1:3991-5671 GCA_964573895.1 uncultured Clostridia bacterium
TCATCTTCTGTATCATCTTCTGTTTTATCTTCTTCCAATTCAGATTCTTCCACTTTATCTTCATCTTTAGAGGAATTATGTTCACCAATATTGGAGGTCGTATCACCAGGTTTTCCTTTAAATACCTGTATTCCTATTTCAAGATAAGATGAGCATTTGGTGAGAGCATCAGTAATAGCAGATTTATAAGCATCTACAATTTCTTCTGAATTAGCTATATGCCCACCATATTGTATAGGTGAATATATGTCGAATTTCTTAATATAGATTCTACCTTTACATATTATATATGGTCGTTCTCCGCTTTTAACACTTCCTATTATTTCGTGTTCAAAATCCCATCCACCTATTCCGAAGACATCATTAATCCTTTCAATGATGTAGGCAGATTTAATAGTAGATAGATATGGTCTTGTAGGGTGAGGTTTTATTGCTTCCGCAGGAAGTGGTGCAGAAAGTTGTTCTCTGTATTCAGCAGGTAATTCAGTATATTCTCCACCGTTTCCAGACCCCATCAAAGGCAATCCTTCGTTATTTACGTTTAATATTTTTTCTTCCATGATATTTAGTTTTTAGATTTATTTATTAAGATGTGGCTTTTCAGAAAAACACATTCTTATTTCTTCTATCGGTACAGCAAGAATAATTGCTATCTGAATATAGACATATTCATCTTTAGGCTTTCTTTTATTCCTACACATTTGGCTTATGCTTGTAGGCGCTCTGCTTATACCTCTTTCCAATAGCCTGGCAGCAAGCCATTTTTGGCTTCGTCCTTGTGCTTTTAATAATTTTCCAAGTGTCATAGTTTTGTCTTTATTTGCGTTTTTGTTTTCGATACGATTTCATAGCCTCTTTTCTAACAGCCCCCTTTTTCCAACTTCCTGCTGCTAATTTTATAGCTTTACGTTTACTTCTTACCTTAATCATTTCACCTTTTTCAGCAGCTTGTTTTGGCGTTTGTTCTATCCAGTCGATTGCTTTGGTTGATGATTCTTTACCTTTTTTAGGGGCGATTGTTGGATACACACCAAAGTCACCTCGTTTTTTAGATGGATCGCCAACCCAGGCCATCTTATGCGATGAAATTGTTCCATCAGGATTTTTTCGAGCTGAAATCCTCATTTTTCTAATTGCTTTTTTCTTATTTATTATTCTTTTTCCTAAATTTTTAATTTTTGTTTTCATAATTATTTGTTTAATTTTATCTTACCTTCAATCATCAACTTTTGTTTACGTCTTCTATGTTTTTTCATTGCTATACGGTGAGCTTCACGATTATAGTATTGTTTAGAGCCTCCTCTTTCTCTTCTTCTTTTTAAATTCTCTTTAAGTTTTTCAGGGTCAAGAATAAACTGAATAGTTCTTCTTGAAACTCCATATATAGAAGCTAATTTTCTTTGTGATAAACCCAAAGGATTAGCATATATTTCTTTCTTTTCCTCAGCAGTAAGTTTAATCCTTCTGTCGTATTTGCCACCTGCTATTATTATTTTTCTTGATTTATAAGGCATAATTCTTTATTTATTTCATCAACAATCCGTGTAATTAAGTGCCACCAAATCTGAAGCAAGGCGGTTGTATTTATTCTTTAGTTCTTTGATTTTCTGCTTCTGTTTTTCAACAGATGAACTTGATTCTGTGCCGAACTTTTCCATAAATGAATCATTGATTTGATAT
>CAZNLS010000142.1:0-5587 GCA_964573895.1 uncultured Clostridia bacterium
ATGATGAAATTATATTTATCCAATAATTTAACCTGAAATTTTCCTATAAGGGAGGAAATCTAAATATACAGAGAACAAAACATGAAACTACAAAATAATTATCATTTAAGTCATTGTCATACGAAATATTATATGATCCTCTCGACATCTGTTTTTTCCCGGAAACAATAGACATTACTTTTTCAAATTGAGATTTCTCATTGTAATTATACTGATATTTCAGGTTCTTCCGGCCTCAAACGGGAGAATGAAAGTAACGGGTCTCAGACTGAATTATTTTCTATTGAAAAAATCACCGGGTATTTATCCTGTGACTAACGATCCCAGGGTTTTTAATATAAAGGGAAATAGTATCGGAACATTTAGAATACTTGAGAATACAAAAAAAATGTATCTTTGTATCTTTGAGGCGGACCCTAAGCTTCTGGATGAAAATTGTTTCATTAAGTCTTTCTTTAAAACAGGATCCGGCAAGGCAGTTAATAAAAAAATGGAAGATACGACGCCTTCGGCATTATCAAGTTTATATTTCTCAGGATATAAATTTATTAGAAAAAACAGGAACTATTATGGGATTGAAAAACCTTTTCCTGTGTCTTCATTGAAGGATATTTCCTATCATGGAATAAATTCATTTATTTCGGAAATAAGGAAACTGGCCAAAAGCAGATATGAACCTGCAATCTTAACACCTGAAGAGATGATTCAATTCGGCTATACATCTCCCAACAGATTATTACTGGGAATATCAAGAGGCAGGATTGCTATGGTTTATCTTAAGAATGGAAAATTATTGACCAGTTTTCTAACTGAATCTACGATAAAAGCTTTTAAAAATGAACTTTTTTTACCGTTAATATTAAAAATATTGTGAGGAAAAATGAAAAGAATTTTTTTTATTTTACTGTTTTTGGCTGTCTCATTTATCAGCTTTGCTGACTGGAAAGCTAATGTTAAGGAATACTGGGATACCTTCGAAGATTATACTCATATAATTAATTATCTTGAGAAAAATTTTTCAAATATTCCTTTACAAGATCGCCCTGCTGCACTTGGAATCCTTGCCTTTTCCTATAATATGGGGGGTAATGATGAAGGAGAAATTCGGGCTGTGAAGAAACTTTTCCATGAATATAATTACAATTCTATCTCTCCCGAATTTTTGGGTTTAAGCGGCAGGATAAAAATATTTGATTTTATCGAGAGGTGGAAAAAAAAATTCCCCGGAATATATAAAATCCAAATTGCCAAACGGGACAGATTGTTTTGCTTTTTCAATCCTCCAAAAAACATAATTGTTAATATGCATTCACTTGCTGCATCTGAGATTGAAGTGAAGAAACTGCCGGATGAGAATGGAATCAAATTTTTTCTGAATGAAGGGAGAAACTCAATTTCACTCCCTTTAAAATATATTGATATCAAAAAAGCAGAAACTTCTCTGATAATGAAAATAAAATGCGGAATGATTACAGAGTCCAAACAACTCATATTAAAGAAGGAATACAAGTATCCCGGGGAGTTGATTTTTTTCCCGGAAGAAGCCAATATAAGATTCACTGACAGGAATTTCAAACCCGAAACTTATAATTCACCTTCAACAGAAACAAAAAAATATTTTAACAAAAAAGGACTATTAGGAAAATTTGTCCTCCCTGCAGGAGCCGGAATTACTCTGTTTTTAGCAAACCGATTAATCATTTCCCCTGCCCTGAATAATAACCCATCTCCACAGTCGGGGATTATCCTCTATTCTGCGCAAAAAAGCATAAATATACTTTCTGCGGGATTAGTAGTCAAAGGATTAATTGGTTTTATCAAACTTTTCAAAACAGAGAAAACTACAAAAATCTTAACTAAAACAGATGAAAAAGCAGTCAAATATAATAAACTTCTTCGCCGAATACTGAAAAAAAAGAAGAAAGATGTTTTTGTTGTTCTAAGATTAAAAATTTCCGGGAGTAAAAAATGAAAAGAATAGCTTTGATATTAATTTTGATCTACTGTGTAACATTTACTGCAATTCCAAGTACAAAAACCGGGATTTTTATCTCAGTGAAAAATTTCGAAAGTATATTAGATTTTTCAGGAGAAAAATACAGGATTGAAAGTGCCCGAAGATCTTTTTCAGAACTTTTCTTAAAAATTGTAAATATATCGTCAGGGAGAATTGAGTTTAACTTATTGATTAACTTTATAAAGGGGAAGGCTATTGAATCGGAAAATGGAATATTAAATTTCAGCCAGATTGGTATTGGGGCCGAGTTTGGAAAAACAATAAATCTTTTTAATGTAAGACTTGGGAGTAAGATGATCTCTTGTGAATTTGTTCCCGGTGTTTCCGGAATTATTTCGTTCAACAGGAAAACAGAGTATATTGATGAATTAAGTCATGAAGACGGGGATAATCGAAAGATATTTTATAACTTTGGTTTTTTTTCTTCGTTAAGACTGTGTCTGCATTTAAAGAGAGCTGATACTTTTCTGGGATTCCAGGCATCTCTCCCTTTTTATGCTAATGATATCCCATTCACTTCAGGGGAGTCGCTTCTCAGATCATCCATATTTATAGGTTTGGCATTTTGAAATATTGTGAGAGTTGTAGAATATTAATTCCGGAAAGTAGAAAGATCTGCGGCGGGTGCGGTACTGCAGGCATATCCAAATTGAATTTGTCAGAAATGGGGGATGTTAATGACTATAATTTGAAGGACTTAAACAGATTGAGCCTCAATAATTCAGAATATGGGATTGAAGGAATTATCGGCTCAGGCGGGTATGGTGTAATTCTTAAGGTCAAACGAATTTCTGATGGAACCAGGTTTGCAATGAAAATTCCATTAGGATTTCTTGCTCTTATAGACAAAAGTTTAAAATATTCTGATTCAGAATTGAAAACTTCCGAAGATTCGATTGAAGGAGAATCGAATGTTTTTAGAACAATAGAAGGAGAAAGATTGCTGAAACTGGAAGATTCAGGAATGGCAATATGTAACTTCAGGGGCAGGGAAAAGAAGTTTCCATCAATTCTTCTGGAGTTGGCAGAGGGGACACTTAAGGATTTGATTTTGCTTGAATCCGAAGGCAGGATTAAACCGGGATTTGATGAGAAGATTAACATAGCAAGGCAGATTATAGAAGATCTTAAGTATCTTCATGATAAAAATGTTGTTCACAGGGATATTGCTCTGGAAAATATTTTTGTCGTTGAAAGAGATGATGAGATAAATTTTGTTCTTGGGGATTTCGGTACTTCAAAAGTTAGAAAGCTAATTGAAAGGAGCACATCGACCAAGATAATAGGAAAGGAAAAATATCTCGATCCGGCTCGTTTTAACAGAAAATACAGGAGTGATCCGAGGATCGATATGTTTACCGCCGGAATTGTTATTACCGAGGTTTTCATTGGTGATCTGTGGGATAATATAATTTATGAGCCTCTCTCTGAAATGAATTTTGAAGAAGATTTTTTGAAAAATTTTGTCTCAGCACATATTGACAGGAAAATTATTAAATTTATTGCAAAATCATTAAAACCTGAAATTGAAAAAAGATACAGAAATACAGATGAGATGAGAAAGAAATTTGAAAAAGCAGTTGGAAATCAGCAAAAAAAACGATCAAGATTTAAAATCACCAGAGAACTAAAGATAATATATAATGTAACTTTTCCTTTTAAAACAAACATGATTTTAAAAAAAAACGAGACAGATTATGAGAATCATCAAAAACTTTCATTTTGTTCGGATGAAAAACTTGTAATTAATTTAAAAGGTGTAAGTGTTTGTAAAGTCAGGATATACGGAGCTAATTTTATAAATTTTTCATTCAGTGAAAACAGGATTGAGCTATCAGTAAATTTCGAATTGCTTTCCAGATATATGGATATATATCTTGATGATAATAAGAAAAATGATAAAGGGATAATGTATTTTCAGAACAGAATGAAGTTTAGTTATTTAATTGGAAAAACTATAACCAGATAAATTTTATGAAAAATTCAAATTTAAAAGCTAAAGCAAAGAGATACAGAAAATTCTTCCGTAGAGTAAAAAAATTCGGTATGTTCAAGTCTGTTATTTATGACTCCAAATTCAATAGTGAATACTTATATCCAGGGGTAAAAATGGATCCCAGGAAGGCCGAACTGATTGTTTTATCTGTTCTGCTCCTGTGTCTTGCTTTTGTTTTAAAATTCAGGATAGTAGGGAGATTCAACAATCCTGTTGTTTTAAAAAAGAGTAAAATTCATCTTAGAATTGATAAATTCGGTATGTCAAATCTGCACAGAGCAGTGATTTATAATAAAGAAGAAGTGGTCTTGAAGCTTCTTGAATATGGAGCTGATATTAATATGAAAGACTCCTGGGGCTGGACTCCTCTTCATTGGGCAAGATTTCTTGGGAGCAAAAGCCTTGGAAACATTCTGTTGGCTCACGGGGCTTCAGACGAAGACAGAACGGAAAAACAGTGGTACCGTATTAAATCGGGAACCACGCCTGACGAAATTTCTCCTGTAATGAAATCATCAGATTTTAATCTCAATAAATAGGAGAATTTGTAGAAAAATCTGCATTTTTTCGCAAGAAATATTTAAAAAAAGTTCCTGCTAAAAAAAATTGATAGTATTGCAGATTACATAAAATGAAATGGGTTGAATTAAATAATTGAAATCTATGAATGCTACCAGTCCTCTAAATGAGGACTGGTAATTTTTTAATGATCTTTTTTAAACTCTTGTCACGTTGGCAGCGTAGTCGCCTTTTTCATTCTGACGAATTTCAAACTCGACCTGCTGACCCTCATCCAATGATTTAAAGCCGTCTCCCTGGATCTCACTGAAATGGACAAATATATCTTTACTGTCTTCCATCTCAATAAAACCGAATCCTTTCTGGGTATCAAACCATTTTACTGTTCCGTTGGCCATATTTCTAACCTCCTATAAAAATTAAAAGTAAATAGAGGTAGAAATTAAAATATCAATATGATTTAACATTAATTGGTTATCTTTTATATCTCTCACCTGTACTTACCAGATTTGGATTATACCAAAAGAGATTTTGTATGTCAAAATAGTAAAATGAAAACAAATTTTTTTTTCCCCTTGATTTTTAGAATAACCAGGAATAATATATAACTAATTAGAGGGAAGGAGGATAGGAATGAAACGTTTTTTATTGATTCTACTTTTTTTTGTGTTAATGTTTGGTTTTTTATTCTTTCAATCGTGTAAGAAAAGTTCATCAGATGGAAGCGGAACGGATGGTGGAATAAATATAACAGGAAATTGGAACCTTACAATCACATTTAAAAATAAAACAGTTGTTACTAAGGTGATTACGTTTGAAGGGACTGCTACCGAAGGGACATATAAGGATGACCAGGGAGACAGCGGAACATATAGAGTCGGTGATGTCACAGTCTATTTCACGAAGACTTCTAACGCTGGGATTATTCAATATTATATAGGAGTATTTTCAGATGCAAATAATATGTCCGGATCCTTCATTGGTACTGATACCGGAACCGGGACGTGGTCTGCCGCCAGATAAGAATTGTAAAAAATTATAATATTTGAAAAATT
>CAZNLS010000143.1:0-5507 GCA_964573895.1 uncultured Clostridia bacterium
ATTGATTTAAAAAAGAATCTTCTGTCGAAGCGAAAATCCGGGAAATACTTTTCTAAAAAAGCCCCTTTTATGACACTTGAAGGAATCCCCGTATCACCTTTTTATACGAAAGAGATATTGGCAGGGATGGAGCATCTTGACTATATGTCGGGAATTCCCCCTTTCTTAAGAGGTCCATATCCGACCATGTATGTCCAGAGGCCCTGGACTATAAGACAGTATGCGGGATTCTCTACTGCCCAAGAGAGTAATGCTTTTTACAGGAGAAATCTTGAGGCCGGACAAATGGGGCTCTCTGTTGCTTTTGATCTTGCTACCCACAGGGGATATGATTCAGACCATGAGAGGGTTGTTGGTGATGTCGGTAAAGCGGGAGTTGCGATAGATAGTGTTGAGGACATGAAGATACTATTTTCAGGAATACCGCTGGATAAGATGTCGGTTTCGATGACTATGAATGGAGCAGTTCTTCCGGTTATGGCATTCTATATTATTGCTGCAGAGGAGCAGGGGGTAAGTCTTGATCTTTTATCAGGTACAATTCAGAATGATATTCTTAAAGAGTACATGGTAAGAAATACCTACATATATCCTCCTGAAACATCTATGCGGATAATTGCAGATATTTTTAAATATACTTCGGAAAGGATGCCCCGGTTTAACAGCATAAGTATATCCGGTTACCATATGCAGGAAGCCGGAGCAACGGCAGACCTCGAAATGGCATATACACTGGCAGATGGCCTGGAGTATGTAAGAACCGGGATCAATGCCGGAATAGGAATAGATAATTTTGCCCCGCGTCTCTCATTTTTCTGGGGTGTGGGAATGAACTATTTCATGGAGATAGCAAAATTGAGAGCTGCGCGTTTAATCTGGTCAAAGCTGATCAAACAATTTAATCCTTCAAATCCAAAATCGATGGCTCTCAGAACACATTGCCAGACTTCCGGGTGGTCACTGACCGAGCAGGATCCTTTCAACAATATTGCCAGAACCTGTGTAGAAGCAATGGCAGCTGTATTGGGTCATACCCAGTCATTGCACACTAATTCATTAGATGAGGCAATAGCGCTGCCGACAGATTTTTCAGCTCGTATTGCCAGGAACACCCAGTTGTATCTTCAAAATGAAACAGGGATCATAAAACCGGTTGATCCCTGGGGAGGCTCCCATTTGATTGAATACCTTACTTCTTCTCTTTTAAAAAAGGGGTGGGAACATATACTTGAAATTGAATCTTTGGGTGGAATGACAAGTGCAATTAATGAAGGAATTCCAAAGTTGAGGATAGAAGAGGCTGCGGCAAGAAGACAGGCAAGAATTGATTCCGGCGAAGAGGTGATCGTTGGAGTTAATCGTTACAGGGTAGAGGATAAGGAATCACTCGATATACTCGAAGTCGATAACAGTGCGGTTAGAAAGCTGCAAATCGAACGATTAAAAAAGATAAAGGAAACAAGAGATAATTCAAAAGTGGAGAAGGCATTAAAAGCTATTACTTCCTGTGTTGAATCAGGCGATGATAATCTGCTGGAACTCTCTGTAAAAGCTGCAAGAGAGAGAGCTACTCTTGGAGAAATATCCGATGCAATTGAAAAAGTTTGCGGTAGATATAAGGCTGTGACGAGAATAGTATCCGGAATTTACAGTAGTGAATTCAGGGGAGAAGATAAAATCCTGATCGACAAAGTGAGGAAGCTGACCGATGAGTTTGAATCAAAAGAGGGAAGACGGCCAAGAATCCTTGTTGCTAAAATGGGTCAGGATGGCCATGACCGGGGAGCAAAAGTTGTTTCTACTGCTTATGCTGATATGGGATTTGATGTTGATGTCGGGCCACTCTTTCAAACTCCTGCCGAAACGGCAAAACAGGCAGTTGAAAATGATGTTCATGTAGTTGGAATGAGCACTCTTGCCGCAGGACACAAAACTCTTCTTCCAAGATTGGTTTTAGAACTGAAAAAACTTGGAAGAGATGATATAATTGTTGTCTGCGGAGGAGTAATTCCGGTTCAGGACTATCAGTTCCTCTACGACAACGGAGCCTCGGCAATATTCGGTCCGGGGACGAAATTGCCTCAGGCAGCGCTAAGGATTATAGAGGAGATGTTTAAACGCTTTGTTTATTAATAATTAAGGAGAAAAATTTATAAAATGAAACATGGAATAAAATTTCTTACAGTTGTGACAATAATTTTTTTTGTATTACTCTCAGGCTCTATTCACTCCAAATCTAAAATTGTGAATAGAAAGAACATTTATAATCCTAAGCTGGATGTACAGACAGAAGTGAAAAATGCAATTCATGTGGGAAAAGATCAGAATAAAATGGTTCTTCTGATGTTCGGTGCCAATTGGTGCCCCTGGTGCCATCGGCTTCATCAACTATTTTCTGAGAATCAAACGGTACATAACTTTATAAATAAACATTTTATTATTGTAATGATCGATATCGGTGAAAAGGCAGATAAGCCGTTAAACCGGGACCTTGTGAAAAAATCCCGGGTTGAAGGATTCGGGTATCCGGCACTGGCTGTGATAGACACGAGATCCGGGAAGCTTCAGTCAGCTCAATCTACCGGGGTACTGGAAAAGGGAAAGGGGTACAATACAAAAAAAGTGCTTGCCTACCTGAGATCCCAAATATCCGAGTGATTCATTCATTATCCGGATTTTTTGTCCCAATTAATTACCATAAGCAATAAAATAGTTACCTGATATTCATTTAAAAAAATAAATCAAACCCCCATAATTTGAATTGTATTTGCTGAAATGGTTACCGAAGCATTACCTGAACCAGCAAAATTGAAATCAATTTTTTAATCATAAAAAAAAGTTGACAAAACTGGTAAATTGTACTATATATATGATACAATAAATGAGTGTGAGGTGATTATGGTAAACTTTTCTATTAATGACATGTCTGCTGTCCCGATTCATCAACAGCTGAAACAGGCAATATTAATGGAAATATTGTCTGAAAGGTTAAAGTCAGGTGATCTTTTGCCATCAATAAGATCACTTGCAAAAATATGTAAAATAAATCCAAATACTGTAGCAAAAGCATACTACACTCTTGAAAAGGAAGGGTTTGTTGAAGGGAAAAGGGGAAGTGGTTACAGGGTCCTTGAAAGAAAACAAAGTTCAGACAAATTGAGAATGCTGCTGATTGAGGATGAACTGAAAAAGTTTCTGGAAAAAGCTCTTTCCCTGGGTTTTAATAAAAACCAGCTTTTGGAAATGATAGAAAAGGAGTTGAAAGATGAAAGATAATATGGTGAATGTTAAAAACCTTAATGTATTTTTCGGGAAAAAACATGCAGTAAAAGATCTGAGTGTCAATTTCAGGCAGGGTGAAACTGTTCTTATCGCTGGAAGAAACGGAGCGGGGAAATCGACTTTTCTTAGATGTCTCGGGGGCCAAATAATTCCTGATTCGGGAACAATTGATTTTGCCGGGCTTGATAAAAAAAAGATTGGAATAATAACAGATCAATTGAGTCTTTATGAAAAAATGACACTGAATGAAGCACTGAAATATCATTCTGAGATATTTGAAACAAAGATAGAAAAGAATGTACTTCTTGATGAAATTAAAATTGATCGCAACAAAAAGATAACAGAATTGTCCTCCGGAGAGAGAGCGGTTTTTCACCTTTCTATTCTACTTTCACAGGAACCGCAGTTTCTAATGGTTGATGAGGTAATCTATAAAATGGATGCATTTATCAGAGATATTTTCCTTGATGCGCTCATTGATCTTCTTGACCGAAACAATTCAACACTCCTGATGGTAAATCACACTTTTTCGGACACAGGTAAGATTCCGGAGAGGATACTTATCATGGATGAAGGTAAAATTATTCTTGATGAAAAGAGGGAAGATCTCTTTTTAAAAGTAAAAAAGGTGAGGACAAAAAAAAGTAAACTAGAAGATGTTCAGGCAATATTTTCAAGAAGTACAGAACTTGGAAATGAATACTTTATTTATCCCTATTCGAAGGAGTTGAATTTAGACGGTAAGTTTGAAGTCGGTGATATCGGCTTAAATGAGATTGTGAAGGCATTTTTGGGAGGAAGTTATGCTAAAGAAAGAATTTAAAGATGTTATAAAACAGACGGTCTCGCTGTTCCCGCTTTTGATATTGGTTATGTTCGCTTTCTATCTGAGATCCCAGGTCTCCGATTATCAGTTCCGGTTCCTACCCCATCTCCGGGTGTTTTACGAACTATTTATCCTGTTCCTCTCATTTTTCTATGGAATTTCACTGTTTTCTTCGGAGGCTTCCGGTGAAGGATTTGAATACCTGCTGACCTTCCCCTTTTCCAGAAGCCGGATACTTTTTTTCAAATTGGTTCCCAGGATGGTGATGCTGGTACTACTGTACTTGATCTACCTTTCAATTTACCTTGTCTTTTCAGCTGATCCGCTGATTATGGCCCCGGATAACTTTACCGCTGTTTATTTTGCAGTTTTCCTGATCTCAACCTCTCTTTCACCTCATAAAGATAATTTCGTGGCCAATTCCATCGGCACTTTTTTTCTAATAGCCCTGTTTGTCTTTGTTCTCAATTTTTTGTATATGTTGATTATCTCCGGTTATTACGGAACCGGCTTTCGGATGAAACTGTTTGCCCTCACAGGGGATTTCAGTGATGTAATCCGTCCTGCTTATCTTATCCTCATATCATTCATTCTTTCATTTCCATTTCTTATTTCCCTATTCTTTGCCTTTAAAAAATTCGATATCCGGGGGGCCCGAAGATACCTCAGACGGTTTGTTTTATATTTCATCCCAATGTTTACCGTGGCAGCAATTCTCGGTTATTTCATCATGAAAGGCAGCATTAATGCACATCACTATTTCGGATATTATCTTACAACCAACGGAAAGATCATCCAGGATACAGATTTAAAAAATTATGTATATGATGGCAAGACAAAAAAAGAGATCAGGGGGCCGATTTATTGGTACTCGGCTTATGAAGATGAAAATTATCTCTGGTCAATAAAAAAAAGCAGTGATGCGGATACCAGAGGTGTATACAGGTTAAACAAAAATAATCTGAAAATTGAAAAAATATATACTCCTGAACGAAGCGGGAAAATATTTCTTTGGGGGCGTGTCTATGGTTATAAGGATACTATTGTGTCCGTTGAAACCCCATCCAGGATATATAAATCAAAAGGAAAGGCGGGAGTTGTTTTCATTAACAAAAAATCCCTCAATAACCGAAGGATTGAGTTACCTTCCAAGTCAATGTTCTTTTGCGGAGTTTCAGAAAGTAATGGTAAGAGGAGCTGGATCGGTTATGTGATAAGAAATGGGGGAGCTGCCGTCTATTCAGTTAATGAGGATGGGAGAATTAAAAAAATAGTGTGGAGTGAAAAGTATCCCGTGTATATTAATAATTATCTTCTAACTTACAGGGACGGTAATTTCATTTTCGGAACAGTGTCAAAACAAGGATATGAAGAAGTAAAAAGATTAAAAATTGATAAA
>CAZNLS010000144.1:0-5492 GCA_964573895.1 uncultured Clostridia bacterium
CAAGATTAACTTGATAATTCTTAATTATAGCTTTTTGGCCTTTTTCGGTTAAAACGCCTATAATCCTGAAGGGGATATTACGTATCCGTATCCTCATTCCTATTGGATCCTGGTCTTCAAAAAGTTCGTCTGCTACCGTTTTTCCGATCACTGCAATTTTTCTCCTCGATTTTATATCTCTCTCAGAGAAAAAAGTGCCGCTTCCAAGAGGCCAGTCCTTTATTTTCAGATAGTTTTCGGAGACACCCTGGATAGTTGTCGACCAGTTTTTGCTGTTACCTATAACCTGCCCCTGTGCAACTACGTAAGGTGAGAAATACTTTATTAACGTGGATTCTTCTTTGAGCCTCTTTATATCCGTTAAGGACAATGTATTAAGACTTGCGGCGCCCCTGTTAACACCATGCATATTTCCGGATCCCGGCCTTACAATGAGAAGGTTTGTTCCGAGAGAGGATATCTGTTTTTCAATACTTGCAGTCGCCCCTTTTCCGACTGACACAAGGGCTATTACGGCTCCGACACCAATAATAATTCCAAGCATTGTCAGGAGACTTCTCATTCTGTTCTTCAATATACTTTTAAAAGCAACTTTAGTAAGATTCTTCCATCTCATTTCAGGCCTCCCTTCCGGAATTTCCGTTGAGAAAGTTATTTTCCCGTATAGAAATATCATTATAATCTTTCCCTGCATCTTTCCTGTTTTTAATCGGTTCATCCTTGATCTTAATTCCATCTTTAAGAACGACAACTCTTTTTGCATATAGGGCAAGTTCCGATTCGTGAGTAACAAGGATGATTGTAATCCCCTTTCTGTTAAGCTCCTGAAACAGATGCATTATTTCGGAAGATGTTTTTGAATCAAGGTTTCCGGTTGGTTCATCAGCGAGAATGATAGTCGGTTCATTTATCAAAGCTCTGGCCAGTGCAACTCTCTGCTGCTGCCCACCCGACATCTGGTTTGGTTCATGTTTCATACGATCTTTTAATCCGACCATCTCAAGTACTTTAATACCTTTTTCTTTGAAACCTGAAATATGATGTGTCCTATTGTAGAGCAGCGGCATTGTAACATTTTCAAGTGCAGTAGACCGTGAAAGAAGATTGAACCCCTGGAAAACAAATCCTATCATTTCGTTCCTGATATCAGCAAGTTGACTCTTTTTCATATCATTTACTTTAGTACCATTCAGAGTATATGAACCTTCTGTGGCAGTATCCAGACATCCTATGATATTCATCAATGTTGATTTTCCTGAACCTGAAGCACCCATTATTGCAACAAATTCTCCCTCTTTAACGTTGAGGTCAACACCTCTTAATGCATGGACCTGGACATCCCCCATATGATAAATTTTTTTTATATTTTTTAATTCTATTTTATCCATTTTTATTCCGGTGAATTTTATTTTCGACCTCTGGGTGGACCAAACAGTCTGAATCCTGAGCTTTTTTTAGAAGAACTGTTCTTCCCTGATTTATCATATCCTATGATAACATTCGTACTTTCTTTGATGGTTTTACTTTTCAGTATCTCACTGTTTCTGGCATCGGATACTCCCTTAATAAAGAAAGCAATAAAAGGTCTTCCCGAATCATCTATGCAAAAAACTCTTTCTCTTTCCCTGCTTTTCGATGATTGATTACCGGTAATTTTCGATAAATTGCCGGGGTTTTTTATACCTTTTAAAAGTTTGTCACGATATTTTTTTATCATTTCAGCAGGTGGGTTAAAAGTTACAGCACTATTGGGGATAATTAAAACGTTTCTTCGTTCTTCTATCAGGAAATCGACAGTAGCAGTCATCCCCGGGAGAAGAAGGCCTTCTTTATTATCAGCGTTGATCACTACGGTATAGTTAACAACATTCTGAATTGTCTGAGGTTGTAACCTTATTTGCTGAACCTTTCCCTTAAACTGTTTGTCCGGAAAAGCCTGAACCGTAAAACGTACATTCTGATTTTTTTTTATCTGACCTATATCACTCTCATCAACATCTGCTTCAATCTGCATATCTTTGAGGTCTTTAGCAATAACAAATAATTTCGGAGCCTGGAAACTGGCTGCAATTGTCTGACCTTCATCTATTATTCTCTCGATCACTATCCCGTCTATCGGTGAATATATTTCAGTATAATTCAGATTAGTTTTTGCCCTGTTAAGTGCAGCAAGGGCTATTTGGTAGTCAGCTTTTGCAGTCTCATAATTTGTCTTTGTCTGCAGGAATTCAGTTTCGGAAAGGTGACCCTTTTTAAAAAGCGGCCTGTCTCTTTCAAGTTCGGATTTTGTCTGCTGTAATCTTGCTCTTGCTTTCATTAATCCGGCTTCAGAATTTTCAACTGCTGATTCATATAGAGTTTTGTCCAGGACTGCAAGTAGTTCGTTTTTTTTTACCTTATCGTTGTAATCAACATAGATCTTTTTAATAATTCCAGAAACCTGAGAACCGACATCCACCGTTTCAACGGCACTGAGAGTACCGGTGCTGGATACAATGTTTTCTATATCTCCTTTTTTTACTTCACTGATCCTAAAATGTCCGGACCCATTTTCCTGAGACCTGTTTCTAAACAGAAAAAAGAGTACCAATACTGCCAAAATAAGGCCTGAAATAATTAAAATTTTCTTCTTCATTTTTTTCTACCTCCGTTCTTTCCTTCGATTATTGAAAACAGCTGTTCGATATCTCCGGAATAATAATAGACTGCCGCTTTTCTTGTTAAAAGGTTATATTTTGCCTTTATAAGATCAAATCCGGCCTGCTTATAAAGTGCTTGTGCCTGAGTCAATTCAGAAATAGTTGAAGCATTTACATTATAGCGGTCACGGATACTCTGAAGTGCAGCTTTAGAATATTTGAGCTGACTTTCCGCCGAATCAATCTGTCCTATTGCCGTTTTATAATTTTCAACAGCTTGTTTAACTTCGGTTTTTATCTGCCTTAAAATTTTTTCCAATTCAAGTTTATCATTATCCAATTGAATTTTTGCATAAGAAACACTGTTTCTTACAGAATTTTTATTAAAGATAGGTATTGACAGATTAAGTCCTGCATTGATTGCGGGACTATTTTTTAATAACTGGTCTGGAAAGGAATAAACAGTATTAAGTCCGGAATAATCTGATGTCAGGTTTACAAAAAAAGACAATTTTGGCCAATATCCTGATTTTGCCACAACAATACTCTTATAATCAGCAGAAAGCTTACTAGTCTGTGCTGAGAGATCATACCTCATTTTAAAGGCTGTCTCTAATATTTTTTTTAAATTCAATTTATCAATGGTTTTAAGTGTTCCCGGAATGACAGGATCTTCAAGTGAAAAATAATCAATGCTTTTAAATCCCAGAATTTTATTTAATTCAAGCTTGGCTGTTATAAAACTTTGTTCAGCATCTATCAGATTGAGTTTTGAATTAGATATGTTAGCTTTCTGCTGATACAGGTCGGTTATAGGTTTCTTGCCTGCCTTAAAAAAATCATTTATTTTTTTCAATAAAATACTTTGAGCATCAAGATTCTCCTTCTCAACGCTAATAAACTCTTTAGCAATTAAAGTATTGATATATTTCTGCAAAGTCAGAAATGCGACATCCTGTTTGAAACGCAGATGATTTCGTGATGTTGATTCTCTTTTTAATTCAGCTTCCCTTAATGAAGCAATATTATAAAATCCGTTGAAAATATTCAGATTTGAGGATATTGAAAAATTAAAGTTGCTGTAATCTGTGGTTAAATAATCTTCTGAAGCATTACTTGAGCTCTTAGTCCACCTGTGAGTGAAACTGGAATTGGCATTTAAGTCAGGAAGAAAAGCGGATTTTTTTGCATTTACATCAATATTAGCCATATCAATCGAATTTTTCGATTGTTTAAATGACGGATAGTTTTGTAAAGCTATTTTAATTGCTTTTCCGAGTGAAAGGTTCTTATGTTGTTCAGCAATTATGTTTCCGTTAAATACAGTAAAAAGAAGGAGTGAAAAAACAGGGATTAGTGCAATGCCGGATCTGAACCTGTTCGACTTTGAATAAGAATTCATTTTTTACCTCCCGGTAGCCAGATTTTTTCTGCCCACTCTAATATTAATTAAACGTTTAAAATGTTAATGAAAAATGACTGAAATGTTACAAATTGTAATAGATGAATTATTTGAGAATTTTGAATTTCAGATATACGGTTGTTCCGGCTCCTTTGGAACTTTTTATTGATATCTCTCCTCTATGTGCATCCATGATCTTTTTACAAAGGCTCAAACCCAAGCCGTATCCTCCAGTGTTTTTTGATCTGGATTTGTCAATTCTGTAGAATGGTTCGAATATATTGGAAAGTTCATTTTCAGAGATTCCCGGACCGAAATCAGTTATTTTAACGGTTATATCCCTTTCGTTTTCATTAATAGATATTTCAACCGGATTATCCTGATCTTTGCTGAATTTGACGGCATTGCCTATAATGTTTTTCAATAAAATTTTTACTCTTTCAGGATCTGCCTTTAAAAAAGTCTCCTTTTTCACGGCCTTCAATTTCACTCCGGGAGTACTATTTTTCATCTCTCTTATAATACCTTTGACAATATTGTTCAGGTTGAAATTCTTAATTCTCAGGGAGCCGTAAGGGCTGTTCAACCTCTCTGTCTCCAAAAGCTCTGCAGCCATTTTTTCAATTTCGGAGATATCATCTTCAATACTTTGCCGGGCTTCACTATCATTGATAAATTCAAGAGCAACTTTGATCCTTGTCAAAGGAGATCTCAACTCATGGCTAACATCCATCAGAAGCTGATCCCTTGCTTTGATCATCTTTTTTATCTCTGAAGACATAGAATTAAATGAGTTGATAAGTTCACCAAACTCATCATTGCTTTTTTGGTCTATTTTATATTCGATATTTCCCGATCTTAACTGTTTAACACCCTGTTCAAGGGTTTTTACAGGATTCAGAATTTTTTTAATAATAAAATACATTCCGGTAATTACTATTGAGATAAATATAATAAAAAAGAGCATGAAGAGGGTAGCAATGTATCTGAAATTTTCTCTTTCGGAATGGAGGATAAAGAGATAACTGCCGCTTTTTTTTATGATATTAATGGCAGGACCTTTTTTTGTAAATCCCACTTTTATTCGGGATATTCCATTGTACACATGAAGATTTTCTGTTTTTAATTTAAGTATAGAGCTGTTGCTTGCCCATTGGAACCCGGGGGACCTGTACCGGATCTGTATTTCAAGTTTTCGGGATATTGTTCTTGCTTTCTTTACATTGAACGGTTCCCCGATTTCGTTAATAAGAAGTTCGACATGGTTTACTGAATTCCTGAGAATTTTAGGGAATCCTCTGGAAAAAAAAAAGATCCGATGTGAAATGACAAGGTAACCAATTGTTAATATCAGCGATGTAACAAAGAGAATAAATATTTTTATAAAGAGCTTTTTTCTGATCTTTTGATACCACGGGTATGTCATATGAATCTACATCTTCCTGGATATG
>CAZNLS010000145.1:0-5466 GCA_964573895.1 uncultured Clostridia bacterium
GATTTTATTCCATGAATCAGCTATCAGCGGACAATTGAAGGTTTTTGATACATCCGCCTCCAGTTTTTTATTTTCTTTTTTTCCTGTTGATAACAGGATCGCCCTGCAGCCGATATTTTTTGCAAATTCCATGTCGGTAATTCTGTCTCCTATTACAAATGAATTTTTCAAATCATATTTCCCGCATAAATAGGGTAAAACCATCCCAACGGCAGGTTTTCTTCGAGGTGAGTTTTCCTCCGGGAATGATCTGTCAACGAGGATTTTGTCAAATATAATTCCCTCATTGCGGAGAATTTTTTGTATAAATTCATGAGGTCCGGCAAAATCATTTTCCGGAAATGATTCTGTTCCTAATCCGTCCTGATTAGTGACCATTACCAAAATGAATTCTCTCTTTTTTGCAATCTTTGAAAGTGATGTTATTACTCCCGGTAAAAATTCAAGTTTTTCGAATGAATCTATCTGTTTATCCGGAAGAGGTTCTTTAATAATTGTTCCGTCACGATCTATGAAAAGAATTTTTTTTCTGCTCATTTTAATCTCCTGATTACAGGATTTTTTAAAATTTTTAAAAGTTTCCTGTTTTCGGACGGACTTCCGACTGTAATTCTCAGGCAGTCGTGACATTGATGAAGCATTGATCTGTCCCTGACGATGATCCCATAGTCCCTGAGAAGGTTTAAAATTCTCTCTTTTTTTATAAACTTCACAAGTAAAAAATTGGCATCTGATGGAAATATTTTTTCAACCTGCTTCATCCCTGTCAGCCGGTGAATAAGAAATTCACGTTCACTAATAATTGATGCAACAGACTCTGCTCTTTTCTGCTTATTTTTTATCAGCTCTATTGCCAGCTTCTGGGAAATATTGCCGATATTATAAGGTGCACGGACAGTGTTGATTGTACTGATAATTTTTTTGTTTCCTACAAGTACACCGATCCTCAGGCCTGCTGCAGAGAAGGATTTTGAAAGGGTCCTTAGCACGAGCAATCCCGGGATTTTTTCAGTCATCCCGATGAGAGATTCATTTTTTGAAAAATCTATGTACGCTTCATCCACTACAGTGACAGCACCTGAAGATTCTGCAATTTTTAAAATTTCCTCCCGCGGGAATGAATTACCTGTCGGATTGTTCGGGGAGTTAATAAAAATAAGTTTAACTGAATTTTCACGGCTCTTTTTCAGGATATCATCGGTATCGAGTTTGAAACCGGGGAGAAGATTTACTCTCAGCACCGGGACACCGTTAAGTTCTGCAAATTTTGAATACATCCCGTAAGTAGGAGGATGAACAATTATGTTATCTGATCCCTCTCTGCAGAATATGCGGATTAGCAGGTCGATAAGTTCATCACTCCCGTTGCCGGTGAAAATCATTTTTTCACTGATATTGAGTTCCTTTGCAAGTTCATTTCTCAGGGCTGAATGATTCGGATCCGGGTATCTTGAAACCGATGAATTACCGATAATTTCATAGGGTGATTCATTTGCATCCAGAAATATTTTTCCTGTAGGATTTTCCATCCTGGCACTCTTGTAAGGGGTTATCTCTTTGAAACGGGTCAATATAAGATCAGCCGGATCCGGAATTTTGTTGTCGTTGTACTCATTTTTTGAGAGCCGCACCTTAACAGCCTCAGCATGAAATTTCATCCCCTCTTCTTCTGCCATTTTAATTACGGTTCTTCCTATATTCTTCAATCCGGTCTTGCTGATCTTCTGGAAAGTCATACTTTTTTTAAAAGATGAGACGGATAATCCGGAGAATGATTTTGCAGCCGATCCGGTCGGCAGTGTGTGGTTTGTTCCTGAAGCATAATCACCAATTGATTCGGCTGAATAGTTTCCCAGGAAAACAGATCCTGCATTTCTTATCCGGGGTATCCAGTCTCTGCTATTTCTCATGGACAGAAGAAGATGCTCGGGAGCGAAGTTGTTTATAAAATTTTCAATCTTTTTTTTATCTTCTGTGAAAATGAGAATGCATCTTTCAAGGTTTTGTCTTATATATGAACCGGGAGCAATGTTTTTCAGGATAAAGTTAATCTTTTCATTTACTGTTTCAATTAAACCGGTATTTCTTGAAATGAGGATCGTAAAGCTTCCGGGCCCGTGTTCAAGCTGACTGAAAAAATCAGATACTATGTAATCCGGATCGGAAGTTCCGTCCGCAATAATCATAAGTTCTGAAGGTCCTGCAGGCATATCTATCGCTGTTCCAAAGCCGGCCGCCTGCAGCTTGGCTTCATTCACATAGCTGTTTCCGGGGCCGAATATCTTTTCGACCTTTTTTACGGTTTCAGTTCCGTAAACCATTGCAGCAACGGCCTGAGCCCCGCCTATTGAGTAAATCTCATTTATTCCCAATAAATCAGCGCAGTAGAGAATCCTTGGATCGGGAGTTCCGGATTTTGTTGGCGGTGTGAAGACGGCAATCTCATCACACCCTGCAATTTTGGCAGGGATTGCAGTCATTAGCAGTGAAGAGAATAGAGGATTGTTTCCTCCCGGGATATAGAGGCCTACTCTCTCAACAGGTATAAATCTGATGAAACATTCAACTCCCGGCATTGTATATACCGGATCATTAGGTTCAACATTGTTATATTTGTGAAATTTTCTGATATTTGAAAAGGCTGTTTGAATAGCTTTTTTAAGACTGATCGAAATGTAGTTTCCCGATCTCTTGATTTTAATTTTCGGGATCCTGAATTCACTTATTTCAACATTGTCATATTTAAGTGATAATTTTCTCAGGGCTCTGTCGCCATTCTTCCTGACATTTTCCATAATCTGCATAACCTTCATTCTGATATCATCCTTTTTCTCGATTTTTTCCCGAAGACAAAGCCTTCTGAGAACTGCTTCGGAAGGATCATATATTTTTTTTATTGTTTCTTTTGTTTTCATCTTTCCACCTACATGATCATTTTTTCAACACTCATAACTAGAATCCCCTGGGCTCCCAACTCTCTCAATTTTTCTATAATACTCCAGAATTGGCTCTCCTTGATTACAGAATGTACTGAAACCCAGCCCTTTTCCCGAAGGGGAATTACAGTGGGACTTTTCATTCCGGGAAGAAGCTTGCTTATATTATCCATTGATTCAGATGGTGCATTGAGAAGTATATATTTATACTCTTTTGATCTTAGGACAGCTTGAATTCTTAAAACAAACTTTGAGAGCAGCTTTTGTTTTGCGGTGGGGAGGGTTTTATTTGAGATTAATACTGCTGAAGATTTCATTATTGTAATAACCTCTTTCAATCCGTTGCTAAGAAGTGTACTCCCTGAACTTACAAGATCACAAATGGCATCTGCGAGGCCGATAGCCGGTGCGATTTCGACAGAACCTCTGAGAGAAAAAATATCCGCTGTTATCCCCTTCTGCTTAAGATATTCATTCAGGATATTCGGGTGGGACGTTGCGATTCTCATCCCTTCAAGATTTTTTGGTTCTGAAAAATCCCTGTTTTTGTCTACTGCAATAGACAACCTGCAGTTTGAAAAACCGAGATCTGAAACGACTGACACATCTTTTTTCTGTTCCCTGACGAGATTCACACCTGCAATGCCGATATCTGCAATACCTTCAGATACATATCCCGGAATATCATCATCCCTTAAAAATAGTATTTCCATCGGAAAATTCTCGGCTTCAGCTCTTAGTTGACCGTTAGCACCCGGCAGGGTAATGCCGCATTCTCTTATCAGTTTGATCGTTTCCGAATTAAGCCGGCCTTTCTTTTGTATTGCCAGCCTTATATTTTTATTCATCATCATCTCCTTTTGAATTTTTTGTGCCGGGCAGAAACTAACCCGGAATTAATAGGGGTTTTTTGGATTTAAGGATTTTTCGTATACTCAGATGAGCATACGATGGAAATGATGATGCAGTGATGTTGCGATTTTGAACTTAAAAAAACCGTCTTTTCTGCATATTGATATCATAATCGCCGATTTTAAAATAAAATTTCATTAATGTCAATTAATTTTTCAGATTAGCTTTGTTAACATTCAGCGGCCTAAGATTTAAAAAAATTAAAATCTTTACCAAGCAGTCAAATATACAAATTTTAAGTTGTACTTGAAATTTGTATAAAATTATATATAATATATACATGCAAATAAAACGCGCGGTAAGTCATGAATTGCAGTCAATTGCAAAAGATTATCCTGTAATTACAATAACCGGCCCAAGGCAGGCAGGCAAAACTACTCTTGCCAGAATGGAGTTTCCCGACTATTCTTATTGTAATCTTGAAAATCCTGAGATTCGTGAATTGGCCATAAACGATCCTAATGCTTTTTTTGAAGAATTCAGTTCCCCGGTAATAATTGATGAAATTCAAAGAGTCCCCCAACTTCTATCCTATATTCAAACAATAGTGGATGAAAGTGAAGAAAAAGGTATGTATATTTTAACAGGCAGTCACCAATTTAACCTCAATCAGGCGATTACTCAATCTCTTGCAGGAAGAACGGCACTATTAAATTTATTGCCTTTTTCTATAAGAGAATTGACGGATAGCGGGATTAAACCGGATAGGGATGAGTTGATCTATAAAGGTTTTCTACCAAGGATCTATAAAGATGATTTAAATCCGACCAAAACTTATCGGAATTATTTTCAGACTTATGTGGAAAGAGATCTTCGCCAAATGGTAAATATTCGTAATATCACTCAATTTGAAGTATTTTTAAAATTATTGGCCGGGAGAGTGGGGCAATTACTAAATCTTAACAGCCTGTCAAATGATATAGGAGTATCAAGTAACACTTTGAAGGAATGGATGTCAATTCTTGAGGCATCATTTCTGATTTTTAAGTTACCGCCCTACTTTGAAAACTTTGGTAAAAGGGTTGTAAAATCTCCTAAGATATATTTTACTGATGTTGGACTTGCGACCTATCTGCTTGGAATTGAAGAGTTAAACCAGGTCTCAAGGGATCCGTTAATCGGAAATTTATTCGAAAATATGATTGTTATAGAGGCAGTTAAATCAAGGTACAATCAGGGACTGGATCCTAACTTGTTTTTTTATAGGGATAATAATCGTAATGAAATTGACATGATTTATAAAAAATCTAAAAAGCTTATTCCAATAGAGATCAAGTATGCAAAAACTATACATAGCGATTTTTTCAAGAGCCTGAAAAAATTTAATAAAATAACGGCAAAGGCAAGTCGGGGATATTTGATTTATTCGGGGAATCGTTTTTTCAAAACTGAAAATATTGAGATCAAACACTTTTCTAAATGTTATGAAATATTTGATTAATTTGTCTTAACAGTTTCTATTAATTTTCTAATTGTTTTTTCTCCCTTAATATCTTTTACAGATACCAGGATTACAACATGTTCATTTAATCTTTTAATTATCCCATCTTTCAAAAATTTTGTTAACCTTTCATTTTCTGTTTTAATTTTCCCTACCAACTCTTTTGCCTCTTTAATA
>CAZNLS010000146.1:0-5419 GCA_964573895.1 uncultured Clostridia bacterium
AGATCTCCCCAATAATTTTTTCCGGAATTAATTTGTTGTGACTGTATATTTTTGGTTTCAAATTGAGATATTCAATCAAATCACCCACAAACATTGCCTGCTGCAGAGTTTTTGTGATACTGGAACTCGAAACTTCGATGGTGTTTTTTAACTGATGTGTGGCCCGTCCATAAATTACCAGATCCCCAATCGTTAATAATCCCTGAAAGACACGCCAGGCAATCCATCCTGATGCCAGAGCAATGGCGAAAGCAAAAAGAACAGCAAAAATAAAATTGCCTATAATTTGCTTTTTATAAATCTTTCGATCCTCTGCAATAAATTCTTTCATGTAATTCCTATACCGTTCAGTGAGGGGTTTGGCCAGGTCTAGCAATCTTACTTCCGGCACCCTGTTATTATTTAACATTGTCTGGGAGTAATAAGAGATCCATCTGCGGCGCCCGGCCCGGTTGCGGGATACAATATATTGTAACCTTGATTGCTTCCAGTAAAATCTCAGATACGGGATTGAAATCGGGAAAAGCAGAACGGTGGCAATCGGATCAATGATTACTAAAATACCGACAATGGAAATCAAAGAAAGAATATTGGTAATAAAATTAAATATCTGGTTTATAAAAGCATTAATATTACCTGATATATTACTTTTGGCCCTTTCCAGAGTATCCTGCAGGTCTGGATCTTCGAAGGTAGCAACTTCAAGTTTTTTGGCATGATTCAGTACTTCAATAGTTATGTTAATTTGAAGAATTTCAGTTAGACGGCGGGACGCATAGTTACGTCCTCCCCGTAAAGCAGCTTGTATAACAGCAATCCCCAAGACCAGGCCGATCCAAATCAGAATGGTATTGAAATTATCATTCGAGCCTTTGCTTATATCTACCAGGCTGTTAATTAATTCACGACCTACCAGAGCCTGTAATGCAAGCAATAACGGCGGTATGATAGTGAAAATAAGTTTAAGAACCAACCACTTTCTTGTCAGGATCCAGACTTTCACAAAAACCCATTTGATAGTTGCACCCAATAAACCTTTCCTTTCAGTATCGAAAATATCACTTTTCCTTTTCATAATTCTTTTTATCTTATTCATTGAAATTTTCTAATTCAATTAACATCTGTAAATAGTATCATATTTGATATAAAAATATTCAGAACATGAGTCAATTCATAAATCCATTATATTCAGGAAGTTTAATAAGAGTATTTAAATATTTCCAGATCTTTTGCAAACCGTTCACTGACCAATTGTTTTGTTTCCTCAGTATAATATTTTCGATAAATGTCATGTTCGGAGCTTGTCCGGTGAGGAAGTATCACATCATCCGGTAACCCTGCATTTTTTGCAATCTCCCTGAAGTCTTCATTTATATTTTCAAATCTTCCCACATAATCCACTATCAGTTCGCCCTTATCATCTGTCAGGAAGGTATGCTGTGGTCTAAAATGAATATTCATATTCTCATCAGAAGTGTCATAAAGAATTTTAATAAAGTCAGAGAATGATTTATCCTTCCACCTTTTTTTTTTATAAAGTTTGGTGCTTTTTATAACTCTTCCAAAATAACCTGACACCAGTCTGTCATATGGATTTCTGACAAAAGCAAATTTAAAATATTGACCATTGTTCACCAGCAACTTTCTGGAGATGGAAGGAAAATCTATTTCATGAAATTTGCTCTTTTGATTGATGCCCAGTAAAAGTGCGCACAATTTTTTTAAGCTGGTTGAAGCCACTTTGGGGATATAAAAATAGACTGTATTGTACTCAGCTAAAAATATATTACGTCTTTCAGTACTTCGATATTCCAGTGATTTAAATTTGTTTTTTTCTATTGGATCCATCAGACAATTTATCCTTACATCAATTGTATCAAATTTTGAGAAAAAAGCTCTGAACACTTGTCAACTTCTTCGTTGAACCCCATATACAAAGTGGAGTGATATATAAAAAAGTGTTTCCAGATTTCAGATTTATCATTAATTTGAGAAATCAACCTGCCTGACAATATCAATTACTGTCCCGTCAACCCATTTAATAGCTGCAATCACTTTTTCACTCAATTTGGGCTTAGATGGTATTCCTCCACAGATTTTTACAGCCTCATCTCTTAACTCTTTTATGGTTCTTATCGGAAGATTTGAATTTGAAACAGCCTTGATCAGATCCTTTCGTGCCGGATTTATGGCAATTCCCCTTTCTGTAACTACAACATCTATTAACTCACCCGGACCTGTTAATGTCGTTACTTCATCTACAATTACAGGAATTCTATCTCTGAACAGAGGCACCGGAAGAATTACGGTTTTACCAAAAAGGCAATTTTGCCACCCCCCTATTCCATGTAACAGTCTTCCATCTGAATGAGTTACAACATTTGCATTAAAGTTTAAATCTATTTCCGTGGCACCGAGAACAACTATATCAATCATTGAAGCAAAATTACCTTTCCCATGATAATTATAACTTGTGAATGGACTCGTATCCTGGTGCCTGGAATTTTCTCTCATTGATGCGACACCATTGAGATCAAATGTCTGCCCGTCGAGTATACATTCGGTCAAACCCTCTTCCAGCATTGAAGTTAAATATTGTGTTGAACCACCTCTTGCAAAGGAAGCTTTTATTTTCTCCTTTCTCATTATATCTCTTAAAAAAACCGTAAAAGCGAGTGAAGTGCCTCCCGCACCCGCCTGAAACGAAAAACCCTCTTTAAGTATCCCGGCTTCCAGAGCAAACTTTACCGCGTTTTCAGCAATCAAAAGTCTATCGGGACTTTTAGTTAATTTTGTTGTTCCGGATATGATTTTTGAAGGGTCTCCAATTGATTCGACCTCTACAACAAAATCAACATTATTTCCCTGTATCTGCCATGGCAGGCACGGGAAAGGTTCGAGGTTATCGGTAACTATAATTACTCTGTCAGCATATTGAGAATCTGCAAGAGCAAAACCCAGTAATCCGCATGCTGCTTTTCCTCTCACTCCGTTCGCATTTCCGAAATAATCTGCAGCAGGAGCTGAAATTACTGCAATGTCAATATGAACTTCTCCATCCTGGATCGCCTGATATCTTCCACCGTGTGATCTTAATATTCCTGTTCCTTTCATGAGTCCTTTAGATGCAAAATCTCCAAGGGGTCCGTTCATACTACCTTCAATATGATGTATGACACCATTCTCCAAATATTTGATCAGGGGAGAATGAACCGGAAATGAAGCAGAAGGAAACCATCTAAGGCCCTTCACACCTAATTCTGAAGCGGCATCAAAAATCATCTCTGCGACATAATCACCGTTTCGTAGATGATGATGAGTTGATATAGTCATTCCATCTTTTATTCCGCTTCGTTTTAATGCCTCTTTGATAGATGCAACTCTTTTATCTCCATCGGCAGGGTAGTCGCTGCAGGATCTCACCGGAGGGGATGCTTTATTACCTTTGGGAGTAAATTTTCCAATTCCTTTATAAGCGATATGCTTTTCTCCGTTAATCAGAGTGAGAACCTCTCTTCCGGCTTCATTTATCTCAAAATCACTATTATTCACCATTTTCATTTCTCCATTCTATTTTTAAAAGCCCGGCACTAATTGCCATGTCTACTGTCCTTAAAGCTCTCTTGACAACGGGAGGGTCGATCATTTTATTACCGAGAGCAACAACACCAATGCCCTCTTTTTCAGCTTTTTCAAAAGCCGATACAACTCTTTTTGCTCTATCTATTTCATCTGAGGAAGGCAGAAATGCATTATGAACAACATCTATTTGCCGCGGATGTATGCACCCTATTCCGTCAAATCCCATAAGTTTTGATTCTAAAACACTTTTTTTCAGGCCATCTATATCAGACACATCAGAGAATACAGAATCAATTGCCTGTATTCCGGAAGCTTTTGCAGCATTAACAATCATTGATCTTGCAAAAAAACTTTCTGTGCCATGTTCAGATCTTACAGTTCCAATATCAGCAGTATAATCTTCCAGGCCTATCGCGAGTGCTGCAATCCTTGTAGATGCGGAGGAAATATCAAATGCATTCATTACCCCAAGGGCACTTTCAATAATGGGCATTAAATATATACTGCTTTTCTCAGGAATATTTTCTATTAATTCATCAATTTTTTTGTCTATTATCCGGATTTGATCACCAGTTTCCACTTTTGGAATAAGTATCACGTTCACTTTTTGAGGAATTATCATCTCCAGATCTTTAAACCCGAGTGGAAGTTGATTAATTCTCACCATTCTTTCTGCGTCCATAAAATCTACCGATCTTAATGCATTTCTGACTATTAATCTTGCATCCTCTTTTGAGAGAGGTGATACAGAATCTTCAAGATCAAGAATTATTCCATCAGGATTGTGGAGCCCGGCATTTAAAAATAATTTTGGCTGGTTCCCGGGAAGATAAAGTCTTGATCGTCTTGGTTTTTCCCTCGAAGTGTTATTAATTTTAATTGAAACCGGCGGAAGGAAACACCTTTTCTCATCAGGAATCATCTTCCTTATAGCCGATTCAAATCTAGCCATAATAACAAATGGAAGCGCACCTCTGTCATCCACATTTATTATGCAATTTGAAATATTAAAAAATTTCAACCCATCCTGAATGAGTTTTCTGATCGAATCTCCATAAAGTGACTCAACCTTGCTTTTAATAAATATCCTGTTACCGCCGCTTTTAACATTTTCTATAGAAATTTTGCAATCAGATCTGATGTTGACATCATTAGATCCGGAATAGAAGATTTTACTGCTCATGAATCCTCCCTGCGATATCAGTTATTTTATTTTTACATCACTACTTGTACCTTCTACAAGCCGCCTGATAAAAAATGATTTTAAAAAAGTAAGCTGAGTCCTGCCTGATCTGGCATAAATTTCAACAACAGTTTTTCCCCAGACGTCTGACATCTTCTTAAATTCAATTTTGCCGGGAGTACGGTATCCCGAGTTTGAACTAAAGACCAACTTTTTACTCTCTTTTCCATTCTTTAATGGTTTTTTGAAAGCCGTAACAAGCATTTCCCCCATTGACCTGCCTTCGTATAACCCCCTGAAGACTGCAAGGAATGATATGTAACTCATCTCCTTCTTTCCATTATTTCGAATCCTGAAAGAGATTTGAGGGACCATCAGAATACCTGTGAAATCATCTTCTTTCAGGTCCGTTTTCTTGATCCACTGACTTGAAATATCAAAAAATTGTATTGATTTTTTTAATTCATCTGCCGTTAAACCACTTTCGATGAAATTGTTTTTCACAAAGAAAAAAGTTAATAAAACAAGAATTGCAAATCCTGTATATATCCAGAATCGTGGTTTTTTCCATGACGGCCTGAGCAATTCGGAAAAAAGTTCGTTTTCTCTGTATTCAACCATATCAGTTCGCTGAAAATAATTATAACATAAGTT
>CAZNLS010000147.1:0-5407 GCA_964573895.1 uncultured Clostridia bacterium
ATGGTTTTTTTGACAGATTTAATCTAAAAAACTTCGTAATTACAATTATTGTAGTCTTATTATTTCATTTTATATTAGGATTATACAGAAAAAAACATGAGTTTTTCAGAATTCCGTTTTTAAATCTAAAAAAATTGATTATTCCTGGTTTTATTGTTTTGTCACTATCATTCAACCTGACCTGGTATTTCAAATGGTTGGAAGACAGGACAAACTATGTTGAAACGATCTCAAACGATATTGCTTCCAAAATAGATGGAGGCAGTATAGCAGGATTAACGGCTCCTGTTGCTGTTCTTGAAAGCAGGAACAGAGCCCTGTTTCTCTATCCTGATTTTGTACATTGGAAAAAAAATTCACTCGATAAGTACTCAATCACTCATGTTCTTGTTGCTACATTTAATTTTGAAGTTGTAAATTTCTTTAAAATGTGGCCTGAAAAAATGAAAAATTCACGTCTCCTTAATATTTATAATGTGAAAGATCAGTTTCTTCTCCTCTATTCAATTGAATACCCGTATATTCATTCATTTGAACCTGCCCAAGAAAGTTCATTGAAATTAAACATAATAAATCCAAAAAAAAATGAAATCACCGCAGAAATATCTCTGATTATTTTTAACAGGAAGGGACCTTCGGAGGGGAAAGTTTATGAGAAAAAATTAGATGTAGAATTGAAATTGAAACCCGGTAAAAACATTGTTAATGTTCCCATATCTCCTGATCTGAGCATGAGAGATAAAAAGGGATATCTGCTTCATTTAAGAAACAGCGAATGGCCGAAAAATTATCGTCTCGAGTCAGAAAATTTTCCAGCTAAATCCGGATCTGATCTGAGAAACAATCTGTTTTCTTCCAATTACGGGAGATATTTTAATTACAGGAAAAACAGGCCCGGGTTTATGATCAGCAGCAACAACGGGAAATTCATTCCTTTCGGAGAAGGTCTTATCACTGCAACATTCAGGATAAAAATAAACAGGATTAAAAGTAGAATAAGGCCACTGGCTATTCTTGATATATATGATAACAGTGAAGGGATTCAAAGTGTCAAAAAAGTCATAAAGATGAAAAATGCGGGAAATGGGGACTTCAAAGATTTTAAACTAGTCTTTCCTCTCAGCTCTCTAAAAAACCTGGAATTCAGAATTAAAGCGACAGGCTATGCGGACATTATAGCGGATTTTATTGATATCTGTTATTATCAGGGCAAATTCCTCTAAAAGTATAATTTGCTCTTCAGCATAAAAAGATTTGCATATTTCCCGGGAGTTACTTAATATATTCCGGGAACTATTCTTAGTCTTAATTGATTAACCGGTCAGATATGATTTTAATCGAAATTATTCGGAAAATATTTAACAAGTCCTGCCTTGTATTCTTTATTATTATTTTTACAATCCTGTTCGGCTCTGTAATTTTTAAAGGGAAAGTTTTGGTCCCCGGAGATATACCTTATAATACTCCTCTCTGGATGGGCGAAGCTGTAGATTTCTCCTACTATAATGCCCAAAACTATCTTTTAAGCGATCAGATCAATCAATTCTATATCTGGAGAAAATTCGTAAAAAATTCAATTTCCAGAGGAGAGGGGATCCCATTATGGAATCCATATATTTTTGCCGGGCAGCCATTTATTGCAAATGCACAATCTTCTGTTTTCTATCCTCCCAATCTGTTGATCTTTTTTCTATCCCCAGGGAAAGTAATTACAATAAATGCCTTCTTCAACATGTTAATACTTGCTTTCTTTGCGTATCTTTTTTCCATGGAAGTCGGAATCAGCCGGTCAGGTTCTCTCTTCGTATCTCTTTCCCTTGCATTATCAGGCCCATTGATCCTTTGGATGGGACACCCGCATTCAAATGTTTTTGTCTGGCTTCCTTTGATTTTTTGGGGGATTGAAAAAATCCTGAAAGGTAAGAAAGCCCTGAAATATGCTTCAATAACAGGTTTGGGTCTGGGATTTTCACTACTCGGGGGGCATCCAGAAACTGCATTCCATCTGTTTCTGATTGCGGGTATCTACTTTATTTTAAGAATTATTGGGAAGAGTTTTAAAAAAGATAGAGTGAAAACTTCCGCCGGATTTATACTCCTTTCTCTGTTTCTCGGATTATGTATCGGGGCTATCCAGGTTTTCCCGTTCGCTGAATTCCTTTTTGGCAGCGGAACTCTTGCCGGAGGGGGGAGAGGTGCCGGGGAAAATATTTATTTCTACTCTGAAAATTTCATCACGAATTTCAGTACCATTACGACAATGTTTTATCCGAATTTTTACGGAAATCCTGTAGACCGTAACTATTACTGGCCGTATAATACTTCTAATAACTATATTGAACAATCGGTATATACAGGATTTATCCCGTTTTTCCTTTTTTTTGTTTCACTCTTGAAAAAAAATAAAGAATCCATTCTAAAACTCCTTATATTCCTGGCAGTTTTCTCTCTTATGTTGTCATGGAGATTTCCCGGAATTGAATTGTTTAACCATCTCCCTCTATTCTCTCTTGTATCTAATGGAAGACTTAAAATATTTTTCACAATAATTGCGTTACTAATTTCCGGTTTCGGATTTGATACATTCATTGCAGAATATAAAAAGAAAAACCCCGGTTCAAGGAAAAAAAGGAACTTTTACCTGATCCTGCCTTCAATTTCAATTCTAATATTTATTGCTTTTTCACTTTTTGCAAATGCTTTTTATAAAACAGGGAAAGTGCATGATCTCGCATTTAGGGCATTTTATGGGATTAACATCAGAACTCTGGCATCTTTACTGGCAGCCCTTACACTATTTTTTATTATAATCCGGTTTAATAAATCCGGTGAAGCTTTAAAAAGAGGACTCGGAAAGATTCTGATACTCCTTTCGGTTTCCGAACTTTTTATATTGTCATACGGATTTAATCCGGTAATAGCGGAGGAGCATATTCTCCCTGAAATCAGTGTTTTTAAAAAAATGAAAAATGAGAATAAATATTACCGTGTTATCGCCGATAATAATATTTTTCTTCCTAACTATAATGTAATTTTCGGTGTCCCTATGCTTGGAGGATATGATTTGCCTGTAGATGGCAGTTATGCGACTGCATTTAAAACCCAGGGCGGGAAAAATATCCACAATCACAGCTGGAATCGATTCTGGCCTCTTTCAGATCTTCTTAATTCCGGATTCTATATTAAAAGGGGTGAATATGAAGATATTGGCAGCAGATATGATCTGTTTTTCAGCAGCAGGGAATTTACTGTTTATAAAAACCTAAAAACTTTTCCCAGGGCATTTATCGTGAATGAAGTTAATATCGAAAAAGACAGAAAACTTTTACTCGAAAAAATATTGTCAGAAAAATTCAATTTAAGAAAAACGGTTTTTCTTGATTTTGATCCTCATCTTGATCAATATAAAGAAGATGGAAGTAAAAAAAATACTCCGGGAACGGCAATAATTGAGGAGTACAGGAATGATTCCGTAGAAGTGAAAACAAACTCCGAAACAGGAGGAATTTTGATTCTGAGTGATATCTATTCCGGAGGCTGGGAAGCTGAAATAGACGGGGAAAAAACAGAAATGTTTAGGGCGGATTTTATCCTCAGAGGTATAAAAGTTCCACCGGGACTTCATCGGATTAATTTTTTTTATCGTCCCGTGTCATTTCGAGTCGGAAAAATGCTTACTTATGCAGGTTTAATATTAATAATTATTTTTTTTTTTGGAGAAAATATCAAGATAAAATCGCGGAAGGTGAAAAATCTCCATTCTTGACAATGTATCAGTACGACGGATATAATTAGCCTTGCGAATTATCTGATTAATCTTAACCAATTTAGGAGAAATTATGACCGGAAGCGTTAAAAAGAAAGTCGATATTCTGTTGCCGGTATATAACGAAGAGCATGTTCTTGAAGATAGTGTTTCGGAATTATCCGGATTTCTTGAAAAAAATCTTAAAGATTACAATTGGATTATTACAATAGGGGATAATGCTTCCGTTGATGATACATTGGAAACGGCAAAAGCTATTGAGAAAAAAAATAAGAAAGTCCGGGTGCAGCATTTGCCGCAAAAAGGACGGGGAAGGATGGTAAAATATGCATGGAGTAATAGTGATGCTGATATTCTGACTTATATGGATATTGATCTTTCTACCGGACTCGATGCATTTCCTCCCATGGTAAGAGCAATTGATGAAGGTTTCGACATTGCTATTGGTTCCCGCCAGTACAAAGGGGCAAAAGTGGACCGGAGTCTCAAGAGAGAAATTATTTCCCGGGGATATATAAAAGTCTTAAAACTTTTACTGGGTTTTCCATTTAGTGATGCTCAATGCGGTTTTAAAGCAGTTTCTAAAAAAGTAGTTGATGAACTCTTTGGAATAATTAAAGATGATGAATGGTTTTTCGATACTGAATTGCTTCATATAGCAAATATTGAAGGATACAGAGTTAAAGAACTGCCGGTAAGGTGGATTGAAGACAGAGACTCGAGAGTTAAGATAACCAGAACCGCCTGGCTTGATCTGAAGGGCGTATTCAGGATGCTTAAATACAGAAAGCAGAATATTTTATGAAAGGTTCTGTTTTAATAACAGGGATTACAGGATTTCTGGGGAAAAGTTTCGGGGAAAATTTTAATTTCAGGAATTATAAGAAAATATATCTTCTTGCAAGAGATCCCTCGAAAATCACATTTGCATTCATTAATGAGAATATCTCAGTCGTTAAAGGAGATATCGGTGATATTAATTCATATTCGGATATACTTCCGAAAGTTGAAACGGTAATTCATATGGCAGCTGTAACAGGCAAAGCTGAAAAATCTGAATATTTCAGAACAAATTTTGAGTTTACATCAGTCCTGATAGACTCTTGCATAAAAAACAGCGTAAAATATTTTTTATTTGTCAGTTCTATAGCTGCAGGTTTTCAAAATCGTACCGGATATCATTATGCTAATTCAAAATTAAAAGCCGAAAAATACTTAGAAAAGAGCGGTCTTAAGTACTGTATACTGAGGCCAACAATGATTTTCGGAAAAGGTTCTCCGGTTTTCAATGGATTGTTTTCGCTTACGAATATGCCTTTTATTCTCCTTTTTGGGAACGGTAAAAATATGGTTTCACCTGTCCATAGATCGGATGTTGTAAGGGTTATAGATTTTGTTTGTAATAATAAGACGGGAATTCCTGATGGGATCTATGAATTAGGCGGGAAAGAAACAGTTGTTTTGAAGGATCTTTTAACAGGCATTGCTTCACACAGAGGTTTTAAAAAAAAAGTCTTTAAAATTCCTCTTATCATTATTACACCGGTTATTTTTTTAGCAGATAAACTCCTCTACAGATTCACACCTGTAACAATGGGACAGCTGGCAACATTCAGAAATAACGGTGCTCCGAAGAAGAAT
>CAZNLS010000148.1:0-5354 GCA_964573895.1 uncultured Clostridia bacterium
CCGCTCCTACGAAAATCGATTTATTTATTGGGAAAGTTCAACGCCTTGTTGTCTACCGCCAGCGACGCCTCGTGCATCGCCTCTGCAAGGCTCGGGTGTGCATGTATTGTTCTCTGTATATTCAGATTTCCTCCCTTATAGGAAAATTTCAGTTTAAATTATTGGTTCAATATATTTATTGTAATTATAGTAAATCAGGTATTTTAAAAATATCGTCTGATTTTTCAGATTGTAGTCAAAGTGATCCCTTTTTATTCTGAATACAAGATTTTCCATGATGAAGAGAGGCTTGTGCTCAGCAGATTTCTCTATATTTTTATACCCCATTAATTCACAAAATTTTTTAAAATCATCACTTATCTCAGGATTATCAAGATCTATAATAGCTTTTTCGATGAAATTTGATTCTCTTATCCGGAAATACTTTGATACTTCCCAGAGCATCATCTTTGTCCTATCACCAAGAGATATGTTTATTACCTTTCTTTTAACCTTGGGCATTTATCACCTCTAATACTATATTATATTCACTATTTTATAATTTTTCAATACTTTTTCGATCATTAATAAATTTTCTATTCAATAACTGTATATAGTTGACAAAATATTCTGTTTTTCACATATATATATGCGGGAGGCTAAAATGAGACAAAAAACATTATTCCAGGTTATTTTACATTCAATTCTTATTATTTCAATTATTTCAGTATCCTCATGTAAAAAAAGCGGGGAGGAGGAGACGGACAGCGGTACAGTTGAAAAAATAAAAAAATCCGTTGCATTTACGGCAACTGCTCTTAACTCTGCAGGCTCGGTAATGATGGATTCTGCTACAGGACTATCGGGACCTGTGCCCTCAAAAGCTTATGCCAATAACTTAAGCTATGATACTCTCACCGGATGGTGGACCCTTCAGACATCCTTATCAACAGGTGAGAATGCTGAATTACAATTCCAGTTTATCGACAGTCATGGAGATTTCAGGAAATTTTATTCCAACCTTATAGTTAAGATTAATACAAAGGGAACGATCAGCGGAAGTTCAGGAGATCTCAATTTCAATATTGAGATAACCGGATTTACCAATGGAGATGAGGAAGTTGTTCTCAACGGGAGCGGATCGATCTCCTACCTCGGTTCATCCGGCAGTTTTAATCTGAATAATGTCACTGTAGCCGGATATAGCGATTATGCGGTTTCAGGTACATTAACAGTTGTAATAGAGGGAGTTTCTGTATCAATTTCCTACAATGGGAATTCCAAAATTATTGTGACTTTTAATTATAACGGTAAAAATTACAGCTTTACAATCAATCTTGATACGGGAAATATTTCCTGAAATTATTTTAAAAGGCTTTTTTTTGAATAAAGTATTTACTCAGGTAATTAAATGAGGAGATAGATGAATAGAAAATGATATTTTTAAATTATTTTTTTTTATCCGTATTAATTTTAAAAGGAAGATATGAAGGGCACCATTTGAAGAGACCTGTTAACAGCGGAATCCAACCGATATTTCCCCAAACTATATAGTTGCCCGAAGTAAGGTAATATATATAGTGAACCGCGAGTATTACTACTCCGAGAATTATCCTGAACATCCTGTCTTTCTTTCCTACATTACACTTCATTTATTCCTCCTTTATTTTATTTTTTAAATGATTCATTTTAATACTAACAATAAATAAAATCTATATCAAAGACCTATTTGCCCGATTTTCTTCTCTCTTTTCCGGACCTTCTCTGAATGCCGGTCCTCTTTTCATCTTTTGTTCCGGATGATGAATCCTCCTTTCTTCGCTCTTCTTCAGACCTTCTCTTATCACCCGATCGCTTCTCCTTAATGCTCATTTTAACCTCCCGTCTGAATAAATATTATTTCATGGTAAAAATTAACAGATAAAGTTTTTTTTTTCAATAAATAATTATGAACAAGGTATATTCATTTCCGTATCAATATTATGTAAAATAATTTTATAGGAGAAAAAATGATTAGAAAAAATCTACTAATTTTTTTCATTGTTGTATCTCTTGCCCTTGGAATGCCGGGTAAGACAAAAAAAACAAAAAAAGATGATGATCCGATCAAATCATCATTCTTAAACGCATTTAAATTCAGATCAATCGGCCCTTCTTTCACATCAGGAAGGATTGCAGATATTGCTGTAAATCCGAAAAACCAAAGTGAATTTTACATCGGAGCTGCTTCAGGAAATATCTGGAAGACAACAAACAACGGAGTTACTTTCAAACCGGTATTTGATAAATACGGTTCATACTCTATCGGTTGCCTTGCAATTGATCCTAAAAATCCAAATGTGGTCTGGGCAGGAACAGGCGAGAATAACCATCAGCGTGCGCTGGGATATGGCGACGGGATTTACAAGACTCTCGATGGTGGAAAAAGCTGGAAGAATATGGGACTTAAAAATTCGAGACAAATCGGGATGATCCTGATTGATCCCCGAAATACAGATGTCGTCTATGTTGCAGCAGAAGGTTCTGCCTGGGGACCTGGCGGAGACAGGGGTCTGTTCAAAACATCTGATGGGGGAAAATCATGGAAAAAGATATTGAACGTCAGTAAAAATACCGGAATTAACTGTGCTGTAATGGATCCTGATAATCCGGATATAATAATTGCATCTTCCGAGCAGAGGCGAAGGCATGTTTTTACAAAAATAGGAGGAGGACCGGAAACAGCAATCTACAAAACAACCGATGCGGGGAAGTCATGGAAAAAACTAAAATCGGGATTGCCTAAGGCCCATATGGGGGGAATTGGACTCGCAATGTCACCCGTGAATCCTCTTGTAGTATATGCAATCATTGAAGCTGCAGAAAATCAGGGAGGATTTTTTAGATCAACCGATCAGGGAGAGTCATGGAAGAAGATGAGCATTCACCGTGCTTCAGGACAGTATTATAATGAGATTTATTGTGACCCCAAAAATGTGAATAAAGTAATTTCAGTTGAAACCGTGACACATTACACAATGGATGGTGGAAAGACCTGGTCGAGAATGGGACTTAAAAACAAACATGTGGATGATCATGTTGCCTGGATAGACCCTTCAGATACAAATCACATTATGATCGGTGGAGATGGTGGTGTTTACTATACTTATGACATGGGGAAAAATTGGAATCATTTTACAAATATTCCGGCCACACAGTTTTACAGGGTCTTTGCGGATAATTCAAAACCCTTCTATTACGTCTATGGCGGAACTCAGGACAACTCAAGTATGGGAGGTCCTTCCAACACTACCAACAGTGGAGGTATCCCAAATAGTGAATGGTTTATAACAAACGGTGGAGACGGATTCTGGTCAGCCGTTGACTGGAAAGACCCTAACATTGTTTATGCAGAATCCCAATACGGAGGTATGGTCCGATATGACAGGAGAAGCGGTGAAAGGAAATATATAAGACCTCAGCCCGAAAAGGGAGAAAAAACATACAAATGGAATTGGAACACACCTCTGATTATTAGTTCCCACCTGAATACGCGAATCTATTGTGCGGCAAACTTTGTATTTAGAAGTGACGACAGAGGAGAGAGCTGGAAAACTATCAGCCCCGATCTCACTGCGGGAATAGACAGAAACAGCTGGAAAGTTATGGGAAAATACTGGGGAGCAGAGTCTGTTAAGAAAGATGTTTCCACTTCTCTTTTCGGGATGGTTGTTTCACTCGGTGAGTCGATTCTTGATGAAAATATTCTAATTGCCGGAACAGACGACGGCCTCATACAGGTCACAGATAACGGAGGAAAAAGCTGGAGAAAAATAAGTTCATTCCCCGGTGTGCCAATGTATACTTATGTCAGTGACGTTATGGCTTCCCGTTTCGATAAAAACACAGTTTATGCAACATTTGATAACAGAAAGAGGGATGATTTTAAACCCTATATTCTGGTCTCAAACGATATGGGCAAAACATGGAAATCTCTGGCTTCAAACCTCCCGGCAAACGGGACAATTCATACAATCGCACAGGATCATGTAAAAAAGGAGCTTCTTTTTGCAGGGACCGAATTCGGCATCTTCTGTTCACTGGACGGCGGAAAGAAATGGAGGAAAATGAAATCAGGTATTCCTACCATAGCCGTCAGAGATATCGCAATCCAAAGAGATGAAAACGACCTGGCTATTGCAACTTTCGGGAGGGGCTTTTATATTTTGGATGATTATTCACCATTAAGAGAACTTTCTACCGCTTCGATAAAAAACAACGGTCATATATTTAATGCCAGGGATGGACTTCTCTTTATTCAATCAAGAAAGAAATATGGGCAGGGAGAAACATTCTGGACTGCAAAAAACAGAGATTACGGAGTTACATTTACCTACTATCTCAAGAATTCATACAAGACCGACAGGCAAAAGAGGATTGAAAAAGATTCGAAGCTTTTTAAAACCGGATCAAAAATAAGAGTTCCGGGCTGGGAAGAATTAAGATCTGAATCTATGGAAATTCCTCCCCATCTTGTCTTTACAATTAAAGATATTAACGGAAATATCATAACTAAAATCTACAAAAAGGCTTCAAAGGGAGTACACAGGATGACCTGGGACCTCTCTATGCCTTTTGAAAATCCCGTTAAACCAAAAGGGGATAAATTCGATCCATTTAAAAAAATTGAAGACGGTTTCCCTGTGATGGCGGGAGAATATTCTATTGATATGTCTGTTGTTGCAAAGGGGATATCCACAAAACTTGCCGGCCCCGTTAAATTCAGAGCAAGATCTCTTAAAAATGCAACACTCAGAGCAAAAGATCAATCAGTCTTAAACAATTTTCACAGGAAGCTGACAAAACTTTCGAAAGTGCTTCAGGGCAATTTTTCAGCATTGAATGAACTGAAAAAGAAGATAAATATAATTAAACAGACCCTGTATGCCACTCCTTCAGCTCCTGTTGAACTTTTTAATTCAGCAATAAAAATTGAGAAAAAACTTAACAAAATAGATTTCCTTATTCGCGGATTGAAACCAAAGGCAAGCAGAGAGGAAATTCCCCCGACCCATCCGCCTATCCTTACACGTTTCCGCTCATTACTCTATTCTCAGTATGCAACCACATCAGCGCCGGGGAAAAGCCAGTTAAACGGATATAAACTGGTTGTTGAAGAACTGAGGCCATTGATCAGAGAATTAAAAGAGATCAGTGAAAAAGAGATCAGAGTGCTTGAAAAAAAGCTGGACAGTCTTAAAGCACCATGGACACCGGGAAGAATTTTAGACCTGGATTAATGAAACTTTAAACTCAATATAAGCGGGGTCGTCCCGACCCCGCTTATTTATTTGAAAGCGTCTTCTCTCCTGTTATTTTAAGGAGGTCCACCTTAT
>CAZNLS010000149.1:0-5207 GCA_964573895.1 uncultured Clostridia bacterium
CTTCTTTTATTTTTTTCCATGAAAATACACTATTTTTAAAATTATTGAAAAAAGAGATATCCTTTTTTGAAGGTATCGAAGAGAGATAAACATACAGATTTTTATTGTCAGGATTGAAGAGAATATCTAATTGATGATAAAACGGAGGATTATCTGAATTATTCCATGTTTCTATGAATTTATTTATCTCATCACATGCATTCAGGCATGTATCAATCTGCATTACTTTATTTGTTCCTTTTTTAATAAATCCTATTTTGCCTGAATCCAGACCCTTCAATTTAACCCTGTTCCTATATCTGAATCCGGGTGATTTTTTTATAAGGATTTCATTCATTGTAATTTTTCCAATTCTCTGGAGATTTTCCTTCAGAATTAAAAGTTTGTAACTAATTTGGGATTCATAATTTACATGAAGTAGTGAACAACCCCCACACTTGCCGAAATAGGAACATTTTGGATCTTCCCTTGCAGGTGACAATTTATCAATTTCATGAACGACTCCCCAGTTTATTCCTTTTGCTTTCTCTCGAATACTAAATTTTACAACTTCACCCGGACAAACTGCCCTTAAAAAAACTGCCCCTTCGGCACTTCGTATCAGCCCCCATCCCCCATTAACAATTTTTTCTACAACTCCGATAAACATTTCCATATATTTTGTATTTTACATTTATTTTCAATCCAAACAAATTATTTTTTTTTAACTTTTACAATAAATTGACTTTTCCCCTCAGATTTGAATAAAATTTGATCGTGAAAAAAGAGACAATAGTAAAAATACTTCAGATTATTGAAGATCTTTCCCATATAAAAGATATTGATACACTCCTCGAAAACGTTTTACTGGAAGCAAGAAGTATAACAAATGCTGATGCCGGGTCTATTTTTCTTAAAGAGGATGACTGCCTTACATTTGAATATGTTCAGAATGATACTTTGGATAAAGTCAAAAAAGTAAATAAATATGATTATGACCAGAAAAAAATATCCATAAATAATCAGTCAATAGCAGGATATGCCGCCGTAACAAAAAAACCGGTACTTATAGATGATGTCTACCTTCTTGATAAAGATATTCCATATTCATTTAACAGAAAATTCGATAAACTTTCATCCTACAGAACCAGATCAATTTTGACTGTGCCATTAGTAACCAGCAGGGATAAAACAATCGGAGTTCTTCAGATAATAAACCGTAAATCTTCAAATTCAGATATCATACCTTTTACTAAAGATGATGAATTTTTGGTTAATCTGTTTGCACAGCAGGCTGCTGTTGCAATTGAAAAAGCAATAATGACCAGGGAAATAATTCTCAGGATGGTCAGTATTGCAGAATTAAGAGACCCGACTGAAACGGGAGCCCATGTTAACAGAGTCGGAGCTTTTTCGGTTGAGTTATATGATGCCTGGGCTAAAAGGAATAAAGTAGTTGAAAAAGAATTTAAAAAGTATAAAGATATTCTGCGAATTTCAGCTATGCTTCATGATGTCGGAAAAGTTGCAATCAGTGATACAATTTTAAAGAAAAGGGGAAAATTATCTGATGAAGAATTTAATATGATGAAAATGCACACAATTTTTGGTTTCAATCTGTTTAAAAATTCAAAATCGGAATGGGACGATATGGCTTCAATCATCGCACTTAACCATCATGAAAAATGGAATGGCTCAGGATACCCCGGTGTCATTTCCAATGTCAATTCAAATGAGATGATAGCAGGTATTGGGAAAAAAGGAGAAGAAATTCCTATTTTTGCCAGAATTGTTGCACTTGCAGATGTTTTTGATGCTCTTATGTCGGAGAGAGGATATAAAAATCCATGGCCTAAATCGAGAGTAGAATCTTTGATAGATGATCAGAGAGGCAGTCATTTCGATCCTGAACTCGTAGAAATATTCTTTGAAATTAAAAATACTTTTTACTCTATATGGGAAAAATATAACTAAAAAATTTTCCCCGGGTTCAATAAGTTATCAGGATCAAATACTTTTTTTATTTTTTTGAAAATATCTATCTCGACATTGTTATATTGCAGCGGCAGGAATTTTTTCTTTTCAAGACCAATCCCATGTTCACCGGATATTGTGCCACCAATCGAAACAACATACCGGAAAATTTTATCAAGAATATCCTGTGATTTCCTTAATTCTGATGAATCGGATGGATCAATCATTATATTTGTATGAATATTACCATCTCCGAAATGTCCAAAGAGCAGAATCTTTATTCCGGTCTCTATTGATATTTTGTTTATAAATTCCACGGTATCGGGAATCATACCAACCGGAACGGATATATCTTCATTTATCTTTTTAGGTTTTATTTTTGTTATCGCAGGAGATATATTCCGTCTTATTTCCCAAAGTTTTTCCTTCTCCTTTTCTGAAAAAGCTATTTCATATGAGACATCTTTTATATTTTTTAGAAATGTTCTTAGTTTTTTAATCCTAAAATCAATTTCTACCTGGTCACCATCGATCTCAACAATGACAATTGATCCGGGTATACGTTCGGTTTTCATATTTAAATATTCATAAACGGCAATAATGGAACTTCTGTCCATAAATTCGAGTACTGAAGGAGATAGATTCAACTTCATGATACTTTCAATGAATTCGGCTCCCTGGCGTATAGATTTGAAACTCAGTTTCAATAAAGTATTTTTTAAAGGAGATGGAATAAGTCTGAGCAGAATCCTTGTAATTATGATCAGAGTACCTTCAGAGCCGGTTATAAGTGATTTTATGTTATATCCGGCAACATCCTTAATAGATGATGATCCGAAACTCACTTTCGTTCCGTTTACAAGAAAACCATCAATCCTTAATACATAATCTCCGGTTACTCCATATTTAAAACATCTTGGACCGCCTGCATTTTCTGCAATATTTCCTCCGATAGTTGAAGTTTTTAAGCTTGCCGGATCCGGAGGGTAGAATAAACCTGATTCACTACATTTTTTTTGGAGATCATATGTTACAACCCCCGGCTCTACTTCAACGGTCATACTTTTTTGATTTAATGAAATTATCCTGTTCATTTTTGTAAAAACCAGTGATATTGCATTTTCAACAGGTACAGCACCTCCTGTATATCCAACTCCGGCTCCCCGTGGGACTACGGGAATAAGATTCTCAAAGGCAATCTTTAGGCAGACTTCAACATCTTTTTCATTTTCGGGAAAAACAACCACTCCCGGCTTAACCTTTCTTGCGGTAGCATCATAGGAATAGGTAATTTTATATTCGTCAGATGATTTAACTTTTTTTTCTCCGAGTTTACGTATCAGAGTACTAATAATTTTATAATCCATCTCTTCGTTAATTATATTTAAACCTTTTTTTTAGGTCAACAAAATAGTTATTTAAAATTAGTAATTCCACGATAAATTTATTTGACAAACTATCATTGAATCATTTAAAATTGATTCATACATGAAAGGATTTGAAAAATTTCTAACTGAATTCAAGAAAGGTAAAGTGATTTGCAGGCAGGGTGAAATTCAAAAAAACTTTTTTATTATCAATAAAGGAAAAGTAAATGTTAAGGACGATAACAGTAATATTATTCTGACATCCCTTTCAAAGGGAGATTTTTTCGGAGAAGACTCCCTCATCCTCGAACAGAGTGCGGAATACACAATAGAAACTGTCGAAGATTCAAAGATTATTGAAATACCAATACCTTCCCTTATTGAAATGATGAAAAAGAGTACTGATATTTCATTAAAGATCCTAAAAAAGCTTGCAGAAAAAAACACAAGAATTGTAAATAATCTTATGACTCTAAAACTGAAAGATTCAACAATATCTGATAAGAAACCGCTGCCTGAACTTAATGAAGATGATGAGATGACATCAGAAAAACTCGATGAAAATATTAAAGCCTTTCTGGTCATACAGAGGTCGAACAGGATTGTTAAATTAACGAAAAAAAGCACAAATATCGGAAGAAAAGATTATACGACGGGATTCGTTCCTGATGTTGATCTAACCAAAGAAGATGAAGAAAAATATATTTCCAGAAAACATGCAAGCATCCTCTATTCAGATAATAATAAATTCTATATTTTTGAAGAGCCCGGGGCGGTCAATGGTACATTTTTAAACGGCAATAAACTCGATACGGGAGTTAAATATGATCTGAAGAATGAAGATGAAATGACTTTGTGTCATCTTAACATCATTTTTAAATTCTAAATTACTACTAATAATAAATTCCCTTTAAGTTATAATTCTTTGTTGAATATATTTTTTGCGATTTCAAGATCATCCTTATAAGTTATCTTTATATTTGTTAATTCGCCTCTTACCGTTGCTACCCGGGCCAGTCCGTATTTGATTACGAGTGAAGAATCGTCAGGGGATGAAAACTCTTTATTTTCAAATGCAATCTTATGTGCTTTAAATATCAATTCATTTTTAAATCCCTGTGGAGTCTGTACTCTTTTTATGTCTTTTCGAATGAGAGTTTTTTCAATATAATTTTTTTTATCTATTTTAATTAGTGTATCTGAAACATCCAGAACAGGAATCACAGCGTTTTCCTTTTCTATTTTCTTAATTATTTTTTCTATTAGATTTTTTGAAACAAAAGGCCTTGCAGCATCATGAATCAATATATTTTGAAAAGTTTTGTCGGCAGCAAGTATTCCGTTTCGGGCTGATAGTTGTCTTGTTTCTCCTCCCGGGATCACTTTTTCCACTTTGACCATTTTTCTTTTTTTGATTATATTTTTTACATGATCAATATTATCCTTTCGTACAACAATGAATATAGAGTCAATAAACTCTGAACCTATAAAATTTCTCAAAGCAATTTCAAAGATTTCTTCACTTCCGATTTTCATAAATTGTTTCGGTTTGTCAAGATCAGTTCTCTTTCCTATCCCGCCGGCAAGTATCAGAGCTAAAGTTTTCATTGTTTTCATACTCTAATATGTCTCAGAGAAATCAATATTTTTTTCTCTTTTCTTTTTTTTTTCAGCTACTATTTTTTTTTGCTTCAATCTTTTTTCGATAGATGAAATTCCGGGTTTTGTAGCTTTTCTTTCTTTTTTTTCTATCCGGGCATTTCTCAGAATGGATATTAATCTTGCAAGTGCATCACTTCTGTTTCTTTCACGGGTCCTGAAACGTCTTGCGTCTATAACAAGTTCTCCTTTTGAATTTATTCTCTTTCCTGCAATTTTCCTGATCTT
>CAZNLS010000150.1:0-5203 GCA_964573895.1 uncultured Clostridia bacterium
GCAAAATAGAGATCAGGACTCATGTAAGGAAGAACGATAAATCCTTTTGACGATAGTATCTCAACTGTTTTTAACGTTTCGGAATTGTCGGGCAAAAGGTATTTTGAATCATTTATAACCTCGATTTTTATCCACTTAATTCCGCCTGCTTCTCGTGCCAGCTCTGCAATCCTTACAGCCTCATCTGCCGTTCTGGCACCTGATGTGTTTACCATCAATATTGTTTTTTTCGGAATGAAATTAAGGATATTTTCCGGATTTTCATCCATATCCACTCTCCTCATAGCAACGGTAACCACCTGAATTCCGGCCTTTTCAATACTCTCCTTCATAATATTCTTGCTGCCGAATTTCCCTGTCCCGAGGAAAAACCTGTTTGAAATTATTTCTCCTCCAATTTTCAGATCTGTCGGGGTCTTCATTTATCCGCCTCCCATAAACTGAACAATTTCAATTTTGTCGCCTGTCTTTAACTTCTCAATCTCAAAAGAACTTTTTAAAATAAGTTTTCCATTTGCCTCTACAACCAGGCCACGATGTTCTTTGTACCTGTTTACAAGAAGGTCCTTAAAAGTTTTTATATCAGGTGGGAGAATTGTCTTCTTCCCGTTTAAAATAATTTCCATCGATACTCCTACATTCCGAGAACCCTGGTATAAATAGATTTGGCAACTCCTTTATCCTCGGTTCCCTTTACTATCATTCTTCCATTTCTATATAGAGTTACATCTTTTCGGTCAACAGTAAAAATAACCATCAGTTCATTCAATTCCGGATTATATGAATCATCGAGTGATTCAAATATTTTTTCGAGGTTTAGCTGCCCGCTTTTTGGCGGAACAATCTGAACTGAATTATCACACAATATCGAAACAATTTCATTCTTTCTCTCTTCGAGGAATTCAAAATTATGTTTTACACAACACTCACACTCTGAATTTTTTTCAACCTCAATGAGTGAAAAAAAATGATCAGATAAATCATATCTAATCATCCTCTTTTCATTGGGAATTGCTGCAAGAATTTTCATAGCCTCTGTGCTCTGGATAGCACCGATAACAGCAGGAATTGTATTTAGAACTCCGATGGTGTCACATCCCGGTATACCTCCGGAGGAGGGAATCTCCGGTATAAAACACCTGAAACACGGCCCCCCCGAAAGAAACGAGAATGACATCCCCGCGGTTCCGAGAACTCCTCCATAGATCCAGGGTATCTCATTTTTAACACAGGCATCATTTATAATCATCCTTGTTATAATATTATCAGTTGCATCCAGAACTAAGTCAAAACCTCCAATCAGCTCTTCAATATTTGAGTTCATGACATCGGCTGCAACCGAATCGATCTCTATTTCCGAGTTGACAAGTCTTAACTTCAGGGCTGCTGTTTTTGCTTTTGACTTTCCGATATCCGACTCGTCAAACAGTAATTGCCTCTGGAGGTTTCCTTTTTCTACTCTGTCCCTGTCAACAATTGTCAGTTTCCCGACACCTGAACGAACAAGGATATTGGATATTGTAGAACCTAATGCTCCGCACCCGATTACTATGACCGATCCTGCGGATATCTTTTTCTGAGCTTCCTGACCGAATCCCTCCAGGATTATATGTTTTAAATACCTGGATTTCATTCTGTTAAACCCGAAGTACCTCGTCCATGCTCCCGGATCTGTAACCGCCAAGATCCAGTGAAATATAGATGAAACCGAGTTTTTTTAATTCTGAAATAATATTCTCCCTGTTCTCTAGTGCCAAATCCATTTCATCCGGGGCAACTTCAATTCTGGCTGATTTCCCATCATTTCTTACTCTGACCTGGCTGAATCCCAGCCTATACAGATACTCTTCCGCGCCCTCAACCATTCCAAGTTTCTCCGCTGTTATACGTGTTCCGTAAGGGATCCTTGAAGCAAGACAGGTTGTTGAAGGAAGACTGTAGTTGGATAGTCCGAGGTATTCTGCAAGGATCGGGATCAAATCTTTTCCGATTCCGGCTTCAACAAGAGGCTGAAAAAAATTTTCTTCCTTTAAAGCATCCGTACCAGGCCTGTGCTCACCGAAATCGGAGACATTTACTCCGAATGCAATAAATTCAAACCCGCGCTCTGATGCAATTTCTTTCATAATTGCCATCTCCTCTTTTTTACAGTAATAACACCTCATCTTGGGATTCTCGGAAAACTCCTTGTTTCCGAGGTCAGAATGATCTATTACAATATGTTCTATCCCGATTTCTTTAGCTACATTTTTTGCTATCTTCAACTCTCTTTCGGAAAGTGTTTCTGAATTTACGGTAACGGCAACAGACTTTTTCCCCAACTCTTCAAAAGCTACTTTTGCTATCAGAGAGCTGTCCACACCCCCGGAAAAGGCAATAACAAGTCCGTTACTTTTTTTTATAACATTCCGAAGTGTTTCTAATTTTAATTTTTCTTCTTTTTTCATAAATTTCTCAGCATTTTAACAACCCGCTTAAGTAAAGTCAATTTAAATATAAGCTAAAAAAAGTATCAATTCAAGAAGATATTTACGATCTTTTTTTTATTTACAATTGTTTAATTTTTAATTAAAATAGATTAAAATCCTGTTGTAAATAGAAGGAGACTGTATGAACTATCCGGTATGGTATATTCCGCATGTAGGCGGACCTCTACTGATCGCATTCGTAGCAATAATTCATGTCATAGTTTCTCATTTCGCAGTCGGCGGGGGTTTATGGCTTGTCCTGACAGAAAAGAAAGGGTATGAAGAGAAGAAAAAATTTGTTATTGAATATGTAAAGAAGCATACACTTTTTTTTATGTTGTTAACAATGGTATTCGGTGCAATCACCGGAGTGGGTATCTGGTTCACAATTTCACTTATTCACCCCGGAGCAACATCAACCCTGATTCACTCATTTGTGTTCGGATGGGCGATTGAGTGGGTTCTGTTCGTTGTTGAAATTGTTGCCGCTTTTCTCTATTTTTACACTTTCGGCAAAATATCTGAAAAAACCCACCTTATGATCGGATGGATATATTTTGCTGCAGCATGGGGATCCCTGCTTATCATCAATGCAATACTCTCCTTCATGTTAACTCCGGGAAAATGGATTGAAACAGGCAACTTTTGGGACGGAATATTTAATCCTACCTATTTTTCCTCAACTGTATTCAGAACATTTTTATGTCTGGCACTGGCAGGAAGTTATGCATTACTGACAGCTTCGAGAAAATACAGCGGATCAGAAAGAGAATATCTTGTCAGGTACAACGGGAAATGGATAATGATCTCTCTGGCAGGTATGATCCCGTCTCTTATCTGGTACTATTTTTCTTTGCCTGAGTTCGTAAAAGAGGGGATTTCAGGTGCATCCAACATAATGAAATCATCTGCTGTTCATCTCTATATAAGTCTGGCAGTCTTTATTCTTCTTTTATTTATTTTCGCATTATGGAAGGCAAAAAAACTCAATTTTCCCGTCTCAGTTGTAATTCTGGTTTCAATATTTATATTTTTCGGAGCCTTTGAATTCATCCGCGAAGCAGGGAGAAAACCATATATTATATCAGGATATATGTATTCAAATGAGATCAAAGTCGGTGATTCTCCGAGGTTGAAAGAGAGTTCAATCCTTGAGAATGCAAAATGGTCGAAGATAAAAGAGATAAATTTAGAAAATATAAAAGAGGCCGGCGGTGATATTTTCAGGATAGAGTGTTATTCATGTCATTCACTTGGAATAAAAAACAATATTATGGGGAAAATATCAGGATGGGATAAAAAAAAGATAGAGAGAATTATCGGGGGACTCCGGGGTATTACCAAATTTATGCCCGCGTTTCACGGGACTGACCTTGAGAAAAAAGCCCTGGCTTTATGGCTTTATGAAAAATCGGGGGGAAAATTTACCCGAAAAACGCAGGCTCTATCCACATTAGACGGTAGCAAAGTTTATACTGAATATTGTGCCGATTGTCATGAAATCGACGGTGAAAATGCCATGCGACCGAAAATAAAAAAATTCCATTCATTAGAAGAGATAATCGAAACTATAGGAAAATTAAATCAGCTTAACGAAGATATGCCCGAATTCGAAGGATCCGAAGAGGAGAAAAAAGCTCTGGCCGAATACCTGCTGAAATTAAGGAGTGAAAAATGAACGAACTAATTAAACTAATTCCCGATCCGGATACACTACCGGTATCCTCATTTTGGTTTCGCCTTCTCCTTTACTTAACATATTATCTGCATCTGATAGGGACCGGAATAATGCTTGGAGTATCATTTTCCGTGATCTTTGGATATATAAGGGGAAAAACCACAAAGAAATGGAGCGGAGTAAAGGAGAGGATGTCAAAAATACTTCCCTTTTCCATCGCTTTTACAATAAATCTGGGTGTTGCTCCTCTTCTTTTTGTCCAGGTTCTCTATGGGAATTTTTTCTATCCTGCTACGATATTCATTGGAATATTCTGGATCTTTCTGATTCTGCTTTTAATTGCAGGATATTATGGTGCTTACTGGGTTAAATTCAAAACCGGGAAGGATCTGATAAGAGGGAAATTCATATCAATATTTGTTTTTTGCGTTCTGATCTGGACCGGATTTATCATGGTCAATGTTCATACACTTACGATGAAACCAAAAATATGGAAGAGTTACTTCAATCATATGGGAGGTTTTTTCCTGAATACAGCCGACCCTACTCTTTTTCCAAGAGTTCTATTCTATATCTTCCTTCTTCTCTCTATCGGAGGATTGTTCATATCTGTCTTTTACAAAATCAGGAGTAGTCTCCGGGAATCAAAAAAGGGGCTGGAACTGGGAAACGGTTTAACTCTCTATTCAATTTTAAGCTCTGTTCCTTTCTGGTTTATATACATTTTCATCCTTCCGGAAACAGTGCGGATACCATTCACTTCGGGAGACATGTTCTGGACAGGGCTCAATCTGCTGTTCATTTTGGGGATGTTTATCACGGCTTATCTTTCCTATAAAAAATTGAATTATGCCGCTATGATATCAATGCTTTCAACCTTGATTCTATTTGTTTTTGTCAGGAACCATATCAGGGATATTTTTCTCGCTGATTACAGTTCAAAATTTCCAGTTCTTTCGTCAAATACACAAAACGGTGTAATGGTTCTGTTTTTCATTTCCCTTGCAGCAGGACTTGTAACGATAGGATGGATGCTGATAAAGTCATATAAAGAATT